>QGUZ01000108.1 GCA_003242605.1 Actinomycetota bacterium
CGAAGGTGAGGCGGACGTCCGGGCGGCCGGCCACCGCGTCGAGCACCTGCTCGAACTGCTCGACGGTCACCCACGTGTCCTGCTCGCCGGGCTCGAACGGGCGGGACGGCGGGCCGATGCCGTGCACCGTGAGATTCACCACCGAACGCATCAACAGCCTTTCAGGTAACGATCGGGGCATTTCAGGCCCGGAGCCGCGCGGCCTGGGGAATGGTCCCCATTGTCAGTGATATCTGCTTTCGCCGTGACACGATAGCCGGATTTCGGCATCGTGTCCGCCCCGGAATTCATCGCCCGGATCCCCGGGCGTCCGGCGGCGCATTCCGCGCACCGCAAAGGGCAGTGCAAAGACTATTACCGGCGCGTCCGTCAAGACCGCGGCGTGACCGATTCAGGACATCCATTCGGGCGGCGGGAGGCGACGCCGGGTTCGGCGACCGGGAAAAATGGCGTACATTTCGCCGATCGCGGTATTTCCCGGGCGCGGGCTCAGTGGTGCGCGGCGTACCAGGCGACCGTGCGCCGCAGGCCCTCCTCCAGGCTCACCGTCGGCCGCCAGCCGAGCGCCTCGGCCGTGGGGCCGATGTCGCTGACCTGCGGCCGGTCGAGCGGGCGGTCCGGCACCGCGCCGAACCGCGGCCGGCCCCGGCCGCCGGCGATCCGGGCGAGCAGCTCCACGGTCTCCCGCACCGTCACCTGGCCGCCCCCGCCGACGTCGAGCACCCGGCCCACCGCCGCCTCGGCCCGGGCGGCGCGCAGGAACGCCGCCACCACGTCGTCGACGTACACCCAGTCCACCAGGCGGGTGCCGCTGCCGACCTCCGGGTCCTCGCCGCGCAGCAGCTTGAGCGTCACGTACGGCACGAGCTTGCGGGTGTCCGGCTGCGCCGGGCCGTACACCATCGCCACGCGCAGCACGGTCACCGGCACGCCCCACAGCGCGTGGTACATGCGCGCGTACCCGGTGGCGGCCCACTTCGCGGCCGCATACGGCGACTGCGGCGTGGGGTCGCCCTCGCGCGGCTCCTCCACCGAGCCCGCGAGCACCAGGCGGCGGAGCGGGACCTCGGTGGCCGCGGCGAGCAGGTTCACCGCCGCGCCCAGGTTGCCGTCGAGCGTGGCGCGCACGATGCCCGGGTCCCGCGCCCCGGTCACCGCGCTCGCGAGGTGGAACACGTAGTCCGGGCGGACGCGCCGGAGGAGCCCGAGCGCGGCCTCCGGGTCGGCGAGGTCGGCGGCGTGCCACACCTCGCCGTGCTCCGAGACCCGCCCGGGGCGGCGGCTCACCGCGTGCACCACCGCGCCGAGCTCGGCGAGGCGCCGCGTCAGATGGGCCCCGATGAATCCGGACGCGCCGGTCACCAGCGCCCGCGCCCCGCCCCAGAAATCCGGCTCCGCCACGCCGCCGCCCTCCGTCCTCCCCGGCCCGAACTCGCTTCGGCTATCGAACAAACGTGAATCCTACGCCGATCTTGACATATCCGGAGGGTCAAAATGATGTTCCGCATCGGCCGCGACCGGGACGAAACGGGCGGCGCCGCGGCGCGATTTTCGGTGGCGCGGAAACCGTGTTTGCGGATGTCTGGACCAGCGGTGCGGAAAACCGGTTGGAAAACGCGCGCGGGGCCCGGCGTATGCCGGGCCCCGCAGCGTTCAGTCCGTCCGAAACCGGAGAAAAGGTTAGTTCACCCGCCAGGTGTCCCCGGAGAGCAGCAGCTCGCGCAGGTCGCCCCTGCCCTGCTCGGCGATCGCCCGCTCGATCTGCTCGTTCATCAGGTCCTCGTACGCGGGCCGGTCCACCGAGCGGAAGACGCCGATCGGCACGTGCTGGAAGGCGGGCTCGTCGAGCCGGGACAGCGCGAACGCCACCGACGGGTCGGGGTTGTGCACGTCGTGCACGAGGATCTCCTCCTCGGGCCCGGCCGCGCGGTCGACCCCCGGGAGGGCACCGTTCGCGGCCCGCCGTACCGCCTTGGTGGCCGAGACGATCGGCTTGCCGTGCTCCAGGCGCAGGGTGATGTCGTCCCGCGTCCCCGGGTCCTTGAGGTCCTCGAACGCGTTGTCGTTGAAGATCGGGCAGTTCTGGTAGATCTCCACCAGCGCGGTGCCGCGGTGCTCGGCCGCCGCGCGCAGCACCGACTGCAGGTGCTTGCGGTCGGAGTCGACGGTGCGGGCGACGAAGGACGCCTCGGCGCCGATCGCGAGCGAGATCGGGTTGAACGGCCGGTCCACCGAGCCCATCGGCGTCGACTTGGTGATCTTGCCGAGCTCGGAGGTGGGCGAGTACTGGCCCTTGGTGAGGCCGTAGATCCGGTTGTTGAACAGCAGGATCTTCAGGTTGATGTTGCGGCGCAGCGCGTGGATCAGGTGGTTGCCGCCGATCGACAGCGCGTCGCCGTCACCGGTGACCACCCACACCGACAGGTCGGGCCGGGAGGCGGCGAGACCGGTCGCGATCGCCGGGGCGCGGCCGTGGATCGAGTGGATCCCGTAGGTGTTCATGTAGTACGGGAACCGCGAGGAGCAGCCGATGCCCGAGACGAACACGATGTTCTCGCGCTTGATGCCGAGCTCGGGCAGGAAGGACTGCACCGCCGCCAGGATCGCGTAGTCACCGCAGCCCGGGCACCACCGGACCTCCTGGTCGGACTTGAAATCCTTCAGCGTCTGCTTGCCGTCGGCCTTCGGGACGAGCCGCAGGCCCTTGCCGTTGAGGGACTCACTCACTGTCGATCACGTCCTGGATCACTCCGGCCAGCTCCTGGGCCTTGAACGGCAGGCCGCGCACCCGGTTGTAGCTGATGACGTCCACGAGGAACCTCGCCCGCAGCAGCATCGCCAGCTGCCCGAGGTTGATCTCCGGCAGCAGCACCTTGTCGTAGGAGCGCAGCACGTCGCCGGTGTTCTTCGGCAGCGGGTTGAGGTGGCGCAGGTGGGCCTGGGCGACCTTGCCGCCCGCGGCGCGCACCCGCCGCACCGCGGCCGCGATCGGGCCGTAGGTGGAACCCCAGCCGAGCACGAGCACCCGCGCGTCCCCGGTCGGGTCGTCGACCTCGAGGTCCGGCACGTCGATGCCGTCCACCTTCGCCTGGCGCAGCCGCACCATCAGGTCGTGGTTGTCCGGGTCGTACGAGATGTTGCCCGCTCCGTCGGACTTCTCCAGGCCGCCGATGCGGTGCTCCAGCCCGGCCGTGCCCGGGACCGCCCACGGGCGGGCGAGGGTCTCCGGGTCGCGCTTGAACGGCAGGAAGGCGCCGTTCTCGCCGTTCGGCTCGGTGGTGAACGGCACCGAGATGTCCGGCAGCTCGTCCGGGTCGGGCACCCGCCACGGCTCGGAGCCGTTGGCGAGGTAGCCGTCCGAGAGCAGGAACACCGGGGTGCGGTACTTCAGCGCGATCCGCGCCGCCTCGATCGCGGCGTCGAAGCAGTCGGACGGCGTGGCCGGGGCGACCACCGGCACCGGCGACTCGCCGTTGCGGCCGAACAGCGCGAGCAGCAGGTCGGCCTGCTCGGTCTTGGTCGGCATGCCGGTGGACGGGCCGGCCCGCTGCACGTCCACGATGATCAGCGGCAGCTCGGTGGCGACCGCGAGGCCGATCGTCTCCGACTTCAGCACCACGCCCGGGCCCGAGGTGGTGGTGACGCCGAGCGACCCGCCGAACGACGCGCCGAGCGCGGCGCCCACGCCCGCGATCTCGTCCTCGGCCTGGAAGGTGCGCACCCCGAACCGCTTGTGCTTGGACAGCTCGTGCAGGATGTCGGAGGCCGGGGTGATCGGGTAGGAGCCGAGGAACAGCGGCAGCCCGGACCGCACCGAGGCCGCGACGAGGCCGAGCGCCAGCGCCTGGTTGCCGGTGATGTTCCGGTAGGTGCCGGGGGCGAGCCGGGCCGGCTTCACCTCGTAGGAGACCGAGAACGACTCGGTGGTCTCGCCGTAGTTCCAGCCCGCCTGGAACGCCGCGATGTTCGCCTTGGCGATCTCCGGCTTCTTGGCGAACTTGGTCTCCAGGAACCGGATCGTCGCCTCGGTCGGCCGGTTGTACAGCCAGGACAGCAGGCCGAGGGCGAACATGTTCTTGGCGCGCTCGGCGTCCTTCTTGGAGATGTCGAAGCCCTCGAGCGCCTTGACGGTGAGCGAGGTGAGCGGCACCGCGTGCACCCGCCACTGCTCCAGCGAGCCGTCCTCGAGCGGGTTGCTGTCGTAGCCGACCTTCTGCAGGTTGCGCTTGGTGAACTCGTCGGTGTTGACGATGATGTCCGCGCCGCGCGGCAGGTCGCCGAGGTTCGCCTTGAGGGCGGCGGGGTTCATCGCGACGAGCACGTTCGGGGCGTCGCCGGGGGTGAGGATGTCGTGGTCGGCGAAGTGGAGCTGGAAGCTCGACACGCCCGGCAACGTCCCCGCCGGCGCGCGGATCTCCGCGGGGAAGTTCGGCAGGGTGGAGATGTCGTTGCCGAACTCGGCGGTCTCCGCGGTGAAGCGGTCGCCGGTGAGCTGCATGCCGTCGCCCGAGTCGCCCGCGAAACGGATGATCACGCGGTCAAGCTGCCGGACCTGCTTGGTCATCGGGCCTCCCCCTCCGGCCTCGCGGCGGGCGTGCGGCCGCCCTTCCTGCTGCCGATCTCGATCTCGATCACAGGATCTCCTTGGCCGGCCCCACGGCCAGGGTGCCGCTGTCTGTGGTTGCCTCGCTGCGCTCGATCACAGCTCAGTCCTCCCGGTGCGCGCCGGAACCGAGATGATCGCGGCGCGCTTGTCGCCTACATGCTAAGTCGGGTTCGGTACGAACATCATCGCCGCGCGACCCGTGAGTCCGTGTCCTGGGTCGCACGCGGTGGGGGTCGATCGCGGTGCCGGCGCCCCGCCGTACCCGAGGCGCCCCGTCGTCGACGAGGGGACTACGCGCAGGAGACCCGTCCCGGGTCGGGGCCCGACGGAGGGCGTGGCCGCGTCCTCAGGCCCGAAGCGTCACAGGGCGACACAGCGTCGCCGCCAGCCGGCCGAAATCGACGTGGCGACGGGCGAACAGCATGGTCTTCGTCACGATGGCCCACTATACGACGCGCGCGGGCGGGTGCCCCGCGCGGCCCTGCGTGTCTCCGGCAAAACGCGCGCCGGATACCGGCGTCTTCTTCAGCGTACCGTGCACCTGCCGCGACCGGTCGTGCCGCACCGGTGCCGCCGGCCGCTATCGGCCCAGGTCGGCGACGGTGACAAAGATGTATCCCCGGCGTGCGAGGGCGTCGAGCACGCGGGGCAGCGCCTCGGCGACGGCGCGGCTCTCGTGCAGCAGCACGACCGCGCCCGGGCGGGCGGCGGCGAGCGCCCGCGCGGCGATCGCGTCGGGCCCGGCGCCGGCGGCGACGGTCACGTCCGGGTGCACGAGCGTCACGCCGAGCCGCCGCGCGATCGCGGCCACCCGCGGGTCCGAGCGCCCGTACGGCGGCAGCACGAGCGCGGGCGGCGTGCCGGTCGCCGCGCCGGCCGCGTGCCGGCCCTGGGCGATCTGGTCGGCGGCCTCGCTCGGGGTGAGCGTGGTGAGGTCGCGGTGTGACCAGGTGTGGCTTGCGACGAGGCCGCAGCCGGTGTCCGCGTTCCGGACCAGGTCGGGGCGGGCCGCGGCGTTGCCGCCGAGGACGAAGAACGTGCCGCACGCCCGGTGCCGCCGCAGGGCCTGGACGATCGCGGCGGTGTACGGCCCCGGGCCGTCGTCGAAGGCGAGCGCGACGCACGGCCGCGCCGTGCAGTCGGCCCCGCCCCGGACGGCGCGCGGGGGCACGGCGTCCGGCTCCGCGGCCGGGGGCTCGGTGGGCGGCGGGGTCGCCTCGGGCACGGAGGCGCGGACCGCGGCCTGGGCCCGGCGGCCGAGGTCGGACAGGAGGGCGGCGGCGGTGGCGGCCGGGATCTCGACCGCGACGCGTTCGGTCGCGCCGATCCGCGGGTCGTCGAGCTCGACCACGAGGTCGCCGCGGCGGGTGAAGTTGAGCGAGTCGAACAGCACCGGGTCGGGCGTGATTTTGTCGGGGGCGACGCCGGTGCGCCGGGTCCGGACGCGCCGCCGGGTGGTGTCGGCGAGCGCGGCGAGCGCGCCGGGCCGCAGCAGGTCCGCCGAGGGGTGGAGGGCCGCGCCGTGGCGGTCGTACCAGAAGGTGGCGAAGCCGTTCGCCCAGCGGTCGCCGGCCGGCTCGCCGAGGCGGAACCGCACCCCGAGCATGTCGCCGGTGGCCGCGGTGAGCCGCCAGTCGGCGGTCATCGCCCGCCGCCCGGCCGCCTGCTTGCCGCCGCCGCGGCGCGGGGCCGCGGGCACGCGGTCGCGGGCCACGCCGCGCAGCCAGGCGTGCAGGCCGCGGCCGAGGGCGGGCGCGCCGGCGAGGGTCGGGTAGGTGAGGTGCACCTGCGGGTCGTCCCGGGCGATCGTGCCGATGCCGAGCCCGGGGACGCGCGCGGGGTCGACGAAGTCGACGAACGCGGGCCCGGACGGCACCACGACCCGGTCCGCGGCGGGGCCGGTGGGCGGGCGCGGGGCGGTGCCGCACGCCGCCAGCAGGGCGAGCGACGCGAGACACGCGGCGGACCGGAGTCGAGGCACAAATGTCACATTAGGGGTGATATTCGTCCATTTAGCGATCTTTTACCTGATCAACGATCAACCTTTGGCTGCGCTGGGTAACCGCCGGGCGACCTTGCGGCGGACGGGGCACCCGCGTGCGTCCGGACAATAGGAAAAGGAGTCCCGAGGAGAGGAGGGCGACATGGCGGTGACGGATCTGCCGATGCCCGTGAGGCGCCCGGACCAGGGCCCCCAGGCGCGGCCGGCGACCGCGCCGCTGCGCCTCACCCTCGACGCCGGCGGCCGCCGGTACGCGCTGTGGGTGTTCGACGTGGGCCTCGCCTGCTGCGCGGTGGAGTTCGCCGCCTTCGCGGCGGGCCATACGGCGCCGTCCGGCGACGCCGGGGAGCCCGCCCCGGCCGAGGTGGACGTCCTGGTGGTCTCCGGCACGGTCACCGACAAGATCGCCCCGGCGGTGCGGCGGCTGTACGCGGAGCTGCCCGACCCCAAGTACGTGATCTCCTTCGGGGCGTGCGCCAACTCCGGCGGGCCGTACTGGGACTCCTACTGCGTGACCAAGGGCGTCGACCAGCTCATCCCGGTGGACGTGTACGTGCCCGGGTGCCCGCCCCGGCCCGAGGCGCTGCTCGACGGCCTCGCCCGGCTCGAGGAGCGGCTCGCCGCGGAGCGACGGGAGGCCGCGGATGAGCGCTGAGGCGTCCGCCGCGGACGTGCGGGCCGCGCTGCGCGACCGGTACGGCGAGCGCGTGCGGCTGTCGGAGTCGTTCGGCGAGCTCACCGCCGAGGTCGCGCCCGAGCTGTGGCCGGAGCTCGCGGCCTTCGCCCGGGACCGGCTGGGCATGACGTTCTTCGACTGGCTCACCGGGGTGGACGAGCCGCCGGACCGGATCGCGGTCGTGGCGCACGTGTACGACGTGGCCGCCCGCCGGCGGCTGCTGCTGCGCACCGCGGTCGACCGGGACGCGCCGCGGCTGGCCACCCTCACCGGGGTCTACCGGGGCGCGGACTGGCACGAGCGCGAGACGTACGAGATGTTCGGGGTGGTCTTCGACGGCCACCCGGACCTGCGGCCGCTGCTGCTGCCCGACGGCTTCGAGGGGCACCCGCTGCGCAAGGACTTCGTCCTCGCCGCCCGGGTCGCCAAGCCGTGGCCCGGGGCGAAGGAGCCGGGGGAGTCCGGCCGCGACACGCCGCGCCGCCGCCGGTTGCTGCCGCCGGGCGTCCCGCCCGACTGGGGCGCGCCGGAGACCTGACGTCGTCCGCCGCGCCGGTCGGTGCCCGGAACGCGCGTGCGATCCGGCGCGGTCCGATGCACCGGTGCCGGATGCCCGCGCCTGCGCGGTCCGGTCACCGGCGTTTCCAGTGGTGACAGGCGACGGGGTCTCGGCCTGACCGGGGCGCGCCATGGCCGCGCGAGCGCCGAGCGTCCCGCCGATCCGGCCGGCGGACGATCGCCGTGCCGGGCGCCCCGCTGAGCCGCCCCGCTCGCGACGGAGCACGGGCCTGCCAGGGCGTCGCCGCCGGGGCGACCACCTGCGTGCGCGCCCGTCGTCCACCGCCGGGACGCGGCCGCCGGGCGCGTCGTTCGGCGCCGCGATCGGTGCGTCGATCGCGGGCGGCCGGTGGCCCGGCGGAGGGCGCGCCGCCCGGCCGGGCGATACCGGCATATCTGGATAAGACGCCACTTATCAGCCGTTTATGGGGTCTATTTCGCAAAGTTCATCGAACACAGTTTCCTCTGGACACGAAGAGTAATTGCGTAAATACTCTCGGTGTGGTGCGAGCCGCTCCAATCGATCAATGCGCGCAAAGGTTTCCCGCTGCAGCGAACGGAGCGGTCGTTCAGGAATATCCCAGAGGAGTAGCACATGCAGCTGAGCCGAGTAGTGGCGAGCGCGGCCGTCGCCGCCGCCTGCCTCGGGGCGATCGCCCCGGCGAGCGCGGCGCTCGCCGACGGTCACTCCACGTCCACGAACCGGCCGGAACTTCGCAGCAGGTTCCTGCTCGTGACGCTGGAGAACGAGAACGTGTCGAACTTCCAGCGTCGGTACGTGTACTGCCCCCAGGGCTGGCGCGTGGTCGGCGGCGGCGCCGAGGCGCAGGGCCCGAACGCGGTCCTGCTCGGTTCCTTCCCGACCCTCGACCGGCGGGGCTGGATCGGCATCGGCCGGTCGACCGTCGGCGACACGGTCGGCATCAGCGTCTACGCGATCTGCGCGCGCTGATCCCGCCGCCACGGCTTGCCGATGACGGGCGTCGCCGGGGCGCCCGTCATCGGCCGGTCACCCGGCCGGCGCGTACGTCAACGGGGACGTCCGCCGCCGGAAGCGGTGATCGGGGGAGGCCCCGGGTCGGTGCCCGGCCCGGGGCGGTCCTTCGCGTCCGGGACGCCGGACGCTCGCGCACGCCGGATCAGTCCAGATAGATCGTGTACTCGGCGAGGTCGGAGGTGAGGTGCGGGGGCAGCCCGACCGTCGCGGAGAGCTCCTCGGCGGAGATGAACCCGCCCACCGTCTCACGGACCTCGACGATCTTCCGGGCGAGCTCGGGGGTGATGCCCGGAATGGTGGCGATGACCTCGGCCGGCGCGTGGTTGGCGTCCACCAGGCCGCCGTCGTCGTACTGGCGGGGCAGGTCCGGCCGTCCGATGCGGAGCTCCTTGGCCAGGGCCGGGTCCCTCTTGGCGAGCTCCCGGGCCTCCTGGCGGAGGTTCCTGCGGTGCTGGGCGAGGGCGATGGCGCGCTCGTTCGGCGTCTGCGGCGGCTTGCCGAGCCCGAAGACCTTCGACCGGATCGCGAACGAGTGACCGGTCCCGCCCGCCCAGTTGGCGAACAGGCCCATGGCGGCGAGCAACGAGATCAGCTCGCTCCCCGCGGAGGCGCCCAGCAGGAAGGTGAGCAGCCCGATCCCGTAGAGCACGGCGCAGGCGGCCAGGCCGGCGCTCTTCGCCCGGTACGCGCCGTACCCGATCGTGAACGGGGTGGCGAAGCCGCAGGTGAACAGCGGTGCCAGCGCCCACACGTAGCTGCCGGCCTCGGACGGCTGGGGAACGGGGGGAGGAGGGGGATAGCCCGGGCCCGGGTGGGGACCGCCGCCCGGGAAGGGGCGGGGATCGTGCGGCCGCGGCGGGCGCGGCGGATGGGGCCGCGGCGGCGCGGGAGGACGCTGCGCGTGGGGACGCGGCGGCGCCGCCCCCGGAGCGCGTACCGGCGGCGGTGCGGGCGGCGGCGGGGGCGGGAACGACTCCGGCGCCGGGCGGTGGCGGATGGGCACCGTCGGGCCCGCTGAGGCCGTGGTATCGGAGGGCCTCTCACCCCGGCGCTTCGGATCGGAGGATGCAGAAGGGGAACGTTGGGGATTCCGGAAGGGAGGCTGGGGATTCCCCGTGGGCACGTCTGCTGCTTCCTCGTGCGGATCGTATGGCTGGGATCCCCGGTCCCCCGGCCCGTTCGTCGACTGCATATCGGAAGAATACGTAGCCGAGCACCCAGTGGCATCGGTCTTTTGGGGGAGTCCGATCCCTTTCGCCGCTGTTTGTGGTTGATTCGTCCCTGGTCACGGCCGGGGGATTCGCCGGGCGAAACGCGTGGACGGGGCGCCGCCGCGGTGCCGGTAAGGTGCAGGACGGGGGATGCCCCGAGCGTCCCCGGCACACCCGGACGAGCCGCGCGGGCCGCCGGTGAAGCGCACCCGGCGGGACCCGAGGGCTGGCGAAAGGGCTGATCACCGTGCGCGACACGATGCAGGGACCGACGCCGCGGCACTCGGCCGCGCGGCCCGGCCTGCCTGCGCGCAGCCGCGGGGTCATCGCACTGGTCGAGGAGAACTGCACGGCCTGCATGCTGTGCGCCCGCGAATGTCCCGACTGGTGCATCTACATCGACTCGCACAAGGAGACCGTGCCGGCGCCCAAGGGCGGACGGCCGCGCGTGCGCAACGTGCTCGACCGGTTCGCGATCGACTTCTCCTTGTGCATGTACTGCGGCATCTGTGTCGAGGTGTGCCCGTTCGACGCGCTGTACTGGTCGCCGGAGTACGCCTACGCCGGGCACGACATCCACGACCTGCTGCACGAGAAGGACCGGCTCGGCGAGTGGGTGGCCACGGTGCCGGACCTGCCGCCGTCCGCGGGCCGCGCCGCCTCCGGACCGGCCGCGGCCGGGGCGGGCAGTCCCGCCGAGGCGGGTCATCCGGCGGACCGGGTCGCGGAGACCACCCCGTCGCCGCCCGCGGCCGAGCCCGGCGCGGTACGGCCCGCCGCCGCGGCGGCGGGCGAGCGGCCCGGCGACGGCGATGCCGTACCCGGCCCGGCCGGGCGTCCACGGCCCGGGCAGGGCTCCTCGCGCGAGCTGCTGACGAACGTGCGGTCGATCCGCCCGCCGGGCGGGCTGCCGGGCGTGGGGTCGAAACCGGACGCCGCGGCCGCCGCGCCGCGGCCCGAGCCGTCGTCCCAGGAGCCGGGTGGCGTGCGGCGCCCGAGCGCCCGGGAGCTGCTGCGGAACGTCCGGTCCATCCGTCCGCCGGGCGGGCTGCCCGGGACGGGCGCCCCGGCCGCCGAGCCTGCGGGCAAGGAAACGCCCGAGACGCCGGCCGGTGGCGCGCCGCGCCCGAGCGCCCGGGAGCTGCTGCGGAACGTGCGGTCGATCCGCCCGCCGGGCGGGCTGCCCGGCGTGGGGACGGACCGGGCCGGATCCGAGGGGACAGCCGCCTCGCCGGGCGAAGACGCGCCCGAGCGGCCGGGTGGCAGGACGCCCGGGAAGCCGGGCGGTGACGTGCGGCGGCCCAGCGCCCGGGAGCTGCTGCGCAACGTGCGGTCGATCCGGCCGCCGGGGAGCCTGCCGAAAAGCCCCGAGGACGCCTAGGGCGGCGGGCCCGGCCGAGGACGCCCGGGACCGCGGTGCGGGGGCGGGCGCGGTGCCGATGCCGGATGTCGCCGTACGACGCCCGGCGGCAGGGGCCGCTTCCCGGCCGCCGCCCGTCCCGCCGGTGGCGCCGGTTCGGGTCGGGGCACCGCAAACCTCTTCCCTTGCTCGGCACGCCCGATTCAGAAATTGTTCTGCTTCTAGCGGACTCGCCGGAATTCTGCCTTTAGTCCGCTTTGGGGTGATCGTCCGAGGGAACGTTCACCGCTGTCACATGCGTTGATACGGGTGACAGCGGGACCAATGCATGCGAGGCAAAGGGGGAGGCGTGCACCACAACGGTCTGCGTACCGCGGTTCTCCTGGGCGCCCTTTCCGCGCTGATCCTGGCGCTGGGGGCGTGGCTGGGAGGCAACGCCGGAGTGCAGATCGCGATCGTCGTCGCCCTGGTGACCAACGGCATCGCCTACTTCTTCTCCGACCGCATCGCGCTGTCCGCGATGCGGGCCCGGCCGGTGAGCGAGGTCGAGCAGCCCACGCTCTACCGGATCGTGCGCGAGCTGTCGACGCAGGCCCGCCAGCCGATGCCTCGCCTGTACATCTCGCCGACGATGCAGCCGAACGCGTTCGCCACCGGCCGCAACCCACGGAACGCGGCGGTGTGCGTCACCCACGGCCTGCTCGCGATGCTGAACGAGCGCGAGCTGCGCGGGGTGATCGCCCACGAGCTGTCGCACGTCTACAACCGCGACATCCTGATCTCGTCCGTGGCCGGCGCGCTCGCCACGATCATCACGTACTTCAGCTACATCGCGATGTTCTTCGGCGGCTCGTCCGACGATGACGACGGCCCGGGCCTGCTGGGCGCGCTGCTCATGATGATCCTCGGCCCGGTCGCCGCCACGATGATCCAGCTCGCGATCTCCCGGGCCCGCGAGTACCAGGCGGACGAGTCGGGCGCGCTGCTCACCGGCGACCCGCTGGGCCTCGCCTCCGCGCTCCGCAAGATCGAGATGGGCACCCGGCGGATCCCGCTGCCCGAGGACAGCCGCCTCGCCTCCGCCTCGCACATGATGATCGCCAACCCGTTCCGCGGGGTGGGCATCGGGCGGCTGTTCTCCACCCACCCCTCGACCGCGGAGCGCGTCGCCCGCCTGGAGCGCATGGCCGGCTACCGCCGCTGAGCCGGCGCCCGGCCCGCAGCGCCCGGCCTAGAGCGCCCGATCGTCACCGGCGGCGGCCGTCATCCCTTGGCGGCCGCCGCGTCGATCTCCTCGTCGGTGAGCGCGGGCAGCCCGTCGATGCTTTGCCGGTTGTTCTTGATCCGGTACTGCCGCAGCTGCTCGGTGTCCTTGCGCTCGGCCCACTCGTCGAGCATCTCGCGGTCCTTCTCGAAGCTCAGGTACGGCACCGCGAAGCCGCAGGAGTCGGCGATGCGCTCGCAGCGCACCACGATGATCGCCCGCGCCCCTGGATGCGGCCCGAACCGCGCGCGCAGGCCGTCCCACTCGGCGTCCCCCGGCGTCACGACCCGGCCCGTGCCGTACAGCCGCAGCACCTTCGGCGGCCCGGAGAAGGCGCAGAACATGACGGTGATGCGCCCGTTGTCGCGGAGGTGGGCGATGGTCTCGCTGCCGCTCCCGGTGAGGTCCAGGTAGGCGACGGTGGTGTCGTCGAGGACCGCGAACGTGTCCGCGTACCCCTTCGGCGAGACGTTGACGTGACCGCCCTCCCGGGGCGCCGTCGCGACGAAGTACACCGGCTGCTCGGCGATGAACTCCCGCAGCCGGTCCGTCAGCCTGTCGTAGACCTTGCCCACGTCACCTCCCGCGTGCCATCCCGACCGTAGCGAAGGGTCGGTGCCCGGAGGTGAGATGCGTCACACGCCCGCCTCCGGCCGGACCGGCCGCGCCCGCCGCCGCGGCGGCGGCCACGCGCCCATCATGCCGCTGACCAGCACAATACGGCGGGCCGGAAACGCGAACCTCGCCGGGTGTGGCCCGATTCCGGTACGGCACGGCCACCCCTGCGGCCGTGCACGTTTCATGCCGGCGCGCCGGAGGTGCCGGGCCGGAATCAGGCGAGCGCCGATCCGGACGGATGGACGCACGTCGATCCCCAGGCCGCAGGCGGCGTTGCGGAAAACCGGGGAGGGGTGTCGTCCACAGGTGCCGGTGCCGCGCTGTGGATTCGCGGCCCGTTCCGCCGGCCGATCCGCGGATCCCCGCGTTCCGCAGGCCTCTCGTCACGGGCCCAGGCGTCCCCTCGGCCCGCGCCGTGGCCGCGCATCGGCGGTGCCGTACCCGCCGGTGTCCGCTCCTCGCGCGCGGCGGCATCGCCGCGTAGCGCGCCACGCCGGCGAGCGCGGACAGGAGCCTCGCAGCGTGGCCGCGAACGGCCCAGGGCACACGGGAGGGGCCACGGCCGTGACCGGCGCGTGCTCGTGACCGTATGCCCTGGATCCCCTGCCGCGTACGCGCCCCCGCCGGGGCCGCGGACACGGTGCGGCAGGGCGCCGTCGTCGCCTCAGCGGTAGTTCACGAACTGCAGCGCGATGTCGAGGTCCTTGCTCTTCAGCATGGCGATGACCGCCTGCAGATCGTCCTTCTTCTTCGAGCTGACCCGCAGCTCGTCGCCCATGATCTGCGCCTTCACGCCCTTGGGCCCCTCGTCGCGGATCATCTTGGCGATCTTCTTGGCGTGCTCCTGGTCGATGCCCTCCTTGAGGGACACCGGGAGCCGGTACTCCTTGCCCGACGGCTTGGGCTCACCGGGGTCGAGGATCTTCAGCGACTGTCCGCGCCGGATGATCTTCTCCTTGAAGACGTCGAGCACGGCCTTGGCCCGCTCCTCGGTGTTGGCCCGGATCTCGATGTCCTTGCCCGACCAGGCGATGCTCGCCCCGGTCCCCTTGAAGTCGAACCGGTGCCCGATCTCCTTGGCGGTCTGGTTCAGCGCGTTGTCGACCTCCTGCCGGTCGATCTTGCTGACGATGTCGAAACTCGAATCGGCCATCGCTGCTGAGTGTCCTCCCTTTCCTCCCCGACCCTACCGACACCGCCCGCCGCGCAGACAGATCATGGCCTACGCGAACCCGTGTCACGAGTACTCCGGAAGTCCGCTATCCTTCTTGGTGTCACTGCGACAGCGGAGACACCACGGCGGGTTGCCCGAGTGGCCAAAGGGAGCGGTCTGTAAAACCGTCGGCGCAGCCTACCCAGGTTCAAATCCTGGACCCGCCACTTGGCTGGAAGGCCCCTGACCTGCAGAAATGCAGGTCAGGGGCCTTCTTCGTACTCCGATCGGCTCGCCTTCCCACGCCCATCGAGATGTGGCCCGGGCGCGGGCGGACCGCCGTATCCGGCGAATCCCGGCTCCCCGGCCGTTCGGCAGCTCGAATCCGGCGGAAAGGACGGAGCCGCCGCGGGCGCACCGGCCGTCAGCGCGGCCACCGGGTACGGCCGGGCCCCCGAAGGCCCGATGCCCCGATGTGCCGCGCCCCGCCGCGGGCGCCCCCGGCCGCCCACCGCCTCGGCCGAGGTGTGCGCGCCGCGGCCCGCCCGACCGGCGAACCGGCCGGGCGGGGCCGCCCCCCCCCCCGGGCCCGGGCCCCGGGCCCGGGGTGCCGTACACCCCCCCCGACCGGCGCGGCCGGTCCGCTGACACGGACGCGGCCCCACCCCCCGAGCGCCCGCCCG
>QGUZ01000109.1 GCA_003242605.1 Actinomycetota bacterium
GGCGGGAGAGACCGGCAGCCGTTCTCGTGTGCCCACTCGTCGAGGCTGCCATGCTCCACGCCCTTACCCGGTGGCAGCGGGTCGCGCTCGCCGCCGTCGCCGCCCTGCTCATCCTGCTCGCCATGGTGCTGACGCTGCCGGCGTGGCTGGTCCTGCCGTTCCGCGACACGGGACGCGCGTTCATCCTCGATCTGGCCGACAAGTACACCGAGTGGATCCGCGCGATCCTCGGCGAGCCCCGGGAGCCCGGTGACGGTAAGCCTTCCTGATCACGGCCCCGTGGCCCGGAAAGCATGAGCCGGCCGCGCGGGAATCCGGCCGCGCGCGGCGGCCGGTCCACCGCCCGGGCCGCCCGCCCCGCGAACGCGGGCCACGCCGTCATGGGGTGCGCGGGCGGCGACCTTGGCCAGGCGAGCGTCGCCGTGCCGTACCCCGGCTCAGTGGGCGAGGGCTCAGTGGGCGAGCCGGTACTCGGTCTCCTCGATCAGCTGCCGGACGATCGGCTGCAGCTCGGGGCGCTCCTCGAGAAGCTCCTGCAGGTACACCCGCCACAGGCCCATCTCCGCGTACGGCTCGTCGCGGCGGAGCAGGCGCGCCCTGGTCTCGGCGAGGTAGAGCTCGAGCATGAGGCCGAGGTAGCGGCCGACCATCTCGCTGAGCCACCAGTACACGTCGCAGCCCGCCGCCGTGACGAACACGCGGGCGCCCTCCCAGGCGACGCGCGGTGGATGCACTACGTCCATTACCGGAACGTACGCCCCGGCCGGTCCCGCCGCAATGGCGCACGTCACCGTGCGCGTCCGCCCGCCCGCCGTACCCGATCGGCGGGCGGGGCGGCCGCGGACCGGCCGCCGGCCGGAGGCGTGGTCGTGGGACGCCTCCGGCCGGTGCCGGAGCCCGTGGGTCAGGCCGCTTCCTGCTTGCGCTGGCAGGTGATGCAGTAGCGGGCCAGCGGCCGGATCTTGAGCCGCTCGAACGGGATCTCCGCGTTGCACTGCTCGCAGCGGCCGTAGGTGCCGTTGTCGAGCATCTCCAGGCAGCGCCGCGTCTCGGCGATGGCGCGGTCGGTCGCGGCCATCGCCACCTCGACGTCCTGCCAGCTCATCTCAGCGGCGGTGCCGCCCTCGGCCGATGCCTTGAGGCTCTCCATCTGGCTGAGCCGCCGCTGCAGCTGCTCCTCCAGCTCCTGGCGGAGGGCCTGGATCTGCACACTGCTGAGTCCGGCCATGGTCAGACACTCCTTCTCGTCAGGTCGATGGGCTCGGACGCGGTCACCCGCTCGGCGAGTTCGGGTACGAGGCAGAGCCGGGTGAGACCGCGGATGGTCGCGTGGGCGGGCCGGGTCGCCGGTTTGACGGCGAGGCGCAGTCCGGCGCCGAGCCGGCCCGCGAGGTCCTGTTGGGCGGCGCCGCCGCCGGTGAGCAGCAGCCCACCGGCGCGCACGCCGAGCCGTACGTCCGGCGGAAGCCTGCGCACGAGGTCGGCGACGAGGTCGACCACCGCCTCCACGGCGTGGCCGGGCAGGCCCGCAGGCGTGGTGCAGCTCACCTGCAGCGCGCCGGCCTCGACCACCGCCGCGTCGCTGATCACGACGGCCTCGATGATCCCGGCGCCCACGTCGAGCAGGAGCCGGGGATGGGAGGCGGTGACGTCCACGCCGCACCCGATGGCGGCCGCGAGCGGCTCCTCGACGAGCACGATCGGCCGGTCGACCGCGCGGGCCACCGCGGCCCGTACGGCGCGGCGCTCGGTGCTCGCCGCGGCGACCGGCACGCCGACGAGCACGCGGTCCACCCGCCCGGCGAGCGGCTCGGCGTCGCCGCCCGGCGGCACGCCCGCGGCCTGGGCGAGCGCCTCACTCAGCACGGTCCGGGCCAGGCGGTGGCAGGCCGACAGGCTGGCGACCATGCCGTGCCGGATCGGCCACACCGGCTCGGCCGTGCCGTCCGCCGACGGCACGCACGACGGCCGGTCGAGGACGACGCTCTCGCCGGGCACCACGGTCCTGGTGCGGGCGGTGCCGAGGTCGAGGGCGAGGGCGACGCCGCGGCCCGCCCACGCCCGGGCGGGACCGTCCGGCGACGTCATACCGCCGCCCGCCGCGGACCCGCCCGCCGTTCACCCGCACGGCGGCACTCAGCGCATTCCTGGTCTTGCGGAGCGTTCAGCAGCACGCTCATCTCGATGAACGCACCGCAGCCGCGGCAGATTCCGTACAGGCCGCGCTCCATGCGGTCGAGCGCGGCCTCCAGCTCGCCGATCCGCCGCCGCGCCGGGTGGGTACGGCGGAGCGCCGCGGGCGCCTGCGCGAGCTCGGCCCGGGCGGCGGCGAGCCGCTCGGTGAGCAGGTCGCGCAGCGTGTCCAGTTGGGCCTCATGGCGCTCGTGGGCGCGCATGAGGGCGTGGACAGATCTGATGTCGGCCATGGCGACATCACTCCTCGGGTGGGGTGAACACAACCCCGTCACGCGCCGACGACGGCGAGTACGGGCGTGACGGTATGCCGGAGGCGGCGGTGGCAGGACGTCGCCGCCGCCGTGCGGTGATGCGGGCATGCGAGCCACCCGGACGGCGTGGGCGTGCGCGGCAGCCGCCGGGACGTACCGAAGATCAGATCAGCGGCGGGCTGCGGGAATCCGCGCAGCGGAACGCGAACTGCTGCGGGCTGCGTATCGCCTCCGCCTCCGCGTCCGGCAGCGGAAGCGGCAGTTCCGGAGACCGGGCCACGTGCCGGGTCGGCAGGCAGGGCGCCGGTGGGTCCTCCCGGGGCGCGGCGTAGGCGAGGGGTACGCCGGTCGACTGGCTGATCCAGGGCCCTGCGGGAGCCGGGTCGGCGAACCCGTCATGGGCACGGGCGCCGAGGGCGGATCCGGACACGGCGAGCAGCGCGACCAGCAGGGCCACCCCTGTCGTGATCGCGCTCGCCGCGCCTATCCGGCGGAAAAACCGCAAATATCCGCCCATATCGCCTCACCATAGCCCAGGCCACGCAGAAAAGCATGTGGTAAAAAATCCGCGCCTTCCTGCGTCCGGATCGCGTGCGCGTCCCGGTTAACCCTTTCTTCCCATCGGTAAGCGCGCGGCAAACCGGCGAGCGCGGGTCGACTCGTACACCGTCCGGTCACGGTACCGTTGGCCCAGCGGACAGGAGGAGGGAGCGATGCGCAGCAGGGTCACCGCCGCACTGCTCCTTCTGCTGTGCCTGCTGACCGGCACGGGCCGCGGCCCCGACGAGGCCGGGCGCACCGTCGTCACGGCGCAGCAGCCGACCGGCGCCCACGACCCGGCGCTCGGCCAGGCGCCGTACGGCGCGGCGCTGCTCGCCCTGCAGGTCACCAAGGGCGCCCCGGCCGTCGGCGGCCCGCTCGCCCTGCCGCCGGGCGGCGCGGCACCGGCCGGGCCGCACGCGAGCCTTCCGGCCGACGGCGCCGGCCACGCCGCCCTCCCGTCCGCCACGCGGTCCGCGGCCGCGCCCCGGGCCCCGCCCGGCGCCTCCACACGCTGACGTTCTCCCGATCCGTTTTCGTTCAGCCTGTGGAGGAATCCATGTCACGTGCGCCGATCTGGCGCGCGGTGGTCGCGTTCGTCATCCTCGCGGCCTCCGCGGTACTCGCCTACACCCTTCCGCCGCGGTTAGGGCTCGACCTGCGCGGCGGCACCCAGCTCGTCTTCGAGGCACGCGACGCGCCCAACGTCAAGGCCGACTCGGAGGCCACCGACCGGGCGCTCGACGTGCTGCGGCGCCGCGCGGACGCGCTCGGCGTCGTCGACCCCACCCTGGTCCGCTCCGGTGAGCGGCGGATCATCGTCGAGCTGCCCGGTGTGCTCGACCCGCGCCAGGCCGCCGAGGTGATCGGCCGGACCGCGCAGCTCACCTTCCACCCCGTCGAGGGCATCGCCGACGAGAACGACAAGGACGCGCTCGCCGACGAGTCCGGGCAGAAGCTCAAGCTCGGCAAGGCCGCGATCACCGGTGAGGGGGTCGCCGACGCCGCGGCCGGGTCCGACTTCCAGCAGGGCATCGGCAACTTCGTCGAGGTCGAGTTCCGCGACGCCAAGGCCTGGCAGGAGCTCACCGGGAAGGCCGCCTGCGCCGACCCCGGCGACCCCAAGCGCCGGGTCGCGATCGTGCTCGACAACAAGATCATCTCCTCGCCGCAGGTCGATCCGTCGATCGTCTGCAACGCGGGCATCACCGGCGGCCGGACCCAGATCACCGGCAACTTCTCCCAGGAGGAGGCGCAGGAGCTCGCCGTCCTGATCAAGGGCGGTGCGCTGCCGGTGCCGCTGGAGCTGATCGAGCAGCGCACCCTCGGCCCGACGCTCGGCGCCGAGGCGATCGAGGCGAGCGCCAAGGCCGCGGTGGCCGGCGTGATCGCCACCACGCTGTTCATCCTCGTGATCTACCGCCTCGTCGGGTTCGCGGCCGCGGTGGCGCTCGCCGCCTACGGTCTGATCTCGTACGCGGCGCTGGTCGCCCTCGGGGCGACGCTCACCCTCCCCGGTCTCGCCGGTTTCGTGCTCGCCATCGGTATGGCGGTCGACGCGAACGTGCTCGTGTTCGAGCGGGCGCGGGAGGAGTACGGCCAGAGCCCCAAGCGCGGCCTGCGGGCGGCGCTCGACCGCGGGTTCAAGAACGCCTGGAGCGCGATCGCCGACTCCAACATCACCACGCTGCTCGCCGCGGCGCTGCTGTTCTGGCTCGCCAGCGGCCCGGTGAAGGGCTTCGGCGTCACGCTCGCCATCGGTGTGCTCGCCTCGCTGATCTCCGCGATGGTGATCTCCCGGGCGGTCGCCGGGCTGTTCATCAACCGGATCAAGCCCGGCCCCTCGGGCCTGGGCAGCGTGGGCCGGGTCCGCACCTGGGTGACCAAGCGCAACCCGAACATCATGGGCAAGGGGCGGCTGTGGCTGGTCATCGGCGCGCTGATCATCGTGGCCGCGGCGGCCGGGATCACGATCCGAGGGCTCAACTTCGGCGTCGAGTTCACCGGTGGCCGGATCATGGAGTTCGCCACGTCCAAGGCGGTCGACGCCGACGCCGCGCGGCAGGTCGTCTCCGACGCCGGCTACCCGAACGCCGTGGTCCAGTCGTCCGGCGAGGACATCTCGGTGCGCACCGGCCAGATCTCCGCCGACGAGGTGGCGAAGATCGAGCAGGCGCTCGACCAGGCGTTCGGCGACGTCACCAAGGAGCGTGACGAGCTGATCGGGCCGAGCCTCGGCGAGGAGCTGCGCCGCAACGCGCTGATCGCGCTCGCGGTCGCGCTCGCCGCGCAGCTGCTCTACCTCGCGGTCCGGTTCCGCTGGACGTTCGGTACCTCCGCGGTGATCGCGCTCGTGGTCGACGTGGCCGCGGTGGTCGGCGCGTTCGCCTGGCTGAACAAGCCGATCGACGGCGTGTTCCTCGCCGCGATGCTCACGATCATCGGTTACTCGGTGAACGACAAGGTCGTGGTCTTCGACCGGGTGCGCGAGCTGTGGGGCATGCAGCGCCGCACGCCGTTCCGCCAGGTGGTGAACACCGCGATCCTGCAGACCGTGCCGCGTACCGTGAACACCGGTCTCGGCGCGCTGTTCATCCTCTTCGCGCTGGCGTTCTTCGGCGGCGACTCGCTGCGCGACTTCGCCATCGCGCTGATCATCGGCATCGTGGTCGGCACGGCCTCGTCCTCGTTCATCGCCGGGCCGTCCGCGATCGAGCTCGAGCGGTTCAGCAAGCAGCCGCCGCCCGAGCCGCAGAAGCGCAAGGCGCCGCGGGTCCGGGACAGCTCCGGCGCGGTGCTGTAACGCGCCCGCCGCTCCGCACGGCCGGACGGCTCGCCGCCCTGGCGAGGCGTCCGGCCGTGCCGTACCCGGCGGGGGGCGAGGAGGCGCCGCGATAGCCTCGGGTCGTGGGGAGGATCGCGTCCGCGCCGCCGGAGCTACTGGGTGAGCTCCCGCTGTTCACCGGGCTCACCCCGGAACAGACGGAGATCATCCGAGCCGGGTCGCACGTCACCGAGCTCGCCAAGGGCGAGATCCTGTTTCATCAGGGGGACCCGGTCCGCGGGTTCTACTACGTGCTGCGCGGCCAGATCCAGCTGTCCGTCTCCACCGCGGACGGGGCCGAGAAGGTCGTGGAGTTCGTCACCGTCCGGGAGAGCTTCGGCGAGGCCGTGGTGTTCGACGGCCAGCGGTACCCGGTCACCGCGACCGCGCTCGTCGCCACCACCCTGCTCGCGGTCTCCAGCACGGCCGTGCTCGACCTGATCGACCGCGACCCCACGTTCGCCCGCCGGCTGCTCGCCAACATGGCGGTACGGCTGCGCCGGCTCATCCGCGACGTCGAGGCGTACTCGCTGCGGTCGAGCATCCAGCGGGTGGTGGGCTTCCTGCTCAGCCAGGAGCCCACCGCGGACGCCGAGGACGCCAAGGACGCCGAGGACGCCGAGGACGCCGGGGAGGGCGCGGACGGCGCCGCGCCCGCGGATCGGGTGGTGGTGCTGCCCACCCGCAAGCAGGTGCTCGCCTCCCGGCTCAACATCGCCCCCGAGACCCTCTCCCGCGTGCTGCGCGACCTGACCGCGGAGGGCCTGATCAGCGTGCGCGGGCGGCGCATCACCCTGCACGACGTCGCCCGCCTGGAGCAGCTGGTGAGTTCCGCCACAATATGGCCCTTCCCGCCCACTAGTTGACCCACGTCAAGGAACGCGCGTCGCCCCGGCGGCAGGATCGCGCCGGTAACCGCCACGACTCACGGGAGACGACGACGTGTTCTGCTACCAGTGCGAACAGACCGACCGCAGCGGTGCGAGCCCCGGGTGTGGCGGCCCCGTCGGCAACTGCGGGAAGAACGCGATCACCTCTGACCTGCAGGACCTGCTGCTCCACGCGGTCAAGGGCATCGCGCAGTACGCCACGAGGGCCCGCGCCCTCGGCGTCCCGGACGACGAGGCCTCCGAGTTCATCCTCTACGCGGTCTTCACGACCCTCACCAACGTGAACTTCAATCCGACCCGGTTCGCCGGGCTGCTGCGCGAGGCCGCGGCGGTGCGGGACCGGGTGCGGGCGCGGTACGAACAGGCGGCGCGGGCGCGCGGCCTGGAGCCCGAGACGCCCGGCGGCCCGGCCGCCTGGAACCCCGAGCCCGACCAGGACGGCCTGCGCGCCCAGGCCGCGACCAGGGGCGTGCTCGCCGGCCTCGACATCGCCGGCGCCGACGTGGTCGGGCTGCGCAACCTCCACCTGTACGCGCTGAAGGGCATCTGCGCCTACGCGTACCACGCGTGCGTGCTCGGCCACCGGCGGCCGGAGATCTTCGCCGAGATCGAGAAGGCGTTCGCCTACCTCGCCGAGGACCCCGCGGATGCCGACGAGCTGTTCGAGCGGGCGCTCGGCCTCGGCCGGCTCAACCTCTCCGTGATCGAGCTGCTCGACGCGGCGAACACCGGCACCTTCGGCGCCCAGCGGCCCACCGCGGTGCGGGTCACCCCGGTCAAGGGCAAGGCGATTTTGGTGAGCGGCCACGACCTGCGCGACCTCGCCGCGCTGCTCGAGCAGACCGCGGGCACCGGGATCAACGTGTACACGCACGGCGAGATGCTGCCCGCGCACGCCTACCCGAAGCTCAAGGCCTACCCGCACCTCGTCGGCAATTACGGCGGGGCCTGGCACGACCAGCAGCGCGAGTTCGCCGCGTTCCCCGGGCCGATCCTGATGACCTCGAACTGCATCATCGAGCCCCACGCGAGCTACCGGCGGCGCATCTTCACCGCCGGCCCGGTGGGCTGGCCCGGCGTGCGGCACATCGCCGACCACGACTTCACCCCGCTGATCCAGGCGGCCAAGGCGACGCCCGGGTTCACCGAGGACGGCCCGGAGGAGTACATCACCGTCGGCTTCGCCCGGGACAGCGTGCTCGCCGTCTCCGACCGCGTGGTGGAGGCGGTCCGGCAGGGCGCGATCCGGCACTTCTTCCTCATCGGCGGCTGCGACGGGCCCACCCCGGGCCGGGACTACTATCGCGAGCTCGCTCTCGCGCTGCCACAGGACACCGTGATCCTCACCCTCGGCTGTGCCAAGTACCGGTTCAACCGGCACGACTTCGGCGAGATCGGCGGCATCCCGCGGCTGCTCGACGTGGGCCAGTGCAACGACAGCCACTCCGCCATCAAGATCGCGATGGCGCTCGCTGATGCGTTCGGGTGCGGCATCAACGAGCTGCCGCTCACGCTCACCCTCGCGTGGACCGAGCAGAAGGCGATCGCGGTGCTGCTCACCCTGCTCGCGCTCGGGGTGCAGGACATCCGCGTCGGGCCGCAGCCGCCCGCGTTCCTCACCCCCGCGCTCGCCGAGCGGCTCGCCGACCGGTTCGGGCTGCGGGTGATCGGCGACGTGCGGGCCGACCTCGCGAGCGCCCTGGAGCGGGCATGACCTCGATCGCCGAGACCGGGATCACCGGTGAGCAGGCCGAAGGCCACCCGGTGACGCTCACCACCGTCGACGGGGAGCGGCTCGAGGTCACCTGCGCGCCCGGGCAGACCGTGCTCGAGGCCGCGGCCGAGGCCGGGGCCGCGCTCCCCGCCTCGTGCCGCAGCGGCACCTGCGGCTCCTGCCGCGCCACCGTGGTGGAAGGCGGGTACGAGCTCGGCCCGCACAGCCCCGCGGCGCTGCCGGAGGACCGGCGGGCCTGCGGCGAGGTGCTGCTGTGCCGTACCGTGCCGCGGGAGCCGCTCGCGGTGGCGCTGCCGTACGAGTCGTCACGGATCCTGTACGGCGGCATCCCGGTGCGCGAGGCCGAGATCATCGGGCTCGACGCGGTGGCCCGGGACACGGTACGGCTGACGCTGCGGCTCGCCGAGGACGAGGCGGGCGGCCTCGACGCCCAGTTCGAGCCCGGGCAGTTCATGGAGCTGCAGGTTCCCGGCGAGGAGGGGGTGAAGCGGGCGTACTCGCTCGCCAACACCGGGAACTGGGAGGGGCTGCTCGAGTTCTACATCCGGCTGCGGCCCGGCGGGGCGTTCTCCTCCTACCTGCGGCAGGACGCCCGGATCGGCGGCCGGCTGCTGGTGCACGGGCCGCAGGGCGCGTTCGGGCTGCACGAGACCGGGCTGCGGCCGCGCTGGTTCGTGGCCGGCGGCACCGGGCTGGCGCCGCTGCTCGCCATGGTGCGGCACATGGCCGAGTGGCAGGAGCCACACCCGGCGCGGCTGTTCCTCGGGGTGAACGAGGAGGCGGACGTGTTCGGCCGCGCCGAGCTGGACGCGGTCGCGGCCGAGCTGCCCGGCTTCCGCTACGAGGTGTGCGTGTGGCGGCCGGGCCCGTCCTGGGACGGCCCGGTGGGCACCCCGGCCGACCTGGTCGCGGCTGCGCTCGCCGAGGCGCCGGAGGTGCCCGACGTGTACGTGTGCGGGCCGCCGCAGCTGGTCGACGCGGTCACCCGGGCCACCGCCGGGACCGTGCCGCCCGACCGCGTCTTCCACGAGCGGTTCCTCGCCACCTAGTCCCGGCGCGGCACGCCGTACCGGCGCGGGTACGGCGCGCCGCGCCGGCCTTCCGGGGGTCGCCGGCCGCCCGCCGTCCGCGGGGCGGCGGGCGGCCCGGGAACCGCCCGGGGCCGGATCGTCGTCCGTCGCAGGTTCGCAACACGGCGGCCCCCGGACCGGCCCCGGGCGGGAAAACCGGGTGCCGCGGCGCGAGCGGCTGTGGGCGGACGCGCCGCCGGCGTGACCCGCCGTCCGGCCGGTCAGGCCCGGCCGAGGAGCATGGGCACGTAGACGAGGTTCGTCACGGCGTGCACGAAGACGATCGCGTAGAAGTTGCGGTACCGCGCCCACAGGTAGCCGAGCATCAGCCCGAACACGCCCTGGAAGGCGACGATCGTGGCGAGGCCGAGCAGGACGCCGTCCGCGGCCACCCGGCCGCTGTGCATCGCGGCGAACAGCAGGGCCTGGGCGACGATCGCGGGCCACCGGCCGTACCGCACCTCCAGCCTCGTCTGCAGCCAGCCCCGGTAGAAGACCTCCTCCAGCAGGCTCGCGGTCAGGAACGTGAGCAGCGAGCCGATGGCGAGCGTGACCGGATCGGGCAGCTGCCCCGTCAGCGGGATCGCGAGCGGGCCCACCTGCGACAGCAGGAACCACGCCGCGACCGCGGGCAGCGGGGCGAGCCAGGTGACCGGGGCCGGGATCGCCCTGGCCCTCTCCCCCGCGCCCCTGGACAGCCGGAACACCACCAGCGGCACGGCCAGCAGCAGGACGAGCTTGGCCATCGGGTAGAGCGCGCCCTGCGCGAACGGAGCAACGAGTGCCATGGCGGCGGCCGCCCCGACCAGCGCCCAGGCCTCCCGGGCCACGCGGTCGTGCGGCGGTTCGGCGAGCGGCAGCGGCACCCGGGCCCGCGGCGCGACGGCCCGGGTCAGCAGGACGGCCGCGAGCGGCGGCAGGATCGCGTACCACAGCGACGCCTTCGCCGCCCCGGTATCCCGCGACACCGAGATCGCGGTGTTCCCCGTGGCGAGCAGGTACGCGTACGCGAGCACGAAGACCGCGAGGCCCGCGGCGAGGAAGGCCCACTGCGGCCGCGTCATGCGTCCGACGATGCTGCCGCGCCGGGCTCGCCGGAGCTGTTCCGTCGGGTGTGGCTGCAGTTCACGCATGCCTCCACCCTGCCCGCGGCGCGTCCCGGTGCCCATCGGGAGTCTCCCGGGCGTCACCCTGGTTCCGCCCTGAGCCCCGCACCGGGCCGGCCCCGCGATCGCATCGGCATGATTCCTTCCCACGCCACGGCCACGGCGGTCGCGCGGAGCCACGTGCGGCCCGGCCACCGGCCCGCCCCGCCCCGCACCGCGTGCCGGGGGCACGTCGCGGCCGGGCGGGCGTTCGCGCACCCGATGCCGCATCGACAAGCAATCCAGCAGCAGCATCCCGGGAAAGAACGCGCGGTGCGGTCCCGTCGCCCCACGGTGCCCGGACCGCGATCGGCCCGCCCCGCGCGGCGTTTTCGCGACCGCTCGCCTGGGTGAACGAACGCCCCCGCCCTTCCGCGCCCACGCCGTGAGCGAGCGCGGGTCACGGAGGCGGCGGTGCCGTACGAATTCCCGATCGGCGGTGTCGTAGTGGCGCGGTCGGTCACGCAGAAACGCACAACGCCCCGGCCCATGATCTTGGGCGGGGCGTCATACCTGCTCGGATCGGGTGGTCAGGGGCGGGGTCGAACCGCCGACCTTCCGCTTTTCAGGCGGACGCTCGTACCAACTGAGCTACCTGACCTCGGTAGGCTCCGCCTACCGGGAGCGGTCCTGACGGGATTTGAACCCGCGACCTCCACCTTGACAGGGTGGCGAGCACTCCTAGCTGCTCTACAGGACCTTGTGTCGAGGAAGTTTGCGACTTCCGCGTTGTTCGGCTCGTTTAGCGTACCAGTTCTCTGGTGTGCTTCGCGCCGTGCCCCCAACGGGATTCGAACCCGTGCCGCCGCCTTGAAAGGGCGGTGTCCTAGGCCGCTAGACGATGGGGGCTAGGGCTGCCGCCCTGTCCTTGACGCCTTCCCGTCGGGGACGACTGAAGCATAGGGGACGATGGTCCTCGATGCCAAAGCGATTTCTAACCCGCGAGCGTGGACGGCGTCGCCGTCGCATCGGCTGAGCTCGCTGGCGACGAGCCGGCCGGTGCTTCCGGCTTGATTGTACGCCCCGGGTCGGTCTCCAGGTGACGCTGGATCTGAACGGACTGTTCCCCCAGGCCGCCGAGGGTGATGTCGTCCCACGCCTGCAGCCGGTGGCTCTTCTTGTCGAAGTAGAGCACCGAGGCCATGATCGGCGTCGGCTCCTCGTGCTCCAGGCCGCGCAGGCCCGCGCCGCCGGTGGAGCCCTGGATCATGAGCCGGGTGCCGCCGGGCAGCATCTCGGTGCGGCGGTCGTGCACGTGGCCGCTGAGGATGAGGTGGACCCGGCCGGCGAACGGGCGGCCCATGGTGTGGTCGTGCACCGCGACGACGTCGGCGGGGATGCGGTCCGGCGCCGAGGTGGAGGTCGAACGCGGCCACTCCGGCGGGACGACGCGCGTGGCGTGCTCGCGGCCGATCTCGGCGAGCTTCTCGTCCGGGATCGGCTTGGCCGACTTGTCGGGGGTGAACCGCGGGTCGCCGATCCCGTAGATGCGCAGGCCCGCCACGGTGGCCGCGGTGCCGTCGAGCACGATCGCGTTCTTGTGCTTCGCGACCGCGCGCTCGGTGGTCTTCGAGTCGTGGTTGCCGCGCACGAACACGTACGGCACGCCGAGCCGGCCGATCTCGTCGAGGAGCTTGTTCTCCGCCTTGGTGCCGTGGTCGCTGACGTCGCCGGTGTCGATGATCAAGTCGATCTGGAACTGCTCGGTGAGCGACTTGATCACGTTCCACGCGGCCACGTTGAGGTGGATGTCGGAGACGTGCAGCACCCGGATCATGTCCGGGTCGGGTTCGAACACCGGCAGGTTGCGGCCCGCCTGGTAGAGCCGGGACACGTTGGTGACGAGCTTGGCGAGCTGGCCCCGGTACTCCGAGAACCGGGTCACGATCGCCTCGGCCTCGCCGACGAGCGAGGGCACACCGGTGAGCAGCCCGGTGTAGCGGGGCTCGGAGACCGCCTTGGGGTTGAACGTGGCCGCGGACAGCCCGGCGGCGAGCGCGACCGCAAGCAGCCCGGAGAGCGCCGACCAGGCGGCCCTGCGCAGGCTCCGGAAGACGACGAGACCGGCGAGCGCGGCCCCCAGCACCGCGAACGCCGCCGCCTGGGCGCCGAGCCGCCACAGGCCCTCCTGGAGGTCCTCCTCGATGCGCTGCGGCAGCCGGTCGGCCCAGCGCGGGTTCTCCAGGAGCTCCTGGGCCTTCTCCGGGCGCACCCCGTCCACGGTCATGTCGAGCCGCAGCGGGGCGTCGTGGGTGTCGAAGCCGAGCGTGCCGAGCGGGCGTACGTCGAGGACGGTCTCGCCGTGGAAGGACGGGGACAGGCGCATGCCGATGTCGGCCGGGCCGACCTCGGTGCGCACCCCCGAGCCGAGCGTGATCCCGAGCCAGGCGCCGCAGAGGGCCACGGCGACGACGGCGAGGATCGCCGCGGCCCGCCGTACCGCGCGGTGCCGCGTCAGCGCATGGAGGTCGTAGATCAGACGTTTCGGATTCATCCACCCCTGTGCCTACCCCGGATCGCCGCCGTTCTCGCCTGCGCGCCGCGGTCTCGCGCGGCCCGCACAGGGGTGAAACGATGGACGGCGTGATCGATGTTTCGCGGGAGAGGTTCGAGGAGCTCGTCGCGGAGGCGCTGGACACGATTCCGCCGGAACTCGCGAAGCTGATGGACAACGTGGTCGTCGTGGTCGTCGACGACCCGCCGGAGCCGGGACTGCTCGGCCTCTACACCGGGGTGCCGCTCACCGAGCGCGGGAACTGGTACTCGGGCGTGCTGCCCGACCGCATCGAGATCTACCGCAATCCCACGCTGGAGATCTGCGAGACCGAGGAGGACGTGGTCGAGGAGGTGCAGATCACCGTCGTCCACGAGATCGCCCACCACTTCGGCATCAGCGACGAGCGCCTCCACGAACTCGGCTGGTAGTCCGGATTTACCCGGCTTGCCGGTCCGTTACCACCTGCATCGCCGCGACCACGGACGATTACAGTTTGAAACGGCCTGACTCCAACCGGTTGCAAAGCCGCGCTGTCAGAGGGCACTGTAGGTTACGTCTCGACCACAACCTGTCAGTGATGGGCCGCGCGCCCGCGATTCAGGCGGAGGCACATGACGGCCACCGGGTCCGGCCGGCTGCGACGGCGACGGCTCGACAAGGAGCGCACCTCATCCGACGGCCGGGCGACGTACCGCGAGGTCATCGCGTTAAGTGAGTTCCGCGCCCTGTGGTTCGCCCAGGGGCTGTCCCTGCTCGGCGACCAGTTCGCCCAGGTCGCGCTCGGCGTGCTCGTCTACCAGCGCACCGAGTCGCCGCTGGTCACGGCGGTGGTTTACGCGCTGACCTACCTGCCGCCGATCGTCGGCGGCCCGCTGCTCGCCGGGCTCGCCGACCGGTACGCGCGCCGCCGGGTGATGGTCGTGTGCGACGTGGCCCGGGCGGCGCTGGTCGCGGCGATGGCCGTGCCGGGCATGCCGCTCGGCGTGCTGTGCGCGCTGCTGTTCGGCGTGATGACGCTGAGCGCGCCGTTCTCCGCGGCCCGGGCCGCGCTGCTGCCCGACATCCTCACCGGGGACCGGTACGTGGTCGGGTCGGCGCTGCAGAACATGACCAACCAGGGCGTGCAGCTGCTCGGCTTCGCGCTCGGCGGCGTCGCCATCCTCAACCTGGGCCCGTACCGCGCGCTCGCGCTCGACGCGGCCACCTTCCTCGCCTCCGCGCTCATCCTCGTCGCCGCGGTACGGCGCCGCCCCGCCCCGTGCCGGGACGGCGAGGCGCGCCCGTCGCCGCTGCGCATGGCGGCCGCGGGCGCGCGGCTGGTGTTCGGTGACCGGCGGCTGCGCACGCTCGTGCTCATGGCCTGGCTGTGCGGGTTCTACGTGGTGACCGAGGGCATCGCCGTGCCGTACGCGGCCGCGGTCACCGCGGACGAGGGCATGCTGCCGGTGGCGAGCGGGCTGCTCATGGCCGCGCTGCCCACCGGGACGGTGATCGGGGCGGTGCTGTTCACCCGGTACGTCTCGCCCGCGGGGCGGCTGCGGCTGATGGGCTGGATGGCGATGCTGAGCTGCGCGCCGCTCGTGCTGTGCGCGCTGCGGCCGCCGCTGCCGGTCGTGCTGGTGCTGTGGATCGTCTGCGGGATCGGCGGCGCCTACCAGCTCGCGGCGAACGCGGCGTTCGTGCTGTGCGTGCCCGCCGAGCGGCGGGGCCAGGCGTTCGGGCTGGTGCAGTCGGGGCTGCTCGCCGTCCAGGGGGTGGGCATCCTCATCGGCGGGGCGGCGGCCGAGCGGCTCGGCCCGGAGCCGGTGGTCGCCCTCGCCGGGGTGGGCGGGCTGGTGTGCGCCGCCCGTCTCTTTTTCACATCTCCCAGCCCCCGCGACCGGACTAGATACCGCTTGCCGCTTTTTGCTGTGAAAACAAAAAAAAATCATAGACAGAAGTACTAGAAGCACGATATTGTATATCATCAA
>QGUZ01000436.1 GCA_003242605.1 Actinomycetota bacterium
CGGAAAAACGGCGCGCTCGAGGCCGACAACGGCCGCGCCGGCGCCGGCGCGCCGGTGCCGAGCGCCCCCCCCGCCCCGACGGACCGCGCCACCCCGGCCCCGACCGGCACCGCGGCCCCCACCCCGGCAGGCACGAACGCCCCCGGCGGGAACGGCTCCGGCGGCGCCGGCGCCGGTGGTTCCGGTTCCGGCGACTCGGGTGCGGCCGGCTCCGGTTCCGACGACGGTTCCGACGACGTGTGGTTCGAGGACGCCGGCTCGGGTCACTAGCCGCGCCACCGCCCCCGCCGCGGGGCCGTACGGCCGAGGGCGGGCGCGACGGACCGGCCTGCGCAGCCCGGCCCGCCCTCACACTCCGCCGCGGCCCGGGCGTACGGCCCGGCCGACCCGCGGGCTAGCGGGGGAACTCCGCGGCCGCGGCGAGGAAGGCGTCGTTCTCCTCGGCGTCGCCGATCGACACGCGGGCGCCCTCGCCCGGGAAGGGGCGCACGGCCACGCCGTACCGCGCGCAGTGCTCGGCGAACTCGGCCGTGCGGTCGCCGAGCCGCAGCCAGACGAAGTTCGCCTCGGTGGGCGGCACCTGCCAGCCCTGGCCGAGCAGCGCGTCGCGCACCCGGGTCCGCTCCTTGACGACCTCCTCGACCCGGGCCAGCAGCTCCTGCTCGGCCTCGAGCGCGGCCACCGCGGCGGCCTGGGCGACGTGGCTGATCGCGAACGGGATCATGACCTTCCGCACCGCCTCCGCGGCCTCGCGCCGCCCGATCAGGTAGCCGACCCGCAGCCCGGCCAGGCCGTACGCCTTGGAGAAGGTGCGCAGCACCACCACGTTCGGCCGGTCCCGGTAGAGGGTGAGCCCGTCGGGCACGTCCTCGTCGCGCACGTACTCGCGGTAGGCCTCGTCGAGCGCGACGATGACGTGCTCCGGCACCCGGTCGAGGAACGCGGTCAGCTCGGCGGTGCGGGAGACCGTCCCGGTCGGGTTGTTCGGGTTGCACACGAACACCAGCCGGGTGCGGTCGGTGATCGCCTCGGCCATCGCCTCGAGGTCGTGCGCCTCGTCGCGCAGCGGCACCCGCACCGACGTGACCCCGGCCAGGTCGGCGAGGAGCGGGTAGGCCTCGAACGACCGCCACGCGTACACCACCTCGACGCCCGGCTCGCCGATCGCCTCCAGCAGCTGCTGGGCGACCGTCACCGAGCCGGGGCCGAGCGCGATGTGGTCGTACGGCACGCCGTACCGCTCGGCGAGCGCCTCGGTGAGCCGCCGGCAGCCGGCGTCCGGGTAGCGGTTGACCTCGGCGGCGGCGCGGGCGATCGCCTCCACGACCGAGGGGGGAGGCGGGAAGGGCGACTCGTTGGAGGAGAGCTTGAACGACCGGCCGTCCGGCGCCGCGACCCGCTTGCCCGGCTTGTACACCGGCATCGTGTCCAGAATCGCCCTGAATCGCATGTCCGTGCCTCCCTCACTGCGCGCGTCCCACGATATCGCGCCGGCGATCGCCCGGCCCGGGGCGAAACCGGGGCGCGCGCCCACCGGGGCGGGCGCCGTCCCCGGCGGCGGCCCGCGCGGCCGCGGGCGGGGTCACCTGCCCGACGACGCGAGGCCGGCGCCGGAGCCGGAGGCGCACACCGAGGTGCCCGGCCGCAGCATCGGCGGGTGCAGCAGCTCGGCCGGGCCGCGGCGGTAGAGCATCGCCGGGCGGCCGCCGTCGCGGGTCGTGGTCTTCCCGGTCGGGATGAGGAAGCCCTCGGCCCGGGTGACCTTGCGGTGGAAGTTGCGCGGGTCGAGCGGGTGTCCCCACACGATCTCGTACACCCGGCGCAGCTCGGCGACGGTGAACTCGGGCGGGCAGAACGCCGCGCCGAGCGAGGTGTACTCCAGCTTGCTGCGCGCCCGCTCCACGCCGTCGAGCATGATCCGCCGGTGGTCGAACGCCATCTCGGTGAGCGAGTCCACCGGCTGCCAGCTCATGTGCGCCTCGGTGGAGGCGGGCAGGTCGGGTGCGATGCCGAGGTAGGCGACGCTCACCACGCGCCGCCGCGGGTCACGGTCCGGGTAGCCGTAGGACTGCAGCTGCTCGAGGTGGACGGGTGCGCCGGGGAGCCCGGCCCGTTCGGCGAGCACGCGTTCGGCCGCGGCGGACAGGTCCTCGTCGAGCTTGATGAACCCGCCCGACAGCGCCCAGCGTCCCTCGTACGGGGGCCGGTCCCGACGCCACACCAGCGCCATGAGCGACTGCTCACGAACCGTGAGCACGACGAGATCGACGCTGACGGGAAGTGTCGGGATCACGTCTCGCACGCTACCGGAAACTCACCACCCGCACGCACGGTCCGCGTCCCGATCGGCCGTCACGATCGAAACGCGCGGCCGTGCCGCAGGACCTGGAGCCGAACCTAGGCGAGGTGCTGGTAGTAGACGGGTTCGGCGGCGATGCGCCCGTCGGGGGCGGTCACCCCGACCCGGACCCATTTGCCGTCCGGCACCTCGTCCAGATCGAAGGGTATCCACAGCCGCTCCACCCGCTGCGGCAGCCCCAGGATCGGCTCGGTCTCGTGCACGCCGACCTGCGCGGCATCGACCACCCGCGGCTCGTCCACGCCCGGCCAGCTCAGCGTGATCTTCGCCCCGGCGAGGTTGTAGCCGCGGATCTCCAGCCCGGTCTGGATGTCCCGGTCGCGGCGGTACGCCTGGATCGCGATCGGCCGGGTCCAGTCCTGCGCGATCTGCTCGGCGAGCGACGGCGAGCCGCAGGTGAAGTAGTCCGACCACATGTACGAGATGATCTTCGAGACGTACGGCCCGACGAGCGTCACCTGGCGGTCGAGGCGGGGCTTGTCGGCGGCGCCGCGGTCGCTCTGCGACGTGCACCGCTTCTCCCCCGGCCGGCGGGTCGGCTCGAACGCCTCGATGTTCGCCCACAGCTCGACGTTCACGCCCTCCTCGCGCAGCTCGTCGCGGGCCGCGGCCATCTCCCGGTAGTAGTCGCGGGTGCCGCCGTAGTACGCCTTGTTGTATGTGGTGTCGCCGACCACCGGGCGCAGCCGCTCGTCGACCGGCTTGTTCTTCCAGTTCGGCCAGAACAGGCCGACCTTGCCGGTGCCCCGGCCGTCCTGCGGCGCGATGATCCCGACGCCGGTGCGCGCCAGCACCTTGAAGCCGCGGGCGACCTGCTGGGGGGTGGAGGTGAACTTCCGGTCCCGCCGCGCGTCGAGGTACGGGCTGATGAGGATCGGCTTGCCCTCGAGCTCCTGCTCCACGATGACGTGCTGCTCGGCGAGCACCTTGAGGGTGTCCACCTTCGACGGGTCCGGCCAGTCCCGGATCTGCAGCTCGAACGGCTGGTAGACGCCGCCGAGGGACCACCGGCGGGCGAACCGGTCGCCGTAGTCCTGCAGGATGCGGCGGGTGAGCGTGGTGAGCGTGCCGATGTGCCGCGGGTTGGCCCGGGTCGGGCCGGTCGGGTCGCGGGGCGCGAGCGGCAGCGCCGGGAAGACC
>QGUZ01000110.1 GCA_003242605.1 Actinomycetota bacterium
CGCGAAGGACGAGTACTTCAACGACGCCCCCAAGGGTGAGATCTTCGCCAAGTCCGCCGCCGAGCTGCAGCCCGTCTTCCTCGGTGTGAAGCACACCCAGGTGAAGAACGCGGTCGAGCAGGTGATCTCCGCCGTCGACGACGGCTCGGTGCCCGCCGACCAGGCCTGGCAGAAGCTCGTGGACGACGCCACGAAGGCCGCGGGCTGACCTCCGCACTTCCCGGCGCGTCTTTCCGAACAGGTCCGGCCCGCCACCGGGCACCCCGGTGGCGGGCCGGGACCTGCCTCTCGCGAAAGGTGAACCATGAGCCTGCACACCGAATACTCCGGGCCGCACGCCCAGGCCCGCTCCGGGCCGCAGGTCGCCGCCCCGCCCCCGCGAAACTCCCGGCACGCCGCCCCCGGCGCCGCCCGGCGGTTCCTCTCCTGGCTCGACCTGAAGGCGGCCCCCTACCTGCTCGTCTCGCCGTACTTCCTGCTCTTCGCCATCTTCGGGCTGTTCCCGCTCGGGTTCACGCTCTGGTACTCGCTCTTCGACTACGAGCTCACCGGCGAGCAGGAGTGGGTCGGCCTCGGCAACTACTCCGAGCTGCTCGCCGACGACCAGTTCTGGAAGGTCGTCGTCAACACGCTCGCGATGTTCGTCATCGCGACCGTGCCGCAGCTGCTGCTCGCGCTCATGCTGGCCAACGCGCTGAACAAGCGGTTCCGGGGTCAGCTTTTCGTACGCATGGGCGTGCTGCTGCCGCTCGTCACCTCGGTCGTCGCGGTCGCGGTCGTCTTCACCCACCTCTACGGCCGCGACTGGGGCATGGTCAACTGGCTGCTGGGCCTGTTCGGCATCGACCCCATCGACTGGAAGGCCGAGCGGCTGCCCGCCTGGCTGGCGGTCTCGACGATGGTCGACTGGCGGTGGACCGGCTACAACGCGATCATCTTCCTCGCCGGCATGCAGACGATCCCGCGTGACCTCTACGAGGCCGCGGAGATCGACGGCGCCTCCAAGCGCCGCCAGTTCTGGCAGATCACCATCCCCATGCTCCGGCCCACGATCATCTTCGTGGTGCTCAACTCCACCATCGGCGGGCTCACCCTGTTCGCCGAGCCGATGATGTTCTACGGCGGCCGTATCCAGGGTGGCTCGGACAACCAGTTCCAGACGGTCGCGATGTTCATCGTCGAGAAGGCCTTCAGCAACTTCCAGTACGGCTACGCGTCCGCGGCCGCCTGGCTCCTCTTCCTGATGATCCTCATCGGTTCCGCCATCAACTTCATGCTCATCCGCCGGATCGGGGGTCGCAAGTGACGACGCTGACCGTGCGCCGGGACACGCCCGGCGCGAGAAGAAAGCGGACCCACCGCGGCGGGGCGGGCTCGCGGATCTGGGACGCGACCCCGCTCACCAAGGTGATGCTCGCCTTCACGATCATCGTGTCGGCCTTCCCGATCTACTGGATGATCGTGATCGCGAGCCGGACCAACTCCGACGCGGTCGACATTCCCCCGCCGCTGCTGCCCGGCGGCAACCTCGGGGAGAACATCGTGCGCGTCCTCAACGACCCGGACGCGCAGTTCCTCACCGGCCTCACCAACTCGGCGATCGTGGCCGTCTCGGTCACCGTGTCCGTGGTGATCATCTCCACGATGGCCGGCTTCGCGTTCTCCCGCCTGCGCTTCCGCGGCAGCCGGGTCCTGCTGCTCGCCGTGCTGCTCACGATGATGGTCCCGATCCAGCAGATGGGCGTGGTGCCGCTCTACCGGCTCATGGTCGAGCTGGAGTGGACCGGGCAGCTCAAGGCGGTGATCCTGCCGTACCTGCTCAACGCCTTCGGCGTGTTCCTCATGACCCAGTACACCGAGCAGGCGGTGCCCGGTGAGCTGGTCGAGGCGGCCCGCGTCGACGGCGCCTCCACGCTGCGCATCTGGTGGAACATCGTGCTGCCCGCGGTACGGCCCGGCATGGCGGTGCTCGGCATCAACACCTTCATGATCACCTGGAACGACTTCATGTGGCCGCTGATCGTCCTGGCGGGCAACCCCACGGTCCAGGTGGCGATCCGCAACCTCAACGCGCAGCACTCCACCGACTACGTGATGATCTTCACCGGCACCACGTTGTCGGTCCTCCCGCTCATCGTCGTGTTCCTCGTCTTCGGCCGTCAGATCATCGGCGGCCTCATGGAAGGTGCGGTCAAAGCGTGACAACGCAGGAAGCACATCCCAAGACCGGTGTCACCGAGCTGAAGTTCCCGGCCGACTTCGTCTGGGGCGCCGCAACCTCGGCGTACCAGATCGAGGGCGCCACCGCGACCGACGGCCGGGGGCCCTCCATCTGGGACACCTTCGTCCGCCAGCCGGGCCGCGTGGTGGGCGGGGACACCGCCGACGTGGCGGTCGACCACTACCACCGCTACCGCGACGACGTGCGCCTCATGGCCGACCTCGGCCTCACCGCGTACCGGTTCTCGGTGTCCTGGCCGCGGATCCAGCCGACCGGCAGCGGCCCGGTGAACCAGGCCGGGCTCGACTTCTACCGGCGGCTCGTCGACGAGCTGCTCGAGCACCGGATCGAGCCGTGGCTCACGCTCTACCACTGGGACCTGCCGCAGGCCCTGGAGGACGCGGGCGGCTGGCCGGAGCGTGACACCGCCAAGCGGTTCGCCGACTTCGCCGCGCTCGTGCACGAGGCGCTCGGCGACCGGGTGCGCAACTTCAGCACGGTCAACGAGCCGTGGTGCGCCGCGTTCCTCGGCTACGCCTCGGGCGAGCACGCGCCGGGCCGGCGCGAGCCCGCCGCCGCGGTACGGGCCGCGCACCATCTGCTGCTCGCGCACGGGCTCGCGGTGCAGGCGATCCGCACGCAGAACGCCGACACCCGGATCGGCGGGTGTGTGAACCTGTACGCGGTCTCCCCCGCCACCGACAGCGACGCGGACCGGGACGCCGCCCGGCGCATCGACGGCCTGCAGAACCGGTACTTCCTCGACGCCCTGCTCAAGGGCGAGTACCCGGCCGACGTGCTGGAGGACCTGCGCGCGGTGTGCGAGCCGGACCACATCCGGCCCGGCGACCTCGAGGTGATCTCCTCGCCGATCGACCTGCTGATGATCAACTACTACAGCCGGTTCACCGTGTCGGGCGTGGCGGGCGGCGCCGCCTCGGCCTCGGCCGCACCCACCGGGGCCGGTTCGCCGTGGGTGGGCAGCGAGCACGTCTCGTTCGTCAACGGCGGCCGCCCGGTGACCGCGATGGGCTGGGAGATCGACACCGACGGCCTGCTGGAGATCCTGCTGCGGGTGGCCCAGGAGTACCCGCCGATCCCGCTCGTCATCTCGGAGAACGGCGCGGCGTTCGACGACGTGGTGACCGGCGACGGCGCGGTGCACGATAGCGAGCGGCTCGCTTTCATCGCCTCCCACCTTCGCGCCTGCCACGAGGCGATCTCCAAGGGGGTGCCGCTCAAGGGCTATTTCGCCTGGTCACTGATGGACAACTTCGAGTGGGCCTGGGGGTACGGCAAGCGGTTCGGACTGGTGTACGTCGATTACGAAACCCAGGAGCGCATCCTCAAGGACAGCGCTCTGTGGTATGCCGAAACCATCCGGCGTAACGCTTTGTCACTTCCGGCAGAATAGGTCGAACGACAAGGAGGGGCAGGGTCTTGACCAACGTGCAGCGCCGCCCGGGGCGGCGGCCGACACTCGAGGCGGTCGCGGCCCGAGCCGGGGTCGGCCGCGGCACGGTGTCGCGGGTGATCAACGGCTCGCCGAAGGTGAGCGAGCGCGCCCGCGCCGCGGTGCTGCGGGCCATCGAAGAGCTCGGCTACGTGCCCAACCGCGCGGCGCGCACACTGGTCACCCGGCGCACCGACACCGTCGCGCTCGTCGTATCCGAATCCGAGCAGCGGGTGTTCGACGAACCGTACTTCGCGGGGGTGATCCGCGGCATCGGCACGGCGCTGTCCGAGACCGGGCTGCAGCTCATCCTCGCGATGGCGCAGACCCGCGAGGAGCACGCCCGGCTCGAGCAGTACCTCAGCGGGCAGCACGTCGACGGGGTGATGCTGATCTCGCTGCACGGCGCCGACCCGCTGCCCGGCAGGCTGGAGGAGATGGGCGTGCCCACCGTGGTCGGTGGCCGGCCCGTCGGCATCACCCCGTACAGCTACGTGGACATGGACAACCGGGCGGGGGCCCGGCAGGCGGTCAAGTACCTGATCGGCAAGGGGCGCAGGCGCATCGCCACCATCGCCGGACCGCAGGACATGGGCGTGGGCGTGGACCGGCTCGCCGGGTACCGCGACGCGCTGATCGCCACCGGGGTGCCCGAGTGTGTCGCCTTCGGCGACTTCTCCCAGGAGAGCGGCGCGCGGGCGATGCGCGAGCTGCTCGCCAGGGATCCGGAGATCGACGCGGTGTTCGCCGCCTCCGATCCCATGGCGATGGGCGCGATGCAGGTGCTCAAGGAGACCGGCAGGCGCATCCCCGACGACGTGGCGGTGATAGGGTTCGACGACTCCAGCGTGAGCCGCCTCTACAGCGACCCGCCGCTCACCACGGTCCACCAGCCAACGGAGGAGATGGGGCGGCAGATGGCGCACCTGCTCGTCGCCCGGATCAACGGCGAACCGCTGGAACAGCCGGTCGTCATCCTCGACACCCACCTGGTCATCCGCGGCTCGGCCTGACGCCGCGCGGTCCGGCACTCGCCGAGGGGTGCACGCGGGGGCGGGAGCGCTCCACCGCGTTGATGGGAGCGCTCCCAGCACCCCTTGGGGGCACCGGGGCCTCCGTCCCGGCGGCTCCCACCGGCGCGATCCCCCCTCGACACCCCAGGAGTCACCGTGAACGCAACCCGCCAGTTCCCGCCCGACATCATCCTCGGGGCCGCCACCTCGGCGTACCAGATCGAGGGCGCGGTCGACGCCGACGGGCGCGGCCCGTCGATCTGGGACACCTTCGCCGCGATCCCCGGCAAGGTCGCCGGCGGCGACACCGGCGAGCCGGGTGCCGACCACTACCGCCGCTGGGCCGACGACGTCGAGCTGATGGCCGCGCTCGGGCTGCAGAGCTACCGGTTCTCGATCGCCTGGCCGCGAATCCGCCCCGACGGGACCGGGCCGGTCAACCGCAAGGGCCTCGACTTCTACCGGCGGCTCGTCGACCGGCTGCGCGAGCGCGGCATCCGGCCGATGGCCACGCTGTTCCACTGGGACCTGCCGCAGGCCCTGCAGGACAAGGGCGGCTGGGAGAACCGGGACGTCGCCTACTGGTTCGCCGACTACGCGCAGATCGTGTTCGACGCGCTCGAGGTGGCCGACTGGATCACCATCAACGAGCCGAAGACCGTGGTGGACGCCGGGTACCGGCACGGCATCCACGCGCCCGGCCACCGCGACGACGCCCGGGCCTTCGTCGCGTTGCACCACCTGCTGCTCGCCCACGGGCTCGCGGTGCGGGCGCTGCGCGCGTCGGGCGGCGAGCGCCGGATCGGCCCGGCGCTCAACCTCAGCCCGGTCTACCCCGCGGACGACGGCCCGGCGGCGGACCCGGCGGCCCTCGCCGCGGCGGTACGGCACGCCGACGGCCTGGAGAACCGGCTCTACCTCGACCCGATCCTCACCGGCCGCTACCCGGAGGACACGCTGCGCTGGATCGCCGGGCGCAGCCCGATGCCGGACCGCATCGCCGACGGCGACCTCGAGATCATCTCGGCGCCGATCGACATGCTCGGCGTGCAGTACTACTCGCCGCTGTACGTCACCGCGGACGGCGAGCGCGCCTTCCGGCACCCGCGCACCCAGGCGTGGTGGCAGGAGATCCACCCCGGCGGCCTGTACGACCTGCTGCGCCGGCTCGCCCGGGACTACGGGGACGTGCCGCTCGTGATCACCGAGAACGGCATGCCCGCCCCCGACGAGGTGGACCCGGACGGGGCGGTGCGCGACCCGTGGCGGGTGGCGTTCCTGCGCGACCACCTCGACGCGGTGCGGCGCGCGGTCGCCGACGGGGTGCGCGTGGTCGGCTACCACGTCTGGTCGCTGCTCGACAACTTCGAGTGGGCCGAGGGGTACCGGGAGCGGTGGGGCATCGTCTACGTCGACTACCCCACCCAGCGCAGGATCCCGAAGGACAGCGCGCTCTGGTACCGGGACCTGATCGCCAACCGGGTCCTCGGCTAGGCCCGCCGCGAGCCGGGGGCGCCGCCGGTGACCCCCTTCCCCCCGTCCCGGCGGCGTCCCCTTTCCATGCCCATTTACCTATGAGGGTGGGTTTGGCATGTCGAGCCGGGAATGTCAGGATCGGAATGTGCGGAAGGTTGACGCGGTCGACGGGTCTCCCTAGCGTATACGGACTTGGGAGCGCTCCCACACGGTTGGGGGCGCAGCGCTCCGCCCGTCCCGTCCACGCCCTCCCGGCCGCGGCACGCGGCCGGCCGACGAAAGGATGCTGGTGAGCTCCGGTTCCCTCCGTTGCGGTGACCTGCACGCCGAGATCAGCACACGCGGCGGCGCCCTGCGGGTGCTGCGCGCGGGCGAGCGCGACCTCATCGTCTCCTGGCCCGAGGACGGCCCGATCCCCTTCTACAGCGGCACGCTGCTCGCGCCGTGGCCGAACCGGATCGCCGACGCCGTCTACACCTTCGCCGGGGAGCGGTTCGAGCTGCCGGTCACCGAGCCCGAGCGCGGGCACGCGCTGCACGGGCTGGTGACGGAGGCGCCGTGGGAGTTCGCCGAGCCCGTCTCCGGCGAGGAGGCCTCGGCGCGGCTCACGCACACGATCGAGCCCACCCCCGGGTACCCGTTCCGGCTCGCGCTCGAGGTGCTCTACACGCTCACCCCGGACGGGCTCACCACGACGCTCACCGCGCAGAACATCGGCGACCGCCCCGCCCCGTACGGCTGCGGCCCGCACCCGTGGCTGCTCGCCGGTGACGGGCCGGTGGACGGCTGGGAGCTGGAGCTGCCGGCGAGCCGGGTGCTGCTCGTCGACGAGCGGCTCGTGCCGCGGGAGCTGACCGACGTGGCGGGCACGCCGTACGACTTCCGCAGCCCGCGCCTGATCGGCGGCACCGCGATCGACCACGCCTTCACCGGGCTCGCCGCGGACGCCGAGGGGCTCGCCCGGGTACGGCTGCGCGGCCCGGCGGGCGGCGTGGAGGTGCGCTGGGACCCGCGGGTGCTGCCGTGGGTCCAGGTGTGCACCGGCACCGGGCTCGGCCACCGCGGGCTCGCCGTGGAGCCGATGACCTGCCCGCCCGACGCGTTCAACTCGGGCACCGACGTGGTCGTGCTGCAGCCCGGCGAGAAGCACGAGGCGAGCTGGACGATCGCGCCGCTGTGATCCCCCGGTGCGGCGGCAAATCCCTGGTGAGGGAAACTCCACGAGCGTTTGACGGGGCGCATTCGTGGTGCCGTGAGTGCAATAACCTGATGTGTCGTGACCGAGCGAACCACCATTCATCACGCGCCGGGGACGAGGCGGTCTCGGCCGGTTGAGGAGGCCATGTGACCGCGAATTCCATCGATCTCGACGCCTGGCGCAAGCTGCCGGCGGCGCAGCAGCCCGACTGGCCGGATCGTGCCGTGCTCGACGAGGTCGTCGCCGAGCTGTCGACCCTGCCTCCCCTCGTCTTCGCCGGGGAGTGCGACCAGCTCAAGGAGCGTCTCGCCGCCGCCGCCCGAGGCGAGGCGTTCGTCCTGCAGGGCGGTGACTGCGCCGAGACCTTCGCCGGCGCCACCGCCGACGCCGTCCGCAACAAGCTCAAGACGCTGCTGCAGATGGCGATCGTGCTCACCTACGCGGGCAGCGTCCCGGTCGTGAAGATCGGGCGCTGGGCCGGGCAGTTCGCCAAGCCGCGCTCCAAGCCGGTCGAGGTGCGCGACGGCGTGGAGCTGCCCGCCTACCGCGGGGACATGGTGAACGGCTTCGAGTTCACCCCCGAGGCGCGTACGCCCGACCCGCGGCGGCTGCTGCGGGCGTACCACTCCTCGGCGGTGACGCTCAACCTGTGCCGGGCCTTCACCAAGGGCGGGTACGCCGACCTGCGCCAGGTGCACGCCTGGAACCAGGACTTCGTCGCCGAGTCCCCCGCCGGGCAGCGCTACGAGCGCCTGGCGAAGGAGATCGACAAGGCGATCCAGTTCATGCACGCCTGCGGCGCGGACTCCCCCGAGTTCCACACCGTGGAGCTGTACTCGTCGCACGAGGCGCTCATCCTCGAGTACGACCGGGCGCTCACCCGGATCGACTCGCGCACCGGCCTGCCGTACGACGTGTCGGCGCACATGGTGTGGATCGGCGAGCGCACCCGCCAGCTCGACGGTGCGCACGTCGAGTTCTTCAGCCGCATCCGCAACCCGATCGGCGTGAAGCTCGGTCCGACCGCCACCCCGGAGGACGCCCTCGCGCTGATCGAGCGGCTCAACCCCGACAACGAGCCCGGGCGGCTCACCTTCATCACCCGCATGGGCGCCACCCGGATCCGGGACGTGCTGCCCCCGCTGGTGGAGAAGGTCACCTCGAGCGGGGCGAACGTGCTGTGGGTCTGCGACCCGATGCACGGCAACACCTTCGAGGCGCCGAGCGGCCACAAGACCCGCCGCGTCGACGACATCTTCGACGAGGTCGCCGGGTTCTTCGAGGTGCACCGCGCGCTCGGCACGCACCCCGGTGGCATCCACATCGAGTTCACCGGCGACGACGTCACCGAGTGCATCGGCGGCGGCGACCCGATCGAGGAGTCCGACCTCAGCCTGCGGTACGAGACGGCGTGCGACCCGCGCCTCAACCGCAGCCAGTCCCTCGACCTCGCGTTCCGCGTCGCCGAGCTCTACCGCTCGGCCTGACCGCGGCATTCCCCAGGCTTCCCGGCCCGGGGCGGCCACCAGCCGCCCCGGGCCGTGGTGTGCGCTCAGCCGCCCTCGCACACCTGCGGGCACGCGTCACATCGAGGCCGAGGCCCGAGGACCGCCGTCCGTTGGTCGCCGAAGGCACCGCCGACGGTGGGCGGCGGGATGCACTCCTGGATCTCGCGGCGGTGTGCACGATGGGCCGGAGCGAGCCGGTGATGCTCACGCCGGTGAGAAACGACACCCTCCCGGCGGTCGCCGCCTCGCCCGCAGCCGCGACGACCCGCCTGCCCGGCCGGGAGATCGTGCCGGCCGCTGGGGACGAAGTCGCCCGTCTCCGAGGGCGGTCGCGGCCGGAGGCCGCAGACCGCCGCTCCGGGCGCAGGTCGTGCGCGCTGGGCGGTCGGAACCGGCCATCCGGTGAATGAACAGGGTTCCCGGCCGGTCCGAGGGGCCGAGCCGGGCCGGGGCACGGACCGGCGTCGGACCGGTGTGCGGTGCGCAACGGGGCGAAGACGCCGGCCGCGCCCCGGCCGTCATTACGGACGGCCACTGACCCCGACGGTACTGCCGGCCGGCGAAGGCCCGTCGTGCCCCAGCCCTCACCCCGGCGGGCGAACCCCGGCTTCCAGCGGCACCAGCGTGACCATTGATGATCCTGCGCTCAATCGTCCGTTGCCGATGGGACCGATGGCCGACCTGCCCTCACGTCCGGCCGAGGTTTCGGCCAGACCATTTCTCCATTCGGAATTTTCCCGCAAATTGCTTCGTTTTCAGATCATCACGGCCGCGCCTCTGGGCATGGATCTCGCGCGCCTGCGCATTCGGCGATCTTGCGGGAGATGCGGCTGTGACCGCAGAGATCAACTCCGTTGGTGCCTGCAGAGGAGCGCTCGATGACAGAGGCTCTCCCCCTCTCCCGGACCGAGCGGCGCGCGCGCCATCGCTCCTTATCCTCGAGACTCACGATCATCCTCGTCGCACTCCTCGCCGCGACCCTTCTCACCGCGTCGGCCTGCTCATCCCAGAACGTCGAGGTCTCGTTCCAGCCCTTCACGCTCCCGGTGAAGATCACATGGAAGAAGGGCGAAATCGAGATATCGGGGGAGCGGGATATCGTCACCCCTGTCGGCACGATCAAGATAAACGCAGGCGTGACCCTCGAAGAACCGGACGAGGAATTCTTCTACGTGACGCTGCGCGACAAGCAGCGAGACGTCGACCACGTCTACAAGGTCAACGCCGGCGCCGGGGCGTTCCACGCCGTCGTGAACGGGACCACCCACATCCAGGCCGAGAACCGACACGTCCTCATCACGGTCAAGGAAGGCGAGATCAAGACCATCGAGTTCCGGAAGGCCCAGTCGACGCTGAGCCAGGAGAAGCCCGGTCCGGTCGACAAGGTCATCGATCACATCGTCGGGCGATGGAATGAGTACTGGGAGTCGACCTGGCACCCGCCGTTCGCCTGGGCCCGGTGGGCGTACGACGACTCCACGATGGGAGCGGTCCCGCCGTTCGGGTTCCTGTGGTTCCTGGTCCGCCTGGTGGCCGCGATCATTCTCGGCCTGATCGATCTGGTTCTCCTCGCGCTCTGTTTCCTCGCGGCGATCGCCTTCATCATCGGCGGGACCGTCTTGATGAACATCGTCTACGGCATCGCCGCGCTCATCGGCCTGTTCATACTCTTCTTGCTGGTGTTGGCACTGTTCGAATAGCGGCCGCAGGCCGCCGGTCTCCCCATCACCCCTGGGGCGCGGACGGCCTGGCGTCCACCCGCCGCTGGGCGGCGGACACGCCAGGCCGTCGGAGCGCCGTCACGCCTCCCCAGGTCACGGGCGGAGCCGGGGGCGCTTTCTCGCCGGCGGGATGGGCACCCGCTCGACACCGGCGACGACGGTGTTGCGGATCGAGCCGATGCCCTCGACGGTCAGCTCGACCACGTCGCCGGGGCGCAGCGGGGGCGGGTCCTGCCTGCCGCGCAGGCCCCACAGCTCGCCGAGGCAGCCGCCGTTGCCGCAGGTGCCGGAGCCGAGCACGTCGCCGGGCCGTACCCAGGTGCCGCGCGAGGCGTACGCGACGAGCTCCTCGAAGGTCCAGCTCATGTTCGACAGCAGGTCGCGGCCGACCACGGTGCCGTTGACGGCCGCGGTGAGCGCGAGCCGCAGCAGGCCGTCCTCGTCGCGGTACGGCTCCAGCTCGTCGGCGGTGACGAGCCACGGGCCGAGCGTGGTGGCGGTGTCCTTGCCCTTCGCCGGGCCGAGGCCGACCTGCATCTCGCGGGCCTGCAGATCGCGGGCCGACCAGTCGTTCATGATCAGATACCCGGCGATGTGCTCCCGGGCCGCCTCCGGGGTGAGGTCCCGGCCGGGCCGGCCGATCACGGCGGCGACCTCGAGCTCGAAGTCGAACGCCGCGCAGCCGGGCGGCACCGGCACCTCGTCGTAGGGGCCGACCACCGCGTACGGGTTGGTGAAGTAGAACGCGGGCGCGTCGTACCAGGCGTCGGGGACCGTGCCGGTCGGGTCGTGGCCGCGGCGCATGCCCTCGACGTGCTCCTCGAAGGTGACGAAGTCCCGCACGGTGGGCGGCTGGAACGGCGCGCACAGCCGTACCTCGGCGAGCGGGACCGGGGCCTGGGCGAGGCTCGCGGCCTCGCCCAGGCGGTCGTCGCGCAGCAGGTCGAGGAGCCCGACGCCGTCGGGGAACGGCCGGACCGCGTCGGCCTCGACGATCCCGGACCGGGTACGGCCCTCGTGAGTGAACGTTGCGATACGCATCGGATCAGACAGGTCTCGGCCGGGGGATCACACGGGCGGGGCGACGAAGACGCCGCGGTCGACGTCGTTGAACGACTCCCTGGTGATGACCTCGTCGATCTGGTTGGCGGTCCCCCACTGGTCGCTCACCTCGGGCTTGGTGAAGTCGTGCACCGAGGGGTGCCAGGTGTCCTCGTCGAGCTCCTCCAGCTCGGTGGTGTACTCGACCGTGTTGCCGTGCGGGTCGAGGAAGTAGGAGAAGGTGTTGTCCCCCGCCAGGTGGCGGCCCGGCCCCCAGATCATGCGGACCCCGGCGCGCAGCAGCCGGCCGGTGCCGAACATGAACTCGTCGACGCCGCGCAGCTCAAAGCTGATGTGGTGGAGCGAGACGTGCGGGCCGCGGGCGATGGCGAGGCTGTGGTGCTGCGGGTTGCACCGCATGAAGTGCATGACCTCGCCGATCCGCGGGTGGCCGAGGGTGTCGGAGAGCGCGAAGCCGAGGTGGGTCTCGTACCACTCGCGGGTGGCGTTGATGTCGGGCGAGTTCACCACGACGTGCGACAGCCGGACCGGGATCGACTCGCGCGGCTCGATCTTGCGGTGCCTGCGGGGGGCGACGTCCGCGGAGACCTCGACGGTGCGCCCGTCGATGTCGAAGAAGCGGAAGCCGTACCCGCCGCCGGGGGTGGCGAGCTCGCCCGGCTTGGAGATGAGCTGCACACCCGCCTTGCCCAGCCGCTCGGCGAGGGCGTCGACGTCGGCCGGGCTCGCCGCGCCGAAGGCGATCAGGTCGAGCCGCTTCTCCTCGGCCTTGCGCAGCCGGATGATGTACTGCTCGGGGGAGCCCTCGGCGGCGAGGAAGCTGAGGCCGGTGTCGGTGGCGACCTCGGTGAGGCCCCACACCCCGGCGTAGAACTCGCGCTGCTTGTCGAAGTCGGGCACGGCGAGGTCGACGTGCCGCAGGTGGGTGATGAGTCTGGTCATGACCGTCCTTGGGGGATTCAGTGCTTGAGGTCGAAGAGCCTGAGGGCGTTGCCGCCGCGGACCGCGTCGAACTCGGCGGCGTCCGGGAGGGCGGCGCGCAGCCGGTCGAGCGGGTCGGGGACGCCCATGTCGAAGGGGTGGTCGGAGCCGAGCACGACCTGGGAGACGCCGACGGCGTCGATGAGCGCGCGCAGCGCCTCCGGCCGGTAGACGAGGGAGTCGAACCAGATGCGGCGCAGGTACGCGCTGGGCGGCTCGGCGCAGCCCTTGGCGTCCGGCCGCACCTGCCAGCCGTGGTCGGCCCGCACGATGTACGTCGGCAGGTAGCCGCCGCCGTGGGCGGCGAGCAGCTTCAGGTTCGGGTGCCGGTCAAGCACGCCGCTGAAGATGAGGTGGGACAGCGCGACCGCGTTCTCCACCGGCTGGCCGACGATGTTCGACAGGTACCAGCGGTCGAGCCGCTCGTCGAGGGTGCAGCCGAACGGGTGGAGGAAGACCACCGCGCCGGTCTCGGCGGCGTGCGCCCAGAACGGCTCGTACGCCGGGTCGGACAGCTCGCGCCCGGGGGCGTGCGAGGAGATCATCACGCCGCGCAGGCCGAGGCCGAGGGCGTGGTCGAGCGCCTCGACGAGCAGGTCCGGGTGCTGGAGCGGGACGATGCCGAGCCCGTGCAGCCGGTCGGGCGCCTCGGCGCAGTGCGCGGCCACGCCCTCGTTGGCGAGCCGGTACACGGTGCGGGCGAGGCCGGCGTCGCCGGCCCAGTAGTGGTAGTGGGACGGCGACGGGCTGACGATCTGCACGTCCACGCCCGCGGCGTCCATGTCGGCGAGCCGTGCCTCCACCCGGGTGAGCCGCGGCAGGATCTCGGCGATCACGCGGCCGTTCACCTCGAGGGCGGCCGGGCCGTTGCGCCGCGCCTCCAGCGCCCGGTGCTCGGCGTGGCCGGGGTGGTCGGCGACGGCGCGGTCCACCTCGGGGAGCAGCACGTGCGCGTGCACGTCGATCGTGACGGTCACGGCCGCTCCGAGACGATCGCGTTGATCCGGCCCGCCACCGCGGCGACGTCCGCGTTCGGGTCGCGGTTGAGCTGCCACTCGGTGATCTGCAGCGACCCCTCGACCACGGCGCGCACCCGGGGCAGGCGGCGGTCGGTGAAGGCGTCGAACAGCGCCTGGTCGAGCCGGTCGGCGGCGAGCAGCATCTCGGCGAGGACCACGGCGTCCTCCAGGCACTGGGCCGCGCCCTGGGCGAGGGTGGGCGGGCAGGCGTGCGCGGCGTCGCCGATGAGCACGACCCGGCCGCGGTTCCACGGGCGGTCGACGAGCAGCGTCTCGAACCAGGTGTAGTTGATCCGGTCCGGGTCGGTGATCGTCTCGCGGATCTCGGTCCACGGCCAGCCGTACCCGGCGGCGAGCTCACGCATGATCTTGGGCTTGTCGGCGTCGGCGATCGACTCCCGCGGCCGGGCGTCCTCGACGAGGTAGGCGTACATGGTGTCGGGGCCGGTCGGGCAGTAGCCGGCGATGTAGCACGGGCCGCCGTAGATGAGGTCGGTGCGCTCGATCTCGGGGGGACGGCGGGTGTGCACCCGCCAGATGCCCATGCCGACCGGCCGCGGCTCGACGTCGATGCCGATCATGCGGCGGATCGAGGAGCGGATGCCGTCGGCGCCGACGACGAGGTCGTAGTCGCGGGTGGTGCCGTCGGTGAGGGTGACCCGCACGGTCTCGCCGAGGTCGTCGAACGACTCGACGGTCACCCCGTAGTGGATCCGGGCCCCGGCGGCGGCCACCGCCTCGGCGAGGATCCGGGCGAGGTCGGGGCGGTACATGCCGACCGTGGCGGGCAGGTCGGGTCCGCCGGTGCGGGAGTCGGGGACCTCGGCGAGCAGGGTGCCGTCGGGGGCGCGGAAGCCGAGCGAGTTGAACGGGAACCCGTGCGCGAGGACCTGGTCCCAGACGCCGAGGTCGCGCAGCACGCGCAGGGCGTTGCCCTGCAGCGTGATGCCGGAGCCGAGCGCGGTGATCTCCGGCTTGATCTCGACGACGTCGACGGACACGCCGGCGCGGGCGAGCAGGATGGCGAGGGCGGGGCCGGAGGTTCCGGCGCCGACGATGAGGACGTTGCCTACTGCGGGCATGGTGGCCTCACTTGATCGCGAGGGGGTTGATGGGGGAGCCGACCGCGCCCGTGATGGGCAGCGGCTGGGCGACGAGGAAGAACTCGTAGACGCCGTCGGCGGCGCAGTCCTCGGCGAGCGCGTCGAGGTCCCACATCTCGCCGACGAGCAGGCCCATGTGCGGGATGACGACCTGGTGGAGCGGCTGGAAGGCGTTCTCGAACTCGTTGGGCCGCACCTCGAAGCCCCAGGTGTCGG
>QGUZ01000437.1 GCA_003242605.1 Actinomycetota bacterium
TGGGAAATGGTAAAAGAGGCCAGCCCAAGGCCCGCAAGCCGGGGGGCCGGGCCCGGTTCCGCCGGCGCAGATCGAGCCGCTCCATGGCGGGCCGCCCGAGCCCGCCGCCGTGGCCCGGGGAAGGGTCAGCGTGGGGTGAGGTACTGCCGGGGGCGCAGGGCGTGGGCGCGGAGGGCGGCGAGGGCGGCGGCCTGGCCGGCCGGGGTGAGCCGTTCGGCGCCCGGACTCGGGCGGGCGCGCAGGCCGAGGGCGTCGAGGCGGCGGCGCAGCCGGGCGACCAGCCGGGAGGCCCGCGGGGCGTGCGCACCGGGGTCCGGGCGGGGGTCGTCGACCGCGGCGATCGCGGCGACCCGCGCGGCGAGCTCGCCGCGGCGGAGCGGCCGGCCCTCGGCGAGGATCATCAGCGCGATCTCGTGCAGCACGGCGTCGGCGCCGCCGTGCCCGGGCGCGGCGAGCGTCGCGGTGGCCGCGTCCCACAGCGCGCCGGGGTCGTCGAGCAGCCGGCGGCCCTCGGCGGTGATCACGAGCTTGGCCCCGGTGCGGCGCAGCGCCCGCAGCTCGGCCCGGGCGATGCCGTGCAGGGTGACGAGCTCGGGCACCTCGGCCTCGGCGCGCGGGGTCCGGCCGCCCGGGCCGCGCCAGCCGAACCGGTCGGCGGCCTCGATCGCGACCGCGCGGGCGAGGTTGTGCCGCCGGGTGAGCGGCACCCCGGACACGCCGAGCTCGAGCAGCCAGCGCAGCGGCTCCAGGTGGCTGCCCTCCGGCGGGGGCACCGGCGCGTGCAGCCGCACCTCGTACGGCTGGGCGAGGGCGCGGCGGGCCGCGCCACGCCCGAGCACCCACCGGTTGAGCCGCTCGCCGTGCACCCGCTGCAGCCAGGTGTCGCCGCCGAGCTCGGGGCGCGGGGCGAGCAGCCAGCGGGTGGTGAGCCGCGCCCGGTCCCGGCCCGAGGCCGGGGTGAGCTCGCCGGAGACGATGGCGAGCTCGAGCGCGGCCGAGCAGGCGTTGTGCGCGGCGAGCTCCTCCGGGCCCATGATCGTGCTCCAGGTGAGCTCGGGCACGTCCGGCGGGAGCACGCCGGTGGCGTCGAGCGCCCGCTGGCAGGCGGCGAGGCCCGCCTCCTCGCCGTCGAGCCGGTAGGTGCGCAGGATGCGCGCGGTGGTGCCGGACAGGCACAGCGCCGCGTACCGGGGCATGCCGCCGAGCCGCAGCAGCCTCCCGAGCGCGTGGGCGATGCCGAGCCGCTCCGCGTCGCCGGCCTCGATCCGCAGCGGCAGCGTGTACCAGAGGAACTCGCACACGTCGATCTGCGCGATCGCCGCCAGCGGCCGGCCGCCGGTGAGCCAGTCGACGGCGAGCCGCGCCGCGTCCGCCGCCACGGGATCGGCGCGCTCCAGCTCGACGAGCAGGGCGGCGACGTCCGGCGCGGGCACGCTCCGCACCCGGCCGTACCCCACGTGCCCGTGCCGCGGCCCGAAGCCGCGCCCCCGATAGCGCATCACGTCGCACTCACCCAGATCCGCCGGTCAGATCCACGAGTTGAACAGCATGCGCCGGTGCCAGTCGGCGTGGGTGATCAGCTCGCCGGCGAGGACCGGGTAGAGCCAGCCGAAGTTGATCAGGGCGAGCAGGGTGAACGCGCCCACCACCACCGCGCCGCCGAGCCGCCGCCGCTGCGACGCGCCGCCGGTGCCGAGCAGCAGCCCGGCGACGAGCACGAGCGCCAAGATCATGAACGGGACCATGGGGAGCGCGTAGAACTGGAACATGGTCCGGTTGTCGGCGATGGCGTAGTAGAACCACGGCAGCCAGCCGACCGCGAGCGCGAGCAGCACGGCTCCGGCCCGCCAGTCGCGGGTCGCCACGTAGTAGGCGACGAGCGCGACGACCGCCACCAGCGCGCCGTACCAGATCACCGGGGTGCCGGTGCCGAGCACCGCCTGCGCGCAGTCCTTCGCGCCGCAGCCGGTCGGGTTGTCCGCCCAGAAGAACGCCACCGGGCGCAGCAGCAGCGGCCACTGCCACGGCTCGGACTGGTAGGGGTGCTTCGCCACGAGCCCGGTGTGGAAGCTCAGCACCTGGAAGTGGTACGAGAGCCAGGACCGCACCGAGTCGAAGACGAAGAACACCGGCCCGGCCGTGGTGGCCTGCTCCCAGTTGCGGCCGTAGCCGAGCGGCGAGGCGAACCAGCCGATCCAGCTCGCCACGTAGGTGATCGCGGGCGCCAGCCCGAGCGCGGCCGCGGCGCCCGGCAGGTCGAAGGCGAACGTGCCCCGGTACGGCCGGCGCAGCCCGACCGCCCGCCGCGCCCCGGCGTCCCACATGAGGCTGAGCACGGCGAAGCCGATGAGGAAGAAGATCCCGCTCCACTTGCTGGCGCACGCCGCGCCGAGGCAGACCCCGGCCGCGATCCGCCACGGCCGGATGCCGAGCCGCGGCCCGGTCTCGGTGAGCCCGGCGCCGGTGGCGAGCGAGCGCTCGTACCAGTCGACGAGCCGTTCCCGCATCCGGTCCCGGTCGACGACGAGACAGGCGAAACCGGCGATCACCCAGAACGCGAGGAACCCGTCGAGCAGCGCGAACCGCCCGAGCACGAAGTGCAGACCCTCGATCGCGAGCAGGAACCCGGCGAGGCAGCCGAGCAGGGTCGAGCGGGTCATCCGGCGGGCCGTCCGCGCGAGGATGAGGATGCTCAGCGTGCTCACCACCGCGGCGGCGAACCGCCAGCCGAACGGCGTGGCGCCGAACAGCGCCTCGCCCAGCCCGATCATCCACTTCGCCAGCGGCGGGTGCACCACGTACGCGGCGCACTGGTCGGCCTGGTCGGCGGCGCACTGCTTCCAGATGTCGGCGTTGCCGGCGAGCAGCTGCTTGTCCGCGTCGTCCACGGGGGTGCGCTCCACGCCGAACTCGATCAGCGAGAGCGCGTCCTTGGCGTAGTAGGTCTCGTCGAAGACGACCGCGTGCGGCACGGCGAGGTTGTAGAAGCGCAGAAAGCCGCCGAACGCCGTGACGAGCAGCGCGCCGATCCAGCCCCAGCGCGGGTCGGCGGGCATCGCGGGCACCAGCCGGTCGCGCAGCGAACCGGCCTCGCGCAGTGGCGGAGTGGGCGGCTCGCCGCCCGAGGTCGATGGCTGCCCCGGATGCTCGTACGCCTGGTCCTGGAATTCGGTCACGGCCACTCGGTCATCGTACGGGGCGACGATTAACCCGGGCCTAAGAAACAGGGCTGCATGCCCCATATGGCGGGTTTCCCGGGGTGGGCGGGCCGAGGGCCGCGCCGGGAGCGGGAAGATGGGCGGGTGGGCAACGCGCGTGACGGCCGAACGGACGAACCCATGACCGGTGGCGGTACGGCAGGCGGCGCGGCGGGGGCGGCCGGGGCGGGGCGCCGGCTGGCCGGGGCTGGCGGGCTCCCGGACGGCCCAGGGGGGGGCGCCGCCCCGCGGGCGGGGGGCCGGGCCTTTATAAAAACTTCGACGCCACG
>QGUZ01000438.1 GCA_003242605.1 Actinomycetota bacterium
TGCGCTAGCGTCCCCATGGACTTCACCTTTCCTTTTCCTCGGGCGGCTCCGTTTTGTATAAGGGACAGGCCGGGCCCCGCGGGCGCGGGCGTGGCGGCGGGCCCGGCGGTACGGGGGACCGGTGCCGCCGGGGTCGCCGTGGCGGGCGCCGTACCCGGCACTCGGCCGGACGCCGCGCTGGCCCCTGTGCCGGGCGCTGGGTCGTCCGGATCGGCGGCGGCCGTCCGGGCATGGGCCGGGGCCTCGGGATCGGCGGTGCCCGCGGGCGGGGCGGCGGAGCGGAGGACGGCGTCGGAGAGGGCGCGGAAGGTGGGGCACGGCCAGCGCCACATGCAGCTGCGGCAGCGCAGGACCGGGTGAGGGCGGATCTTGGTGAGGCCGTTCGCGTCGCGCGGCTGGTGCAGGTCGAGCAGGCGCAGCAGCAGGCCGCTCAGCGACAGCAGCTCCTCCCGGGCGGAGGCGAGGAAGTCGAGGTCCTCGACGGTGAGCCGGGCGCGGACCGGGACGTACCCGTCCCGGTTGACCAGCGCGCGGAGCGGGGTGAGCCGGCCGCGCCACGGCGAGGCGCGCTCGGCCCGGGCCAGCAGCGCCGAAAGGCGCTGGCGCAGCAGGATGCGGTGCGGATCCTCGGGCGGTTCGATCGTCATGGGTCCTGGCCCCCGATACCTCGGCCTCTCAGAGAGTCAATACTTGCGTACTCTCCGTTTTCGTGTGACCGAAATCCGGGAACGAAGGGCGGAAGACTCTTCACTCGGTCAGGAATCGGCAGAGAGCGTGACCAGAGGCCGGGACGGCGCTAGTGTGCCCGCTGTGGAGCTGAAAGTCTCGACTCGGGTCACGGCCGGTCATGCCGTGATGTCCATCGTCGGCGAAATCGACCTGTACACGGCGCCGCGCCTGCAGGCCGAGTTCGCCCGCCTGCTGGAGAACGGCCCCTCGCGGGTCGTCATCGACATGTCCGGCGTGGAGTTCTGCGACTCCACCGGGATGAACGTGCTGCTGTCCGCGCTCAAGCGCCTGCGGGAGCGCGGCGGTGGGCTGGAGGTCGCCGCCCCGCGTCCGGCGGTCCGCAAGATCCTGCAGGTGACGGGCCTCGACTCGGTGTTCGTCGTGCACGACCAGGTGCCGGCCGAGCTGCTCACCGAGCAGCCCGGATAGCCGCACACCGGGAACCCTTCAGCGCTGCGCCGCTGAACGGCCGCCGGTCGGCCGTCGATCCGGCGCGGTCGCCGGTCCGTGACGTGTGCCCGGTGCGAGCCCGGGCCGCCGCGGCCCGCGCGAGCGGGCGGACGGCGCCGGAGCACGCGCTGACGTGGGCGAATGCGTGACCGGGCGCATGCCCGAGCGCCCGTGGGCGCCGCTGCGCGCCCTGCGGGCGGTGCGCCCGGCTCTGTCCGGTGGGCATCGGAGCGGCTCGGCCGTACGGCGGGCCCGCACCGTCTCGCCGGGGTGGGCGGCCGCGAGGCCGGGTGCCGCCGCGGAAGTCCCCGCGCGATGCGGCCCGGCCGGGGTGGCCGCCGGCGTCCGCGCGCGGTCCGACGATCTGCCGCGCGGAAAATTCGGAAAATTCCCGAGAACCGCAAGAATTGCGACTCTTCGCTCGGCGTTTTCTGCGCGTCCGCGCCGTTCGCCGATGGCGATATTTTGGGCGCGGCCATAATCGATCTTGAAATGCGAGCGATTTTCTCGTTGGCCGCACACGCCGACGATCACCGCGTCATCCCGCGCGCCGCGACCCCTGGTCCGCGCGCCTTCCCCCGGCCGGCCCGCGCGCGCCGCGGCCGCGCCGCCGTACCTCCCGCGGACCGCGTCGGACCGCGATCCGAGCGGCGTTCGCGCTTCGGCCCGGCGGCGCCGGGCGGCGCATTAGCCTAGGGCGTCATGGACGACACTGCGGTGATCATTCCCGCGAAGAACGAGGCCGGCCGCATCGGCGCGACCGTGACCGCGGCCCGCGCCCTGCCCGGGGTGGGCCTCGTGGTCGTGGTCGACGACGGCTCGACCGACCAGACCGGCCGCATCGCCAAGGCGGCGGGCGCCCGCGTGGTACGGCACAGCCGCAACCGCGGCAAGGCCGCCGCGATGGAGAGCGGCGCCGAGGCGGTGGCCCTGCTCGACGAGGGCGAGCCGCGCCACCTGCTCTTCCTCGACGCCGACCTGGGCGAGACCGCGGCCGCGGCGGCCCCGCTGATCGAGCCGGTCCGGGCCGGCACCGCGGACATGACCATCGCCGTGTTCCGCAACCGGGTCCGCCTCGGCGGCCACGGCTTCGTGGTGAAGCTCGCCTACGAGGGCATCAAGCGGGCGGTCGGCTTCGAGGCGACCCAGCCGCTCAACGGCCAGCGCTGTCTCACCCGGGCCGCGTTCGAGGCGGCGCGCCCGCTCGCCCACGGGTTCGGGGTGGAGACCGGGCTCACCATCGACCTGATCCGCAAGGGGTTCCGGGTGACCGAGGTGGAGGTCGACATGGCGCACCGGGCCACCGGCAACGACTGGCGGTCGCAGCTGCACCGGGCCAGGCAGTTCCGCGATGTCGCCCTCGCGCTCGCCGCGCGCGAGCCGGCGATCGCGGAGCGGCTGGCGAAACTGCGCGGCGGCCGCCGCTGACGACGATGCGCGCCCGCGCGCTGCCGTGTCTCGCCGTCACCGGCGTCACGGCGGGCATCGCGCTCACGATCCTCATCGGCCTGCTCGGGCCGTCGGTGATGGTGCCGCACCTTCCCGGGCCGCCCGGGCAGCCGCCGTACTCGCTCGGCCTCGGCCCGGGCCCGCACCTGGCGATCGCGCTCGGCGCGGCCGCGTTGGTGGCCGGGGCGCTGGGCCTCGCCGCCGGGCTCGCGGCGCTGGCGCGCGGCTGGGCCCCCGACCCCCGGCGGCTGCTGCTCGCGGGCTGTCTCGCCGCGGTCGTCCTCGCGTTCCTGCCGCCGTCCGGCTCGGCCGATCACCTCAACTACGCCGCCTACGGGCGGATCGCCGCGCTCGGCCTCGACCCGTACCACACCACCCCCGCCGCCCTGCCCGCCGACCCGGTCGCGGCCGCGGTGGAGGAGTGGCGGGGCACGCCGAGCGTGTACGGCCCGGTGGCCACGGCGGTGCAGGCCGTGGCGAGCCTGGTCGGCGGCGTCTCGGTGCGGCTCACCGTGTTCGCGATGGAGCTGGTGAACGCGGCGGCGTTCGTCGCCGTGGCGGTGCTGCTGTACCGGCACGCCGCGCCGGGCGACCGGGCCCGCGCCGCCCTGCTGTGGGCGGCGAACCCGCTCGTGCTCTACCACCTCGCCGCCGGGATGCACGTCGACACCCTCGCGGTCGCCTGCGTGATCGCGGCCCTCGTCGCCAAGGGGCGCGGCGAGTGGCCGGCGGCCCCGGCGCACCGGCTCGCCGGGGCGGGCGCGCTGCTCGGTCTCGGCGTCGCCGTGAAGGGCACCGCCGGGTTCGCCGCGCTCGGCCCGGCGTGGGCGCTGCGGCCGTGGCGGCGCGGGGCCG
>QGUZ01000111.1 GCA_003242605.1 Actinomycetota bacterium
CGTCGACGTTCGCCCCGCAGCAGTTCACGCCCTCCCCCGTGTACTTGTTGAACGCGCTGCGGAACCGCGTCAGCACGATGCCCGACCGGTTGTTGGTGGTGTCGTTCACCGAGGTGAACTGGTCCCAGACGACCCGGTCGCCCTTCGCCTCCCTGACGTCGCCCTTGGTGGTGACGGTGATGTCGAGGGTGCCCTTGAGCACTTTCAGATCGGCGACGCTGAAGTATTCCGCGTCGTTGGCCCGGAGCGTGGTCACGCGGTACTGATCCGCCGGCGCGGCGATCAATTTGTCGGCGACCTGGAACCGCATGAGCGGCGCCAGTGTCGTGAGGAACGCCCCGAGTCCTACGAGCACGATCCCGACGACGCGGCCCATCGTTTCGCTCCTCCTGGGGGGTGGGGGACAAGGGCTGGACGGCGTACCGTCCTAAACCTGAAACATTATTCCACCCAGGTGCCCTTGATACTCTTTTCCGACAAGTGTCACGAGGACAGGAGCAGGTGGCCGGAACAGGTTACAGACGCGGCTCCCCCGGCCGCGCCGCCCCCGCCGATCCGCACATCGACGCGCTCGACGGCGTCCGCGCGATCGCCGCGTTCGCGGTCCTCACCTTCCACGTCGCCATCGAGTCCGGCGCCGCGCTCGGCGACGACTTCTTCACCGGGCTGCTCGCCCGCGGCGACGTCGCCGTGCCGATCTTCTTCACGCTCTCCGGGCTGCTGCTCTACCGCCCGTGGGCGGCCGCCGCGCTCACCGGCGGGCCCGCCCCGGACACCCGCGCCTACCTGGTACGGCGGGCGCTGCGCATCCTGCCCGCGTACTGGCTGGTGGTGGCCGCGGCGCTCGCGCTGTGGTCGCGCGACCGGCTCGGCGACCCCGGCACCTGGCTCGTCCTGCTCACCCTCACCCAGACCTACCACCCGGACCCGTGGTGGGCGGGGCTCGGGCCGAAGGGCCTGGCGCAGATGTGGAGCCTGTGCGTGGAGGCCGCGTTCTACCTGCTGCTGCCGCTGCTCGCGGCCGGGCTGGCGGCGTTCGCCCGGCGGGCCGGGGCCGACGTGGGCCGCCGCGCCCGGCGGCTGCTGCTCGGCCTCGCCGTGCTCGCGCTCGCCTCGCCGGTCACGGTCGTGCTCAGCCACCACCCGGTCTACCTGCCGCACCTCAACAGCTGGCTGCCGCGGTCGATGGCGTACTTCGCCTGCGGCATGGCGTTCGCGGTGGTGCTCGCCTGGGCGGAGGGCGATCGCTCCCCGGGCAACCCGGCCCGGCGGCTGCGCCGCTCGGTCGCGTCCGCGCCCGGCACGCTGTGGCTCGTCGCCGCGCTGGCGTACGCGATCGCGGTGACCCCGGTGGCCGGCCCGCGGTTCATCGGCGTCGAGGGGGTCTGGCCGGGCCTGTTCAAGACCGTGCTGTACGCGACCGTGGCGGTCTGCCTCGTGGCCCCCGCCGCGCTGCCGCCCCGGCCGGCCCCGCTGATCGGCCGCATCCTCGGCAACCGGGTCATCCGGTGGCTCGGCCGGATCTCCTACGGCGTGTTCCTGTGGCAGTTCGTCGCGCTGCACGCCTGGTACCAGCTCACCGCGCAGTGGCCGTTCACCGGCGGCTTCCTCGGCAACCTCGTCGCGGTGGCCGCCATCACGATCATGCTCGCCGAGGCCACCCACCGGCTGGTGGAGGAGCCGGCCCGCGGCCTCGGCCGCCGCATCTCCGCGCGCCTGCGCCGGGGCGCGGCCGCCGGCGACGCCGCGTCCGCGGCGGCGCCGCATGTGAAGCCCGAGCACGCGAACAGGAGCAGCAGTGGAGCCCTCCCCTGAGCCCTTCCGCGCCACGTTCGGCCGGTCGGTCCGGCTGCTGCGGGCGTTCCGCAAGGAGCAGACCGACCCGGACTTCTTCTACGGCCTGCTCGCCCGCGACACCGTCGCCCAGCTCGCCACCTACACCGACCTCGCCGGGGCGCTCGTGTGCGACGTCGGCGGCGGCCCCGGCTACTTCACCGAGGTGCTGCGCGCCCGCGGCGCCCGGCCGCTGTGCGTCGACTGCGACCTCGGCGAGCTGATGGCGCGCGACGGCGTGGTGCCCGACGGCGCGGTGCTCGGCAGCGCGCTGGCGCTTCCGCTGCGCGACGCCGCGGTCGACGTGTGCTTCTCCTCCAACGTGCTCGAGCACGTGCCCGACCCGTGGCGCATGGCCGGCGAGATGGTGCGGGTCACCCGGCCCGGCGGGGTCGTGTACCTGTCGTTCACCAACTGGCTGTCGCCGTGGGGCGGGCACGAGACCTCGCCCTGGCACTACCTGGGCGGGCACCGCGCCGCCGCCCGGTACGCGCGCAAGTACGGCCGGCGCCCCAAGAACCGGTACGGCGAGAACCTGTTCCCGGTGTCGGTCGGCGCCGCGCTGCGCTGGGCGCGCGGCCGCGCCGACGTCGAGGTGCTCGACGTCAGGCCCAGGTACCACCCGGAGTGGGCCACCTGGGTGGTGCGGCTACCGGGTCTCCGCGAGGTCGTGACCTGGAACCTGTTGCTCGTCCTGCGCCGCCGGTGAGCCGCCCCGGCGCCGCCCGGCCCACCAGGCGGCGAGCGCGGCGAGCGGGGCGACCGCGAGCAGCACGGGCGGCAGCACGTCCCGCACGAGGACCACCCGGTCGCGGAACGCCTTCGCCTCGGCGGCGAGCAGCTCCACGTCCAGCGGGTCGCTGGTCAGGTCGGCCTCGAACGCGATGAGCCGGTCCACCCCGTCGGCGGTGCGCAGGGTGTCCCGCCGCCGCTCGCGCACCTGCACCGGCAGCCCGCTCTCCGGCTCCACCCACAGCGTGCGGGTGACGGCGACGTACCGGGACACCGGCACGAATCCGTCCGCGCCGGCCTCCCCGGCCCGTCCGCCGCTCGCCGCCCCGGAGCCGCTCCCCTTCTTCTTCGTCGTCTCCGCGGCGTGCTTGCGGCCGGCCTTCTTCCGGTCCTTGTCCTCGTCGTCGAGGCCGAGCGCCTCGGCGGTGTACACGTCGGGCAGGTCCTCCACCTTCACCGGGCCCGCGGTCGCCGTGTACCGGTACACCGGCAGGCCCGCCACGGTGTCCTCCCCGGAGAACCGGAGCGTCACCTGCCGCCGCAGCACCGGGTCGTAGATGGGGTAGTCGCGCTTGGCCGCGGCGAACGGCAGCCGGAACGCGAGCCCGCTCTGCCGCGCGCCGGGCACGTCGTCCACGTACGACTCGCAGCAGTCGACGATCATGCCGGTGCGGCGGTCGAACGCGGTCCGGCGCTCGTGGTAGTCGATGCGCTGGCCGTACTCGGTCTCCACGCTGAAGAACTCCACCCACACCGCGGTGCGCTCGTCGCCCGCCCCGGGGTCGCCGAGCAACGTGGCGGTGGCGGTGACCGGCACGCCGCGGCGCACCGTGAGCGTGGCCGGGTCGAGGTAGCTCGCGGCGCGGTCGGTGAGGTGGTGGATGCGGTCCTGCTCCAGCGGCAGCACGAGCGCGCCCGGGTAGACGAGCGTGCGCAGCAGCACCGCCATGGTGGCGAGGAACGCCGCGACGACGAGCAGCGCCGTGCGCGCCACCCGGCCCCTGCGGATCCTCCCGGTCCCGGTCATCGCGACGCCCCGCGGTACGACGCGTCGGCCGGGGCGCCGCCCGCCGCGGCCAGGGCCTGCGGCGCCGCGGGCCGCGGGCGGTCGCCGGGCACGGCCGCGGCGAGCCCGCCCAGGACGGCGAGGCACAGCAGCTCGGGCACGAGCCCGGAGAGCGGCGCGACGCCCGTGCGGGCGCCGAGCGCGGCGCTCACCCCGGCGAGGGCGAGCAGCACGGGCGGGGTCCACGGCGACAGCAGCGCGCGGGCGAACCGATGCAGCGGGCTGCCGTCGAGTGCGTGCCGGGCCGAGCGCACCTGTCCCGCCCACCACACGGCGGCGGCCGCGAGCGAGGCCACGGCCGCGCCCGCGACGCCGCCGGTCCACAGGCCGATGAGCGGCGCGAGCGGCCAGGTCCACCCGGTGCCGGGCCGGGCGGCGCCCACCGGCGCGGGCCGCCGCCGGCCGAGCGGCGGCACGAGCGCGAGCACGGCCACCGCGAGCACGAACCCCAGCCCGGCGAGCAGCGCGGCCCGGTAGGCGGGGCCGGGCTCGTAGCGCAGCTCGACCACCCCCAAGGCCCCGGCGGGCAGCATCCACGCCTGCCGCCACCCGTCGATCCGGGCCGGGGTGAGCCGGGTCCCGTTCAGGTAGGCCTGCCAGCCTGCGTTGTGGTTCTCGTTGACCACGAGGTACGCGGGCGCGTCGGCGGGCGAGGCGACCCGCAGCCGCCGCTGCTGCGGCCCCCAGGAGAGCACCGTGGCCGCGCGGGCCCGCGTCCCGGTCGCGGACGCCCCGCCGGACACCGCGCCGGACACCGCACCGGACGCCGCCGCGGCCCCCGGCGCCCGGTCGGCCCGGGTCAAGGTGACCGAGCGGATCCGGTACGGGTCGGTGGCGGCCGCGGTCACCCGCGCCGAGCCCGGCTCGAGCCGTACCCGGGCGCAGGCCGCGAACTCGAGCGGGCGGCCGTTCAGCACGTCGTCGAGGGTGCCGCCGACGATCCGGGTCTGCACCGTGCGCCCGCCGACGGTGAGCGTCGGCCCGAACCCGCACGGCAGCCGCAGCGGCACCGGGCCGGGCTCGCCGAGCGGCCGCACGCCCGGGATCATGATCTCGCTGACCTCGACGGCGCGGGACGCCGCCGCGGTGAACTCGATGCGCAGCCGCCGCGCGGTCATCTCCGGGAAGTGGATCCAGCCGTCGCCGCCGACCCAGGCCTGCACCGCGTGGGTGTCGGTGCGGATCGTCACCTTCACCGGCGGCTTGCCGAGGTGCGAGTCGGGGAACAGCAGCCGGATCTCCGAGATCCGCCGCTTGCGGCCGAGGTCGACGTCGAGGGCGGGCCGCCGGTCCGAGGGGTGGGCGTACCAGATCGTCTTCAGGTCGCCGTCGAACGCCGCCCGGCCGAGCGCCGCCGGGTGGCCGGCCGCCGTCGAGGAGGCGGTGACGTGCGGGTACCGCTTCGGCAGGTTGAGGATGCGCTCGGCGGTGCCGGGGTCGGTGAGCACCGCCCGCCCGGTGATCGCGCGGGTCTCTTCGCGCGGCACCGGGAACGTGCGGTCGAAGCCGTACCCGTCCTCGCGGAGGATCTCCAGCCGCTGCGAGCAGGACCACGACGACGAGCCGCGCATGCAGGCCGGCGCGCCGTCCGGCGCGGCGAGCACCACCACGTCCGGGGTGGCGTCGCCGGGCAGCCCGGGCACGGCGAGCGTGCGCTCCGGGCGCAGCCCCGGCAGCGCCACCTCGGTGACGCCGACCCGGCCGCCGGCCCCCGGCGCGCCGTACGGCCCGGCGACCTTGGTGATCCGGATGCGCAGCCGCCGGGTCGGCCCCGCGGGCGGCTCCACCCGCTGCGGCGCGTCGGTCGGCCGCACCGCGACGCGCCGGATCCCGGCGTCGGTCTCCAGCGCGATCTCGGTCACCGTCGGGCCGATCAGGTTCCGCTCGAACGCGATGTGCAGGTACGGCAGGCGGACCGGGGCGGTGAACTCGACCTGCAGCCACTCGCCGGCCGGGCCGCTCCAGCCGTCCGAGCGCCAGCTCGTGCGCGGGTCGCCGTCGAACGCGGCGTACGGCTGCCGCCCGGGCTCCCGGATCGCCGGCGGGGCGGTGACGTCGGAGGAGGCGGAGGAGGCGGTGATCGCCTTCACGCCGAGCAGGCGGGCCGCGGCCGCGGCCCGCGACCACGCCGGGTCGAGCAGGTCGGCCGTGCGCGCCCGCTCCCCCTCCGGCAGCGTGGCCCCGGTGCTGCGCCGCACGTCGCCGTAGACGAGGTCGCGGCGGCGCAGCGTGTCGGTGAGCACGGTGCGCGCGTCCGGCGTCCCCGGCACCCCCGGGTCGTCGCCGAGCAGCACCGGCGCGTCGTCGGTGAGCACCCCGGCGTCGGCGAGGTCGAGCACGCCCTCCGGCGCCCCGGCCGCCCGCACCGCCGCCCCGGCGGGCACCACGGCGGCGACCGGCGCCGGGTCCGGCACCTCGTACACCTCGAGCGCCCGGTACGGCTGGTCCCACCAGCCGGAGGCGATGCCGCCGGACGGCCCGCCGACGAACGGGCCGAACTCGGCGACCCGCCGCAGCCCGCCGGAGTCCTCCAGCGCCTGGTGCACCCGGGCCGGCCAGGCGGTGCCGAGCGCGTCCCGGGCGAGGTCGTTGCGCACGAGCAGGTAGCGCACCCCGATGCGGCGCAGCGCGAGCGTGATCCCCTCCGAGCCGACGCCGTTCGCGATGCGCTCGTCGATCTCCTGGAGCAGCCGGGCGAGCCCGGCCGACCCCCACGGCACGTTCGCGTGCGTCGCCCAGCGCGCGGTCAGCAGCATCTGCATCGGCTCGTCGAGCGGGCGGCCCCACTGGTACTCGCCGCGCTTGGCCCCGGGCACGACGAGCACCATGTGGTCGCCCGCGTTCCGGTTGAGCCAGGCCGCCGCGTCCCGCCAGTACGACGGCAGCGCGAGGAACGGCCCCGGCGGGGTGAGCCCGGCGGTGGCGATCGGGGTGAGCGCGCAGACCACCGCGGCGGCGGCGAGCACCGCCGGGCCGGGCAGGGCGAGGCGCGGGCGGGCCGGGTACGGCAGCCGCATGGGCAGCGCGGCGAGGCCGAGCGCGAGCGGCAGCCGGATCAGCGCGTCGAACTTGTGCAGGTTGCGGAACGGGGCGAGCACCCCGTCGAACGCGGCCCGGACCTGCTCGGCCCACGGGAAGGCGAGCGTGCCCGCGTGCCCGGCGGTCACGATCGCCACCCCGGCGAGCACGCACAGCACAAGGAACGTCCGCTCCGGGGTGGTGCGGCGCAGCATCCCGGCGAGGCCGAGCGCGGCCACGGCCGCGGTGGCCGCGATCAGGTACGGCCGGTGCGCCTGCTCGAACGCGGCGGGCAGCCACGGCCGGCCGTTCTCCGCCAGGTGGGCGAGCCAGCTCGAGGTGCCGCGCAGCGCGTTGAGCACGGAGGTGACGCGCGTGGTGACGTCCGCGGTCTCGATGAACGGCAGGAACGAGAAGATGTACCGGCCGAGCACCAGCAGCGGCACCAGCCACCACAGCGACACCGCGGCGATGCAGCCGAGCCACCAGGCGAGCAGCGCCCGCTTGCGCGGCCCCGCCGACCGGGTGAGCAGGTAGAGGCCGGGCACCACGAGCACGGCGAGCTCGGCGGCCGCGTTCACCCCGCCGGCGAACACGAAGGCCAGCGCGGACAGCGCGGCGGCGCGGCGCGGGCTCCGGCGCTCGTCGCGCGAGCCGTGCACCAGCGGCAGCAGGATCCACGGCAGCACCGCGCTCGGCTGGAACTCCGAGGAGTTGAACCCGATCAGCGCGAGCGCGTGCGGGGCGAGCGCGTAGCCGAGGCCGGCGAGGATGCGGGTGCCCGGGGTGCCGATGCCGAGCGCGCGGGCGAGCCGCTCGGTGCCGAGGAACGCGGCGCACAGCACGAGCGTCATCCACAGCCGCTGCGCCACCCACCCGGGCACGCCGAGCGCGTGCAGGGCCACGTAGAACGGCCCCATCGGGAAAAGGTAGCCGTACGCCTGGTTCTGCAGGTGACCGAAATAGGCGTCGTCCCACAGGTGGAGGGCGCGGCCCAAAAAGCCGAGCGGGTCGACCGCCATGTCCGTCTTGGTCTCGGAGATCAGCATTCCGGGCGCGGTGTTGAACGCGATCGCGCCGAGCAGCAGGCAGGCGGCGAGCAGCCGCAGGCGGTGCCGGAACGCGGCCTCGGGCCGCACGCCCTCGTCCGGGGCGCGCCGGTCGGCCCCGGCGGCCCCGCGGGGACGTGACCGGGCGGCCGGGGCGGCGGCTCTGGCGAAGGGGATCAAGGCGCGCTTTTCTGCCGGCTCACAGGGGGTTTCGGGTCATTTCGGTCTCGCGGGGCGCGAGGGGAACCCGCGTCATCCGACCGTGTCCGCGCTTGTCCAGCTCTGCGGCTATCAGCGCGGTCATCCTAGCGCCGGTGCGCTCCCAGGTGAACCGGTTTGCCCAGGCCCGGCAGGCCGCCTGCACCTCGGCCCGCCGCACCGGGTCCGCCAGCTCTTTCAGCGCCCGGTCGACCACGTCGGCGAGGCGCTCCCCGTCGCGGACGAGCCAGCCGGTCTCGCCGTGCCGTACCGAGTCGCGCAGGCCCGGCACGTCGTAGGCGACGGTGGGCACCCCGAGCGCGGCCGCCTCGATCACGGTGAGGCCCCAGCCCTCGAACTCGGAGGCGGTGACGTTGAGCCGGGCGGCGCCGAGCACCGCGTTCTTCTCCGGCTCGGCGAGGAAGCCGTGCAGGCGCACCCGGTCGGCGACGCCGAGCTCGCGGGCCCGCGCGGCGAGCCGGTCGAGCTCCGGGCCGCGGCCCACCACGTGCACCCGCAGGCCCGGCCACCGGTCGCGCAGCTCGGCGGCGAGCTCCACGACCCGCTCGACCCGCTTGTGGCCGACGAGCCGGCCGAGGTACGCGATCGCCGGGTCGCCGAGCGGCGCGGCGGGCTCGGTCACCGGGCGGGCGGCGGGGCCGCCGTTGTGGATGATCTCGATCGGCGCGACCCAGCGCAGGCGTTCCCGGAGCTGCCTGCGCGAGGACTCGGAGACGGTGACGGTGGTGCAGCGGCGGTAGAGCCGCCGGGCCACCGGCCCCTCGATGAAACAGCCGAGGCGGGCGATGGGGCGCGGGAAGAAGGCGTGGAACTGCCGGTCGTGCACGTGGTGCACGACCACGATCACCGGGGTACGGCGGCGCACCACGAGCGGGGCGAAGAACGGGATGCCGTTCATGCAGTCGATCACCACGTCGAACCGGCGGCGGTGGAGCAGCAGCCACAGCGGCACGAGCAGGTAGACGAGGAAGCGGTTGCCCATGCGGCGCAGCTCGATGCCGTCGCGCCGTTCGGCCCGGGGCTGGCCGGGCTCGCGGCTGGTGGCGAAGTGCACCGTGGCGCCCTGGTCGACCAGGTGGCGGGCGACCTGCCAGGCGTACTGCTCGGCCCCGCCGGCGACCGACTGCAGCGGCTCGCGGAAGTTCAGCAGGGCGACGCGCACGCCCGCGAGCGGCCGGGCGGGCGCGGTTCCGGGCGGTGCCGCGGGCACGGCGGAGCGCGCCGCGCCCGGCGGCGGCGCGGCGACGGCGGGCCGGCCCGTGGCGGACGGTGGCCCCGCGGCGGGCTCACCTTCCGCGTTCCGTGCGACCACGTCGTCTCCTCACACCGCGCTACCCGTCGTGTCCCTCGGCCGCGTCCGGCCCCGCCGGCCGGGACGGCTCCCGCGGGCGGCGCCGGTACGGCCGGGCCCGGTCACCTGCTGCCGTAGTTGTAGAGCGGCCGGTCCGGCGCCTTGGGGGTGGGCGAGGCGACGTTGACCACGGCCACGGAGGCGCCGACCGCGAGGACGGCTCCGGCGATCAGTGCGGCGAACACCCGCAGCATCGCGACCTCTCCTTCCGCCGGGCGCACCGGAAACTAGAACGTGATCCAGGTCACAGTGTAAAGATCCTATCAAACTTTGACCCGGAAGCTACCGAGCAGTATGACGTGAGAGTCGGCGTTTTCCCAAATCACAGCCGTATCACGGTGAGTTCCGGTCCGGCGTGAACCACGGTTCCGCCCGGGAGCCGTGACTGAAACGTGTTCCGGTCCGGTCCGGCGAGCAGCACGTACCGCACGCCGCGCGCCCGCAGCGCCGCGGTGAGCGGGCCGTCCCCGGCGAGCAGCGCCCCGACCGCCCGGGCCTTCGGGTCCTCGCCCGCGACCCGCAGCACGCCCCCGTCCGGCAGGCCCACGGTGAGCGCGTCGTTCCACAGCACCCGCCGGGCGAACATCTTGATCGCCGGGTCGAGGGTCACCCGGCCGCCGTTCCACGGGAACGCCCGGTGCGCGCTCCACGGCAGCGACACCAGCGCGCCCGGCGCCGGATCACCGTTCACCAGCGCCTGCACCCGCCGCCACTCCGCCGGGTAGGCCACCGCGTCGAGCCGCCCGAACGCGCCCCACGCCGCGCCCGGCAGCACGAGCACCGGGGCGAGCAGCACCACCGCGGCCACCGGCCAGACCGGGCCCGGGCGGCGCCCGGCCGAGGGCGCGGTGACCCGGGCGGCGAGCAGGCCGAACCCGGCCGCCACGAGCAGCGCCAGCGGCGCAAGGTAGGCCTGGCCGTCGCGCAGCGGGCCGAACCCCGGCCACCAGGCGATCAGCGCGCGCAGCACGCCGGGCAGGTACGCGCCGGTGAGCGCCACGGCGAGCCCGGCGGCCGCGGCGGCGAGCAGCCCCGCCCACCAGTCGGGCCGCGCCGCCCCGCGACCCCGCCCGGCGTGCAGGTAGACGGCGATCGCGGCGAGGCACAGCGCGAGCCGCGCGGTCGCGGGCAGCCACTCGCCCTGGCCGGGCACCTCCGCCTCGGCGTTCCAGATCCCGCCGAGCGCGAGCAGGCTGCCCGCCGTGCCGTACGGCCCGTCGGCCCGGGCGGCGAACGCGTCCACCCCGGCCGGGTCGGTCGACGCGCCGGACAGCAGCGCGGGCACCGCCCACGGCAGGCAGTACGCGGCGACCACCCCGCCCGCCCCGGCCAGGCCGCGCCAGGAGCGGCCGGGCCGGGTCGCGGCGACCGCGAGCACCGCGGGCGCGGAGACGAGCATCGCCTGGAAGCCGCCGGCCGCGGCGGGCAGCAGGGCGAGCGCGAGCCGCCCCGGGCCGCCCCGGGCCGCGGCGCGCACCGCCCACGGCAGCCCGGCGTAGCCGAGCAGCAGCGCCCACTGGCCGAGCAGCAGCCGCTGGGCGAGGTAGGCGTTCCACGCGTACAGCACGGCCGCGGCGAGCCGCGGCACGAGGCGGCCGCCGGGGACCAGCGCGGCCGCCCCGGCCGCGGCGAGCACGTGGATGCCGAGCAGGATCGCCTTCTGCACCAGCTCGGCGGGGAGCACGCGCGCCGCGGCCGCGAAGATCAGGTCGCTCGGCACCGCCCGGGGGAACCCGCCCGCGGCCGGCCAGGCGAGCGGCGGGTCCGGCGCGACCACCATGTCGTACCGGAGCACGAACCCCGGGCCGAGCGCGGGGCCGAGCGCGGCCACGCCCAGCACGAGCCCGGCGAGCGCGGGCGCCGCCGCGCGCAGCGCGCCGCGCCACCGCCGCCTGCTCGCCGCCCGGGCGGGCCCGCCGGTCACGTCACTTGCCGGGTTCCGGGTCGCGCGGCAGCCCCAGCATGCGCTCGGCGATGATGTTGAGCTGGACCTCGGTGGTGCCGCCGTAGATGGTCATGGCGCGGCTGGCGAGGATCGCCCGGTTCCAGAACCCGGCGTCGCCGAGCTTGACGTCCGCGGCGGTGGCCGCGGCCGGGCCGAGCAGGCTCACCGCGCACTCGGCGACCCGCTGGGCGTGCGAGGTGGACAGCAGCTTGCGCACCGAGGCGTCCGCGCCCGGCTCGGTGCCCGCGAGCTGCCGCAGCGTGACCCGCAGGCTGAGCGCGGCGATCGAGTGCGCCTCGCACACCACGGCGGCGAGGTCCTGCCGCTCGGCCGGGGTGAGCTCGCGGCCGAGCCGGGAGCACAGCCCGAGCAGCTCGCGCAGGCTCGCCCCGGAGGTGCCCGCGCCGACCGACAGCGACACCCGCTCGTTGGAGAGCGTGTTGCGGGCCACCCGCCAGCCGTCGTTCACCTCGCCGACCACGTGCTCGTCGGGCACGAACACGTCGTCGAGGAACACCTCGTTGAACAGGTTCTCACCGGTCATCTCGGTGAGCGGGCGCACCGTCACGCCCGGCGCCTTCATGTCGACGAGGAAGTACGTGATGCCGTCGTGCTTCGGCCTGTCGGGATCGGTGCGGGCGATGCAGATGCCCCACTCGGCGTGCTGGGCGAGCGACGTCCACACCTTCTGGCCGTTGAGCTTCCAGCCGCCCTCGACCTTCTCGGCCCGGGTGCGCAGCGAGGCGAGGTCGGAGCCCGCGCCCGGCTCGGAGAACAGCTGGCACCACATCATCTCGCCGCTGAGCGTGGGCGGCAGGAACCGCTCCTGCTGCTCCGGCGTGCCGTACACGGCGAGCGACGGCACCACCCAGGCGCCGATGAGCATCTGCGGCGGCCGTACCTTGGCGGCCTTCAGCTCCTGCAGGATGATCACCTGCTCCAGCGGGGAGGCGTCGCGGCCCCACGGCCGGGGCAGGTGCGGGGCGACGAACCCGGCCTTGGCGAGCGCGCGCCGCTGCTCCACGCCCTCCAGCCGGGCGATCTCCGCGATCTCGGCGCGGATGCGCTCGCGCAGCGGCTCGGCCTCCTCCGGCAGGTCGATCGTCATCTCCCGGGTGACCCCGGCGAGCGCGAGGCCGGCCACCTTGTCGGCCCACTCGGCCGACGGGCCGAGCAGCGCGCGCAGCGTGAGCGCCCGGCGGTAGTAGAGGTGCACGTCGTGCTCGAAGGTGTAGCCGATGCCGCCGAAGGTCTGGATCGCGTCCGCGGCGCAGCGCACCGCGGCGTCGGGGGCGGTCACCGCGGCGATCGCGGCCGCGTACGCCCGCTCGTCGGCCGACGGGCCGGCCGCCTCCTCGCCCGCGGCGGTGCGCGCGGCGTCGAGGGCGCGCAGGCCGTCCCACACCGTGGCGCGGGCCTGCTCGAGCGCGACGAGCATGCGGGCGAGCTTGTGCTTGATGCCCTGGAACTGGCCGATCGGGCGGCCGAACTGCACCCGCACCTTGGCGTACTCGGCCGCCTCGGTGACGCACCACGACGCGAGCCCCGCGGCCTCCGCGCCGAACAGCACCGCGGCGATCTCCCGCACCGCGGCGGTGGTGAGCCCCTCGAGCACCCGCTGGGCGGGCACCGCGAGGCCGTCGACCTCCACCTTCGCCACGCCGCGGGTGAGGTCGAGGCTGGCGAGCGGGGTCACCGTGGCCCCGGCGGCGTCGATCGCCACCCACTCCTCGCCCTCGCCGACGCGGACCGGCAGCACGAGCACGTCGGCGAGCGCGCCGCCGAGCACGGGCTGCGCCGTGCCGGTGATGGTCAGCTCGCCGTCGTCGCCGCGCACGCCGGTGATCTCGGCGGTGAGCGCGACCGCGCCGGTGAGGGTGCCGTCGGCGAACCCGGGCAGCAGCTCGGCGTGCGCCTTGCCGTCCGCGGCGAGCACCGCGGCGCTCGCCAGCACCGTGGGCAGGTACGGCCCGGGCGCCACCCGCTCGCCGAGCGCCTCGAGCGCGACGGCCGTCTCGAGCAGGCCGTACCCGGACCCGCCGTGTTCCTCGGGGATGTGCAGCCCGAGCAGGCCCTGTGCGGCGAGGCCCGCCCAGAACGGCGGGCGCGCCCCGCCTTCCGCGGCGGACGCGGGCCGCCCCCCCTCGCTCGGGGTCTCGCGTGGCGCCCAGCCGCGGACCGACTCGCGCAGCGCCTCGTGCTCCTCGCTCAGCCCAATCGCCATGATGTTCCTCCCGGACACGACCCGGTTAGAACTATATTCTGGAACCGGCGCGCTGGGGAGGGGTCAATCATGAGTCGTGGTCGCATCCGCCGGCTCACCGGGCGACGCGCACCGCGGCGACGATCGTGTTGAGGTCGCGGTATCGGGCGGGCAGGGAGTCCGGCACGGTGGCGAACAGCAGGCCCGGCTTCGCCTTGCCGGTGTCGGCGACCACGACCACCGCCTGCGAGGTGCGGGTCTCGCCGCCCACCCGGTACGCGACGCGGTAGCCGAGCACCCAGCCGCGGCCGCGCGGGAACGGCTGGGACGCGGTCCAGCTCACCTTCGTCGGCGTGGGCTGGTGGCGCAGCGTCCAGCGGGCCGCCCGTACGGCGAGCGCGCGGTACTGCTCGGCCGTGGACAGGTTGGCGGGGACCGTGCCGGGCAGCGGCGCCGAGGCGATCAGCGCGGGTGCGGTCCGGGCCCGGCCGGCGCGCTGCGCCGCGGTGAACGGGGCGGCGGTGGCCCGGGTCCACGGGCGGCCGAGCCGGGGGTAGGCGAGCCCGGCCTGCCGGTCCACGACGGTCCCGGTGACCTGCGCCGCGGTGCCCGGCAGCAGCTCGAGCGACTTCGCCCGCGGTGGCGCGGGCAGCCGGATCCGCGGGGTCGACCCGGCAGAGGCCTGCGGGGCGGCCCCGGCCGCGCCGGCCTGGGCGCCGTCGGCCGCGCTCGGCGGCGGGTCCTCGTCGAACACGATGAAGACCAGCACGACCGCGGCGATCGTGGCGAGCAGCGCGAGGAAGGCGTAGACGGTCCGCATCGGGATGTCGCCGATGCGGAGCAGCAGGCTGTCCGGAGGCCCGCCGCTGGGGGGCCGGCTCGCGCGGGACGGCCGTGCCGTACCGCGCGCGGCGTCCGGGCGGGGCACGTCCGCGGGCAGCGGGCGCGTCTCCGGGAACGGTCCACCGGCCCTCGGGCGCAGGTCGGCGGTGGGGCGTTCCTCCTCGACCGGGGCGCCCTGCGGCGCCGCGGGCCGGGACGGCGCACCGGGGCCCGGCGCGGGCGGCCGCGCGGAGCCGGACGGCGGCGGGGACCCGGGCCGCGACTTGGCCCGCGGGCCCACGCCGGGGAACGCCCACGCGGGCGCGTCGGACGGCGGCCTCCCCGCGGGATGCGGCGACTCGGGCCCTGCGGTGCGCGGTGCGGTGGGACGCGGCGCACCCGGCGCGGACGGGGGACGCGGCGGCCCCTGCGGGGGGGCGGGACGCGCCTGGGCCGGCGTCGGCGGCTGGGCGCCGGGGGGGGCGGGGGGCCTGGGCGCTCCGGGGGGCCCCGAACCCGGGCCGCGCGCGGGCGGGCGCGCGGGCGGCGGCGGGAG
>QGUZ01000439.1 GCA_003242605.1 Actinomycetota bacterium
TGGCGCGGGCGCGCGGCGCCGCCCGGGTCTTCCTCGCCGACATCAACGCCGACCGCCTGGCGATGGCCGCCGACCTGGTCCGCCCCGACGAGGCGATCCGCGCCGGCGACGGCGACCTGGTGGACACGGTGCTCAAGCTGACCGGCGGCCGCGGCCCCGACGTGGTGATCACCGCCGCGGCGTCGGGCGCCGCCCAGGAACAGGCGATCCGGATGGCGGCGCGGCAGGGCCGCATCAGCTTCTTCGGGGGCCTGCCCAAGGACGCGCCGATCATCCGGTGCGACTCGAACCTCGTCCACTACCGCGAGCTGACGATCGTGGGCGCGAACGGCTCCAGCCCGGCGCACAACGCGAAGGCGCTGCGGCTGATCGCCGAGGGCGCGGTGCCGGTCGCCGACCTCATCACCCACCGGCTCCCGCTCGACCGGGTGCTCGACGGCATCGGCATCGTCACCCGGGGCGAGGCCATCAAGGTCACCGTGGAACCGTGACTCCCGCGCAGGAGGAAGGAGGGCGGCCATGCCCGAGAGAAGAGTGACGATCGCCGCGAAGACCGGCCTGCACGCCCGCCCGGCGAAGCTGTTCGTGCAGGCCGCCGCGAAGGCGGGCGTGCCCGTCCGCATCCGGGTCGGCGAGGGCAAGCCCGTGCCGGCCAACAGCATGCTCGGCGTGCTGTCCCTCGGCGCCACCCACGGCACCGAGGTCATCCTCGAGGCCGACGGCCCCGGCGCCGACGAGGCCCTCGACACCCTCGCCGACCTGCTCGGCAGGGACCTCGACGCCGAGCCCACCGGCGCCTGACCCCTCCGGCGAGGCCACGGGTACGGCCACCACGTGACCCCGCGCTCACGTGGTGGCCGTACCCGTGCCGTACCGCGGGTCCCCGCCGCCGACCTGCGGTTGTGACCTTCGTCCGGCGTCGGACCAAACACGGGTGAAAGCCGACGAAGGGAGTAGCGCCGGTGCGTCGCGAACCGGCGGACATCGCCACGTGTCCGGAGGCGTTCGAGGCCTGCTACCGGCGGCAGGTCGACGCGGTCACCCGCATCCTCGCCCGCCGGGTGGACGACCCGCACACGGATCTGGTGGCCGAGGTGTTCCTCGCGGTGCTCGACTCGGCCCACACCTACCGCGCCGGGCCGGGCGGCGAGCTCGGGTGGCTGTACGGCGTGGCGCGCAACACGCTCTCCGCCGAACGCCGCCGGGCGTTCCGGCGGTCGCGGCTCGCGGTCCGGGTGGGCGGGCGGTCGCGGTCCGGGTGGGCGGGCGGCGCCACCTCGACCCCGACGACCTGGCCCGCCTCGAGGAGCGGATCGACGCGGAGCGGCACGCCCGGCGGGCCCTCCAGGCCATGGCCGACCCGCCCGAGGGCGAGCGGGCCGTGCTCGGGCTGGTCCTCATCGGCCAGCTCACCGTCACCGAGGCAGCGGCCGCCCTCGGCATCCGGCCGGGGACCGCGAAGATGCGGCTGCACTGCGCCCGCCGCTCCCTGCAGGCGTCGTCGCCGATCCCGGAAGGAGCGATCTGATGGGCTTCGAGGAACGGATTCTGTTGGAGCTGAAGGCGGAGATCGCCGCGCAGGCGGCCCGGCGGCGCCGCGCCCGCGCCGCCCGCCGCCTGGTGGCGGGCGCGGCGGTGACCGGGCTCGCCGCCGCGGCGGCCGTGGGCGTGCCGCTGCTGACCGGGACGGAGCCGCCCGCGTACGCGCTGAGCCGGAACCCCGACGGCTCCATCCGGGTCCAGATCAACGAGTTCCGTGATCCCGGCCGCCTCGAGGCCGACCTCGCCCGGCACGGCGTGTCCGCGGACGTCACCTACCTCGAGCCGGGGCACCACCTGCGCGGAACCCCTGACCGGCGGCGGGCTCGACCCCCCGGAGAGGGCACGGCTGCGCGAGCAGCCCGAGGAGTGGGTCGTCCGCCTCGGCGACGACGCGGGGAAAATCGTCCTGATCGAACCGCGACGCCTCCGGCCGGGCCGGACCGTCGTCCTGAGGCTCGGCGAGGACCGGAACTCGGTCGGGCTCGGCTGGACCGTGGTCGACGCCCCCGCCCCGAGGTGCGACGTGGTCGCGGTCGAGGCACCCGCTCCCCAGGCCGTCCCCGGCGGCTGAGCGGATCACCTGCCTGCGGTGACCCGGCGTAGCCGAGCACGCGACCGGTCACGACGCCGATCGAGGTGCGGCCCCACGCGGATCGGCCGAGGGCGCCCGGATCCCCGTCTGCTGGGCCGGGCCCCTCGCGATTCAGGGTGGCGGACGAGGCGGGCACTCGGTCCGCGCCCGCTGCCGGCGCAGACCGGCGACGGCCGCCCACCGGCTCCTCGGTGAACACCGACGTCGTGCCCGCGATCGGATCAGGGTCGTTTCGGGACAAGGAAATCCCGGGGGTCAAGGGGAAGGAATTCCTTTGCCGGGCCGATGCCTTTCACGAAGCGGTCGTAGTTGGTTTCGAGCCAGCTCATGTACCACTCGTGGAAGTCCGGTCCCGGGTGGATCCCGTAATTGTTGGGCAGGTCGTCGTACCAGACCTGTCCGGCGGCCTTGCCGGTCAGCACGATGCGATAGAAGGCACAGCAGCCGTACTCGACGACGATCAGCGATCCGGTTATCCACTCGGGGGGAATTTCCTCGTCCTCATCCCAGTCCGGCGGGTCGAACGCCTCCGTGTGCGGAAACGGCGTCGAGTAGAAGGCCCGCATCTCCTCGTCGGCACGGAAACGCTCCCATTGCCGGTCGAGGCCACCGCCTTTTCGAGCTCCCAGAGCCCGGAGAGCGGCCCGGCCCCGCCGTGACCCACGTCCGTGAGGAACGTGCGGTAGGAGACGGGCAGCTCGGTGCCGATCTTCCGTTCGAACGCGATGACCTCGCGCGCCGAAAGCCGCGGTCCCGGCTTGTAGCCACCGTTCGGGAACCGCCGGTCGAGTTCGGCGAGCCGGCCGTAAATGAGATCGGCGTCTCACATGGCCAATTCCTCCGCAGGCCAGCAAGATCACCGTACGGCCCAATCATGGCCGGATTCAGCCGATTGACGCAGCTCGATAACCAGCCCTCCCGGCGGTTCACAACCAGCCCTCCTGGCGGGCGAGCAGGCGGGCGGTGTGCACGAGGGCGATGACCGGCGGGGCGGCGTGGCGGTTCCAGGAGATGGTCAGCTCGATCGGCGGCAGCTCGTCGGTGACGCTGAGGGACACGATCTGGCCGGGCAGCTGCTCGCTCACCGACCTGGGCAGGAACATGAACCCGTCCTCGTACAGGTTGAGATTGAGGTTGAGGTTGCGCAGGCCCGGCAGCGGGTTCTCCCAGATCTCGAACGTCTCACCGGTGCTGCCGAGCGCGGCGAGCACCCGGTCGTAGTAGAGGGGCGCGTAGCGGCGCGGGAAGAACCGCAGGGTCTGGCCGCGCAGGTCGCGCAGGGCCACGGACTTCCGCGAGGCCAGGGGGTGGCGGGGGCCGACG
>QGUZ01000440.1 GCA_003242605.1 Actinomycetota bacterium
GACATCAGACCACCGGAGGTTGAGCAGTTCGCCGCGACGAGCGCCCGTGTAGGCCGCGAGATGGAAGAAGGCGAACAGCCGGTGTTGCCGAGCCACGGCCAGGAAGGTTCGCAGCTGCTCGGCGGTCCACACGGTGCCGGGTTCGGCGGGAGTACGGCGCGGCCGCTTGGCCCGCTCGACCGGGTTGGACGCGAGCACCTGGTCCACCTCGACCGCGTCCCGGAACGCCTTACGAAGGACCGCGTGCACGTAGTCGATCGTTCTGGGCGAAAGCTGCCGGCCGTTCTTCCCACCTCCGGCCATGAGGTCGCGGTACAGCTTCGTGATGGTGGCCGGGCGGACGGCTTGGAGCTTCTGACCTCCGATGTGCGGCTTGACGTAGCGGTCGATAATGTACTTGTAGTCCTTGAGCGTCTTGGGTTTGATCTCGACGGCGTGGGCCTCGATCCATTCATCGAGGTACTCCCCTACGCTGACCGCGTTCCGGTCGACGTACTCACCGCGGCGAGCCTTGACCCGCGCCTCGTCACGAGCCGCCTTTGCTTCATCTTCGGTGGCGAAGCCGCCGACCCATTTGGGTTTGCTCTCGCCGGTCTCAGGATCCCTGACGCGGATCACGTAGTACCAGGTGCTACCTCGCTTCATTACGCCGTCGCGGAGCTTGGGTGATCGTCGTTTCCTACCGCCGTTCTTCGGGTCAGGAGTGGCTGCGAGGGGCTTGGTCACGCTACCTCCCCGGCGGTAAGGCGCTTGATGTAGTCGGTCAGAGCGGTGACGGGAACGCGCCGAGAGCCGTCGATGCGGACCGAGACGATCGCGCCGGAGGCGATCAGCTGGTACAGCTTGGCGCGTGAGATCGCCAGAGCGTCGGCGGCCTCGGAGACGGTGAGCAGAAGCCGGGTCATGATTCACCTCCGTTCGGATTAGTCGGGCTGGGCAGCGGAGTTCCTGTGATCGCGGCGGCGAGGATCGCGTCTCCTGCCGAGAGGCCCCGTCCGGCGTACTCCCAACGCGCGATCACGAGGACGGTGTCCTCGTCGAAGAGTGGGAGCCGTCCAGTGCCGATCTGCTCGGCGCGCACGTGGGCAGTCCGGGCGGCGCGGAGCGCGCCAAGAGTGGTGGAGTAGCGGCGGGACTTGGTGGAGACGTGGCCCCGGAAGCCGAGCATGTGCGCCCACGGGACCAGCCGCAGGTCAGCCAGTTCCTCGAAGGAGCCGAGGCGGAGGCACTCCGCGATCAGCCGCCGGGCGTGCTCCCGGATGGGCAGCGCGGTCAGGTCCTCAGCCGAGGTGATGCGCCGGTCGAGGGTGCCGACGCATTCGGCGGCCTTGGTGGCGTACTTGGCGATGTAGCCGGCGACAGCCTCGTCCGTCAGTTCACCGCCCAAGCTGATCGGCTGGATATCGAGCTGACCGCCCCACCGTAGGATGCGGGCCGGTTCGCCGTTGATCGCGGGGATGGTGACGGTGACCGCTGCGGCCGCGTGCCGTACGGCGTGCGCGAGCATGTCAAGCGTGGCCCAGTCCGGGGATGCGGAGGTGGGACCGTCCGGGCCGTCGAGGCGGATCACCGCATGGAAGTGGACGACGCCGCGCCGCTGGTACTCGGCGACTTTGGCGAAGGAGACGACCAGATGCGCGGCGAAGTCCTTGAAGGGCAGCCCGGCGAGTTTGGCCAGGTGCCGGCGGAGCGCCATCGTGAAGCGGCGCCACAGCTCGGGGGCGGTGGCGTTGAACAGGACCGAGCCGGTGTAGTCGTAGCAGTCCGGGCACAGCGGCTCACCGAGGCATTCCTCGTCTGCGCCGTGCCGGGCGGCGCAGGAGATGACGCGCCCGTGCGGGCAGGTGGCGGCGTTGCGGCGCGGGTGGCAGGGCAGGACCTTGCCGTTGCGCTCCCGCCGGGTGTGGACCAGGCCGAAGGATGGCGCGGTGAGGGTGACGAACAGGCACGGGTGCGAGGCCACCGACTCAGGCACGCCCTTGCCGCCGACCAGGCCGGCGCGGACCAGGTGGTAGGTGTCCGCCCGGTAGACCTCGGCGCAGGCCTGGCAGCGGGAGGCGCGGCGGGTCTTGCAGGGCACGCGTAGCACGCCATCGGGTTCCCGGTGGGTGCTGTAACGGTGGAGGAGTCGGCCGGTGGCGCGGTCGTAGTGCTCGACCACGCCGCGGAGATGGATCGGTTGACGGCATCCGCCGGTCCGGCGGATCTGGGCGGCCCAGCGGGCGTATTGCGGGTCGTGGAGCCGGGCTATGAGTCCGGCGAGGATATGAGCGTTTGGCATCATGGGTGCTGTCCCTTCCGTGCTGCTGGGTGCGGTGTGGGATGGCCCCCGACGTGACGGACGTCTTGGCGAATGTGCGGTCACGCCGGGGGCGCTGCGATCACCAGGGGTCGGCGGTCAGCAGAGGCCGAGGCCCTGGCAGTGCGGTCAGGTGTCGCCCCACCGCCGGGACGGGGTCAGGTCGAGCTGGGTCATCGGGCCCACCTGCATTCGGCGCGTTGGGGGGCGGTGTCGACGCTGACGCGCCAGGTGTGGGGACGTCGGCGGATCGGGGTGATGGGCGAGATCCGGCCAACCGGCAAGATCGTGCGGATCTTGCTCAGGGTGTAGGCGATTTCGGCGTTGGTTCCTTCGATGTGGATGCGCATGGTCGTGTCTCCTTTCACGGGGTGTCGGGTGTGCTGCGCAGGGTGCGCAGCAGGTCGGAGGCAAGCTGGTTGGACACGCCCAGGTGGGAGCGGAGCTGGTCGCTGGTGATGGGTTTGCCATGCTTGGCGCGGTGTTCGGCGGCCACGCGCCGGGCGAACTCGACCAGCGCCGGGGACGGTCCCGGACGGCCGTCCTTGCCCGGGGGGACGAGCGCCGGGGCGGAGGACGGGCCACCGCCCACCGAGGACGGCCCGTCGGCAGCCGGGGACGAGCTCCGGACGATCGAGGGCGCGGGGGCGCTGACCGGTGAGGAGGCCAGGACGGAGGCGGACGAGGCCGGCGACGGGTCCGGGCGGGGGCCGGAGGCACGGCGTTCGAGCATGGATACCGCGACCAGGAAGGCCCCCGCGGGGGTGCCGGCGGTGACCCAGCCCCAGAGTGTGGGTTCGGCCTGGTGGAGGTTGGCGGCCAGGGACAAGGTGATTCCGGCGATGAGGACGAGCGTCGGCCAGGAGATCAGGCCCCGCCGAGTTCGTCCGGTCTTCTTGTCCCGCTGGCGCTCGCGGGCGGCCATCACACAGGTCAGGTCGAGGCAGATGGCCACGGCGTAGGACATCCAGCCGTCTTGGCCGTTTGCGGCTGCGGTGTCGCGGATGTGGGTGAAGCTGCCCGCGCCGGCGATGGCGGCCAAGATGACGACCGGTCCGGTGTCGGCCACCCAGGAGGCCAGTCGAGACAAGATCAAATTCAATGACGTTCCCTCCCTTCTGCGGTCAGGCTGCGATCTCGGGGTTTCCGGCGGCTT
>QGUZ01000112.1 GCA_003242605.1 Actinomycetota bacterium
GGTCCCGGTGACCGTGGCCAGGTCGACGCCGAGGTCCTTGGCGAGCTTGCGCACCGGCGGCTTGGCGAGCGTGGTGATCCGCCCGGGCGCCGCCGCGGCGGCCGGCCGTACCGGAGGGGCCGCCTGGGTGCCGGGGAACGAGGGCGCGGCCGGCGCCGTCCCGGCGGGTCCGCGGCCCGGGCCGGGCCGCCGCGGGCGGCGGCGCGTCGCGCCCACCTTCACCCCGTAGCCCACGAGTACGGGCCGGCGTCCGCCCGTCTCCTCCTCGGCCGCCTCACCCGAGGCGGCGCCCCCGGTCTCGGCGACAGCGCGCGGCTCCTCCGCGGCCGCGGGCGCCGGTGCGCCCTGCCGTGCGTCCGCCCCGCCGCCGGGCGCCGGGGCGGCGTCCGGCTCGGTCTCCACCTGGATGATCGGCGTGCCCACCTCGACGGTGTCGCCCTCGGCGGCGAGCAGCCCGGCCACCACGCCCTCGAACGGGCACGGCAGCTCCACCACCGCCTTCGCCGTCTCGATCTCGACGATCGTCTGGTTCACCCGGACGGGGTCGCCGGGCGCCACGTGCCACCGTACGATCTCGGCCTCGGTGAGGCCCTCGCCCACGTCGGGCAGCTTGAACTCGCGAAGCACCGGTCCCTCTCCCGTCAGTAGGCGAACGTACGGTCGACGGCGTCGAGCACCCGGTCGAGGTCGGGCAGGTAGTGGTCCTCGAGCCGGGACGGCGGATACGGCGTGGCGAAGCCGCCCACCCGCAGCACCGGGGCCTCCAGGTGGTAGAAGCACCGCTCGGTGACCCGGGCGGCGAGCTCGGCCCCGTACCCGCAGAACACCGGCGCCTCGTGCACCACCACACACCGCCCGGTGCGCTGCACCGACTCGGCCACCAGGTCGATGTCGAGCGGGGAGAGCGACCGCAGGTCGATCACCTCCAGGGAGCGGCCGTCCTCCTCGGCGGCGACCGCGGCCTCCAGGCAGGTGCGCACCATCGGGCCGTAGGCGAGCAGGGTGACGTCGGTGCCGGGCCGTACCACCCGGCCCTTGCCGAGCGGCAGGTCCGGCTCGGCGTCGAGGTCGACCGGCGCCTTGTCCCAGTACCGGCGCTTCGGCTCGAAGAAGATCACCGGGTCGTCGCAGCGGATCGCCTGGCGGATCATGTGGTAGGCGTCGGCGGGGTTGCTGCAGGCGACCACGCGCAGGCCGCCGGTGTGGGTGAAGTGCACCTCGGGGGACTCGCTGTGGTGCTCGACCGCGCCGATGCCGCCGCCGAACGGGATGCGCACCACCACCGGCAGCCGCACCGCGCCGAGCGAGCGCATGCGCATCTTGGCGAGCTGGCTGATGATCTGGTCGGCCGCCGGGAACACGAACCCGTCGAACTGGATCTCGCAGACCGGCCGGTAGCCGCGCAGCGCAAGCCCGATCGCGGTGCCGATGATGCCGGACTCGGCGAGCGGGGTGTCGATGACCCGGTCCTCGCCGAAGTCCTTCTGCAGCCCGTCGGTGACCCGGAACACGCCGCCGAGCTTGCCCACGTCCTCGCCCATGACGAGGACCTTCGGGTCCTCCTCCATGGACCGGCGCAGGCCCTCGTTGATCGCGCGCACCAGGGTGAGCGTCGTCGTGCCGCCGTCCCGGCCGCCCGCGGTACGGCCCGCCCGCGCGGCCTGCGCCGTACCGTTCGCCGTCCCCTGCGCCGTGCCCATCGCCGTGCCCTTCGCTGTGCCCTTCGCCGTGCCGTTCGCCGTGCCGTTCGCCGTGCCGTTCTGCGTCGCGCTTGCCGCGCCGCCGGCCGTGCCCGCCGGGCCCGTGGTCATCGCGGTCATCACGCCACCCCCTCGAAGGACGCGAGGTACGCGGCGAACTGCTCGCGCTCCTCCTCCAGCAGCGCGTGCGGGTCGACGTAGACGTTCTCGAAGATGGCGAGCGGATCCGGATCCGGCAGCTCCAGGCAGCGGCGCCGCAGGTCCTTGCCGAGCTCGTCGGCCTCGAGCTCGACCGCCTCGAAGAACTCCTGGTCGGCGAGCTCGTTCTTGAACAGGTACGCCTTGACCCGCTCGATCGGGTCCTTGAGCTTCCACGCCTCCAGCTCGCTCGCCACCCGGTAGCGGGTGGGGTCGTCGGAGGTGGTGTGCGCGCCCATCCGGTAGGTGTACGCCTCGATCAGCGTGGGGCCGCCGCCCTCGCGGGCGTTGCGCAGCGCCTCCCGGGTGACCGCGAGGCAGGCGAACACGTCGTTGCCGTCGACCCGGATGCCGGGGAAACCGAAACCGGACGCCCGGCGGTACAGCGGGATGCGCGACTGCTTCTCCAGCGGCTCGGAAATCGCCCACTGGTTGTTCTGGCAGAAGAAAACGACCGGGGCGTTGTTCACCGCCGCCCAGATGAACGATTCGTTGACGTCACCTTGCGAAGTCGCGCCGTCACCGAAATAAACGATCGCCGCGGCCTCGGCGCCGTCCCGCTGAATGCCCATCGCATATCCAACGGCGTGCAAAGTCTGGGCGCCGATGACGATCGTGTAGAGGTGGAAGTTGTGCTCGGCGGGATCCCAGCCGCCGTGGCTCACGCCGCGGAACAGGCCGAGCAGCTTGATCGGATCGACGTCGCGGCACCAGGCCACCCCGTGCTCCCGGTAGGTCGGGAACACCATGTCCTGGTCGGACAGGGCGCGGCCGGACCCGATCTGGGCGGCCTCCTGCCCGAGCAGCGACGCCCAGATGCCGAGCTCGCCCTGCCGCTGCAGGGCGACGGCCTCCATGTCGATCCGGCGGACCAGCACCAGGTCGCGGTAGAGCGAGCGCACCTGCTCGGGGGTGAGGTCGACGTCGTAGTCCGGGTGCTCGACGCGCTCGCCCTCGGGGGTGAGGAGCTGGACGAGTTCGGGGGGTGCGGCGGCGCCGTACGCCTCGGCGCCGACGGGGGCGTTCGTGTTCACTGCCACTCCCGTTCTCCGGGGCCCGGCCGATGGGGTCGCCATGCGGCGGGGCCGGCCATGCCAGGGGAGCCGCCCGATTGGTGGGGGACGGTCCCGTTTATCGCCATATGACATCCATCACCACGCCAGGCGCAAGACCTGAAACACCATCGATCGCGCCTCGGCACCGATCCCCCAAGATCACCCGTGTCCATGCGGTCCTCCACACCCCTCCCAGTTCCCACCCGGCACACCGCCACACTCAGGCGTTTCGCGGCCGGGCGGGAGGCCGTCGAGCACGGTGACCGGTCCCGGCCCGCCCCGCACCGGCGGGCCGGATCCGAGCGGGCCGCGGGCAGGGCTTAGGCTGTGCACCCGGGCCCAGGCACAGGTCTCACCACACCGGTCCCAGACGAAACAGGCCGGCTTCGGACCAGGAGGGGAACGTGGCGCGCGTCATCGTCGATGTCATGCTCAAACCGGAGATCCTCGACCCGCAGGGCCAGGCGATCGCCCGCGCCCTGCCGCGGCTCGGCTTTTCCGGGGTGACCTCGGTACGGCAGGGCAAGCGGTTCGAGCTCGAGCTCGACGGCCCGGCGGACGAGGCCGCGCTCGCCGAGGTGCGCAAAATCGCCGCGACACTCCTGGCGAATACCGTCATTGAGGACTTCACGGTACGGGTCGAGTGATACTTCGCACCGGGGTCGTCCCCCGTCGATTCGGGCGACGTACGGCCGGCCCCGGTTCGTCCGCGATTTTTACCACTGAATTCGGCGAACGGTTGACGGCGGCGAGGGCGTCTTCTCGGGGATAACCCGGACGGGCCGACCGGGCGCAATAACAACTGTCGAATTCGACGATTAGGCGGCTGCTTTCGGGGAACCAAGCCCAAGGTGATGTCGCCGTGCCGGGAGGAGTCCGGTGGAAATTGAGTTCTCACTGGCACTGCCACGGGATGCGTTCGGCATCCCGATGGTCCGCCGGGTGCTGGGAAACGCCCTGCGGACCATCGGCGTGGCCGAGGACTGCGTGTCCGACATCCTCCTCGCCGTCTCCGAGGCGTGCGCCAACGCGGTGCGACACGGCGGTCCCGCCCAGCGCTACGAGGTGACGGCGGCGATCCGCGACGGCCGGTGCGAGCTGCGGGTCGTCGACCGCGGCCCCGGCCTGTCCGCGATCCCCGAGCGGTTCCCCCCGGGCGACACCGAGCACGGCCGCGGCATCCTGATCATGCAGTCGGTGGTGGACGAGCTCTCCTTCGACATCACCCCCGGACAGGGCACCACGGTCCGGCTGCGCAAGCGGCTCGCCTGGGACGAGAACGCGCCCGTTCTGCGCACCGGGGAGCGGGCCGGGGACGGCGCGTCGCGCCGGGACCGCGACGACCTGCTCGCCGCCGTCTGACCGGGCGATCGACCGCGGATTCGGCAAAGCATTCCTCCCCACCAAGGAACCGGCCGCCTCCGGACCATCGGCGGCGACCGGATAGCCTGAGGCGTACCTCCTGTGACCTGCGTGAGGGGAAACAGCGCGATGAGTGGTGCCCGGGTGGGCGTGGTCACGTTTCCAGGGACTCTTGACGATCAGGACGCCGCGCGGGCGGTACGGCACGCCGGGGCGACCCCGGTGCCGCTGTGGCACGCGGACCGCGATCTTAAGGGGGTCGACGCGGTATTCCTCCCCGGCGGCTTCTCCTACGGCGACTACCTGCGCTGCGGCGCGATCTCCCGGTTCTCGCCGGTGATGGAGGAGCTGATCCCGGCGGCCCGGAAGGGGCTGCCGGTGCTCGGCACCTGCAACGGCTTCCAGATCCTGTGCGAGGCCCACCTGCTGCCGGGCGCGCTCACCCGCAACGCCGGCCTGCGCTACGTCTGCCGCGACCAGCGGCTGCGCGTGGAGAACACCGCGACCGTGTGGACGAGCGCGTTCAGCCCCGGCCAGGAGATCGTGCTGCCGATCAAGCACGGCGAGGGCCGGTACGTCGCCGACCCCGAGACGATCGCCGAGCTCGAGGCGAACAACCGGGTGGTGTTCCGCTACCTGGGCAACCCGAACGGCTCGCTGAACGACATCGCGGGCATCACGAACGAGACCGGCACGATCGTCGGGCTCATGCCGCACCCGGAGCACGCGGTCGAGGAGCTCACCGGCGCCCCGAGCCTCGATGGACGCGGCATCTTCACCTCCATCCTCAAGCACCTGGTGAACGCATGAACGCGCGGACGGGCACCGACATGGACTCCACACACACGGACGGGCAGGTGAGCACGCAGGTGAGCGCCGACAGCAGGGCCGGCGGGTTCGTCGACACGGTCGAGCGCGCGGCACGCACGCCGGACGAGCCGCAGCCGTACGCCGAGCTCGGCATGAAGGACGACGAGTACGCGCGGGTCCGGGAGATCCTCGGCCGCCGGCCGACCTCGTCCGAGCTGGCGATCTACAGCGTGATGTGGAGCGAGCACTGCTCCTACAAGTCCTCCAAGGTCCACCTGCGCCAGTTCGCCGCCAAGGCCCCCAAGTCGGACGCGCTGCTCGTCGGCATGGGCGAGAACGCGGGCGTGGTCGACATCGGCGACGGCTGGGCCGCCACCTTCAAGATCGAGTCGCACAACCACCCGTCGTACGTCGAGCCGCACCAGGGCGCGGCCACCGGCGTCGGCGGCATCGTGCGCGACATCCTGTCGATGGGCGCCCGCCCGGTCGCGGTGATGGACTCGCTGCGGTTCGGCCCGATCGACGCGCCGGACACCGCCCGGGTGCTGCCCGGCGTGGTCGAGGGCATCTCCTCGTACGGCAACTGCCTCGGCCTGCCGAACATCGGCGGCGAGGTCGCCTTCGACCCCTGCTATGCCGGGAACCCGCTGGTCAACGCGCTCTGCGTGGGCCTGCTGCGGAAGGACCGGATCAAGCTCGCCACCGCGCCCGGCCCGGGCAACAAGGTCGTGCTGTTCGGCGCGCGCACCGGCCCGGACGGCATCGGCGGCGCCTCGGTGCTCGCCTCGGCCACCTTCGAGGAGGAGTCCCAGGCGAAGCGGCCGTCGGTGCAGGTCGGCGACCCGTTCATGGAGAAGCTGCTGGTCGAGTGCTGCCTGGAGCTGTTCGAGGCCGACCTGGTCGTCGGCATCCAGGACCTCGGCGCGGCCGGCATCTCCTGCGCCACCACCGAGCTCGCCGCCAAGGGCACCGGCGGCATGCGCATCGACCTCGATCTCGTCCCGCTGCGCGACCCGTCGCTGCGGCCGGAGGAGATCCTCATGAGCGAGTCGCAGGAACGCATGATGGCGATCGTCAAGCCCGCGGACGTGCCCGCGTTCCTCGAGGTCTGCGCGAAGTGGGACGTGCCCGCCACGGTGATCGGCGAGGTCACCGACACCGGGCGGCTGGTGATGACCTGGCGCGGCGAGACGATCGTCGACATCCCGCCGGGCACCGCCGCCAACGACGGCCCGGTCTACGAGCGGCCGTACCACGAGCCCGCCGACCAGGCCGCGCTCAACGCCGACAGCCCGCGCCGGCTGCCCCGGCCGGGCGACCTGCGGGCCACGCTGCTGGAGCTGCTCGCCTCCCCGAACATCGCCTCCAAGGAGTGGGTGACCTCGCAGTACGACCGGTACGTGCGGGGCAACACGGTGCTGGCGATGCCCGCCGACGCCGGGGTACTGCGGGTCGGCGACGTGGTGCCGGGCGTCGCCCCCGAGGCGGCCGAGACGCGCCGGGGCATCGCGCTCGCCACCGACGGCAACGGCCGGTACGCCAGGCTCGACCCGTACGCCGGGGCGCAGCTCGCACTCGCCGAGGCGTACCGGAACGTGGCGGTGACCGGGGCGCGGCCGCTCGCGGTGACGAACTGCCTCAACTTCGGCTCGCCGGAGGACCCGGAGGTGATGTGGCAGTTCGCCGAGGCCACCCGGGGCCTGGCGGACGCCTGCCGCGCCCTCGGGGTGCCGGTGACCGGCGGCAACGTGTCGTTCTACAACCAGACCGGGTCGGTGGCGATCCACCCCACGCCGATCGTCGGCGTGCTCGGCGTGCTCGACGACGTGGCCAAGCGCATCACCCCCGGCTTCCCCGAGGCCGGGCTGCGCGTGGTGCTGCTCGGCGAGACCTTCGAGGAGTTCGGCGGCTCGGAGTGGGCCTGGGTGGCGCACGGCCACCTCGGCGGGCTGCCGCCGCGGGCCCGGCTCGACGAGGAGCGCGCCCTCGCCGACGTGCTGGTGACCGGCGCGGCGCGCGGACTGATCGCCGGGGCGCACGACCTGTCCCACGGCGGGCTCGGCGTCGCGCTCGCCGAGGCGTGCCTGCTGCACGGCGTCGGCTGCACCGTGGCCACGCCGGGGGACGACGCGTTCACCGACCTGTTCAGCGAGACCACGGCGCGGGCGGTGGTGGCGGTGCGGCCGGAGCACTTCGACGCGCTGGTCAAGCTGTGCGCCGTCAACGACGTGCCGTACCAGACCCTCGGCACCACCGGCGGGTCGTCGCTCACCGTCGAGGGCGTGCTGGAGATCCCGCTGCCGGAGCTGCGCGACGCCTACGAGCGCACGCTGCCCGCCGTCTTCGGAGACTGATCGCCGTCCGCAAGACCGCGAAAGGCCGGTACGGCACCGCCGTATCGGCCTTTTCCCTGCGCTCGCGATCCGGCCGGGACCACGCCCCCTCGCCGTTCCCGGAGGTGTGGGCGATCGGCCGCAGATCACATGGCCGGTGCCGCCGGCGTTCCTGGCGGCCGGTCGGCTCGCCGCCGCCGGCGACGGGCGCGGAGCCGAAGCCGTGGGCGCTCCGGCCGCCGGTGGCGATGGTGTGGCCGCTTTCTCGCGACGCGGCAGGCCGGCACCACCCCTGGCCCGGGCGTGCGGAACGCCCGGGACCGCGGACGGCCCCGGGCGCCCGGTCTCCCTTCATCGCCGAGAAAGGAAGGGACGGACGGCCATCGTGAAATGACCGTGGTCGTTATACCAGTGCCGCGGGTTTCCCGGCCACCATCGGAACGGTTCCAGAAATCGCGTGTACCCGCGAAAACTGCACATATTGAATCAAACGCCCATTTACCCTTTTGTCCCCTAATCGCGGCTAGAGTCGCACCGCCGTCCGGCCCCGGCGGCTGATCGGCATCGGATTTCGCCCCCGTACCGGCGGGGCACCCGCCACACGGGCGCGGGCACGGCGCGGGGGCGCGAACCGCCACGCCGTACCGGCACGCCACCGCCGACGCCTCGCCGGGCCGCGCGCGGTGCGCGGCAGGACGCGGGCACCACCCCGGCCCGCGACGCCGCACGCCCCGCCGTACCGTGAGACCGGCGTTCCGCTATCCGGGAAGCCGGACAGACTTCGCAAAGCGCCTCGGCCACACTGAAGGGCGTGATCGCCGTCCCCCATGATCTCCCCGGCACCCCGGAACACGACGCCCGCATGCGCTACGCCTGGCGGGTGGTCTCGGTCACCGGCATCGGGATCGCGCTGATCGGGCTCAGCGTCAGCACCCTCAACGTGGCGCTGCCGGTGATGGTGCGGCACTTCGGCGCCGGGCCCGTCGCCTCCTCCTGGGTGCTGCTGTCGTACCTGCTCGTCAGCACCTCGACGCTGGTGTTCTTCGGCCGGCTCGCCGACCTCGTGGGGCGGCGGGAGATCTACCTGCTCGGGTTCGCCCTGTTCACCGTGGCGTCGCTGCTCGCCGGGTTCGCGCCCGCGGTCGAGCCGCTGATCGCGCTGCGCGCGCTGCAGGGCATCGGCGCCGGGATGATCCTGGCGAACGGGACGGTGCTCATCGCCGACGCCTTCCCGCCCGGGCGGCTCGGCCGCGGCATGGGCGTCTACCTCGCCACGTTCTCGATCGCGCAGTTCGTCGGGCCCACGCTCGGCGGCGTGATCGCGGACGTGGCGGGCTGGCGCTGGATCTTCTGGCTCAACGTGCCGTTCGGCCTCGCCGGGATCGTCTGGGGCGCGGTCACGCTGCGCCGTACCCCGCGCGGGCCGCGGGCCTCCCTCGACCTCGCCGGGAACGTGCTCATCTTCGTCGTGATCGCGGCCGCGCTCGTCGCGCTCTCCGAGATGGGCTCCGGCGACTTCTCCCCCGGCGTGCTGCTCGCCGGCGCGCTCGCGCTCGCGCTACTGCCGGTGCTCGTCGCGGTGGAGCGGCGGGCCGCCAACCCCGCGCTCGACCTGCGGCTGTTCGGCGAGCGGCTGCTCGCGATGGCGAACACCGCCTCGTTCTGGAACGCCCTCGCCCGCGCCTCGCTGATCGTGGTGAGCGCGCTCTACTTCCAGGCCGCGCTCGGCATGGACACGCTCACCGCGGGTCTCGCCGTGCTGCCCGCGCCGATCGGGATGACCCTCGCCTCGCCGCTCGCCGGGTTCCTCGAGCGCCGCCTCACGCCGTACGCCGCCTCGGTCGCCGGGGCCGCGATCGGCTGCGCCGGGCTGCTTTTGCTCACGCTCACCGCCGACCCGGCCACGCCGTACGCGGTGATCGCCGCGGGCCTGTTCCTCGCCGGGGCCGGGAACGGGATGTTCCTCACCGGCAACACCACCTACGTGATGAACCTGCTGCCGCCCGGCTCCCGCGGGGTGGTGAACGGCTTCCGCCTGATGATCATGAACGTGGGGATCGTGCTCAGCGTCGGCACCTCCCTCGGCGTGCTCACCGGGCCGGTCTCCGCGGAGCTGCGGGCCCAGGTCTACCAGGGCACCCTGTCGCGGCTCTCCCCGGTCGCCGTGGACCAGCTCATGACCGGCTTCACCCGCGCCTACGCCTTCCTCTGCGCGGTCACGCTGCTCAGCATCGCCTTCGCCGCCGCCGCGCGCCGCCGCGCCTGACGCCCCGGCGAGGTCCTGTTCGGGTACGGCGAGCGCGCACCAGACCACCTTGCCGCCGGGCACCGGCCAGCGGTACCCCCACTTCTCCGCGAACACGTCGACGAGCATGAGGCCGCGGCCGCCCTCCTCGTCGAGCGAGGCGTTCTTCAGCGTGGGCGGCACCCGGCTCGGGTCCCACACCTCGAGCACCACGAGCGCCCCGGTGCGGTACACGTCGAGCCCGATCCGGTGGTTCGGCGAGCCCGCCCGGCTCCCGGCGGCCGCGCCGGGGATCGGGTCGGACAGGATGTCCCCGGCCGGCACCACGCGCGCCCCGCCGTACCCGGCGGGCGCCGCGGCGCCCCGGGCCGCCGCCTCCGCGTCCCCGCCGCCGGCGGCCTTCACCGCGTTCGTCACCAGCTCGCTGACGACCAGCTCGGCGGTCTCCCGCAGCCCGTCGAGCCCCCACCGGGACAGCATCTCGCGTACGTGCCGGCGCGCCTGCGAGGCGGCGCTGGGATGGACGGGAAGATCCAGATGATGCCTGTCGCCGGCGTCAGCCATGCCTTGTCTCCGGGGGTTCCACGATGCCGCACAGGCGGGCGGGCGAAGGCGGGCGCGCTGTATCCCAGTCGCGCTCCCGGCCGCGGCCCTCGGCGCCGCCCGGCTCGGTCACGCACATGCTCGATCACGCACGGTAGCGAGGTAATCGCATGGGTGAAGCGCCCCCTGTGCCCGTGGAAGAGAGTGACCGGCATCCCGAAGCGTCGGATACCGACGAGACGATCATAGAGCGACTGTGATCAATATCGCGCACGAGAACGCAAGAACGGGCACCCGGGGGCGGCCCGGCGGACCGGCGCGGACGGCCGGCCCGCACTAGCGGCGGCCGCGGAGCAGCCGGTGGGCCGCGGCGTGCGCCCCCGGCACCAGCGGGAGGAACGCGAGCGCGGCGAGCACGGCCGCGCGATCGTCGTCGCGGACGCCCGCCCGGGCGAGCTCGCGCCGCGCCCACAGCCAGAACGGGATCACCACGGTCGGGGCGGTGGCGACCCCGGTGACGTAGCGGCGCGCGGCGAGCGCCATCGCGATGTGCGTGAAGCCGTGCACGCCGAAGCCGAGCAGCGCGCCGCGGAAGAGCGGCGAGCGGCCCCCGGAGCGCACCCCGGCCGCGGACGCCGTCGCCATCGCCAGGCCCATGAGCGCGACCGCCAGATTGATGTGGCGCTGCTCGAGGCCGTCGCGGCGCAGCTCGTGTGGGATCGGCACCCAGCGAGGCAGCCGCGGCAGGAGCTCCCGCGCGGTGCGCCGCATGGTGAGCAGCTCCTCCAGGTCGTGCACCGCCCAGGCCGCGAGCAGACCGGCCGCGATCCTCGTCGTGGGCCGCATCGTCCCCCCCGTCCGTCGTCCCGACCGGCCCCGCGACCGGCCACAGCGGCCGCCCGACCGCCGGGCGACCGCCCCCAGCGTACGGCCCGGCCCCGCGGGCGCGCGCAGGCCCCGCCGGACCGGGCCGTACCGGGTTGGGGGTGCCGGGTCAGGAACCGATCTTCCTGCCGCGCTTGTGCCACACCACGGCGACCGAGGGGCGCGGCTGGTCGCCGTCGGGCCAGCGGCTCGCCGGGTTGTCCGGGTTCGCGCCGCTGATCTCGCCCGGGTGCTGCACCGCGACGAACACGCTGAGCTGGTCGTCGGTGACGAGCGGGCCGCAGGTCTCCGCGCCGCGGGGCACGGTGAGGAACTGGCGCACCCGGCCGCGCTCGGGGCCGGTCACCGGCACCGCGAACAGGCCGTCGTTGGAGCCGAGGGCGTTGCCGTCGGTGGCGATCCACAGGTTGCCGTCGGCGTCGAAGGCGAGGTTGTCCGGGCAGGAGATCGGGGACACCTTCGACTTGTCGTATCCGGCGAAGTAGGTCGAGGGGTCGTTCGGGTCGCCGCACACCAGCGGGATCGACCAGCGGAACCGGGTCGCCCCCGGGTCGTTCCCCTGCTCGACGATCTCCAGGACGTGCCCGTGCTTGTTCTTCGCCCGCGGGTTCGCCTCGTCCGCCTGGGCCGCGGTCCGGTCGCCGTTGTTGGTGAGCGCCGCGTACACCGCGCCGGTGACCGGGTTGCGCTCGACGTCCTCGGGCCGGTCCATCTTCGTCGCGCCGACCTTGTCCGCGGCGATCCGGGTGAACACGAGCACCTCGGCCGCGCTCATCCCGGGCACGAACGACCGGTCGCCGCTCACCAGCGGGATCCACTCGCCGCGGCCGTCGAAGGCGCCGTCCCGGGGCAGCCGGCCCGAGCCGTCGATCTCGCGCTTCGGGCTGTCGCCGGTGAACTTCGCCACGTACAGGGTGCCCTCCTCCAGCAACCTGCGGTTGTGGCGGTCGTCGCCGCGGCGGAACCGGCCCTTGGAGACGAACTTGTAGATGTACTCGAACCGGCCGTCGTCGCCCATGTAGACGACCACCCGGCCGTCCCGGGCGAGCGTGGTGGTGGCGCCCTCGTGCGCGAACCGGCCCAGCGCGGTGTGCTTGACCGGGGTGGAGTCGGGGTCGAACGGGTCGATCTCCACCACCCAGCCGAAGCGGTTGATCTCGTTGGGGTGCTTCGACAGGTCGAACCGCTCGTCGACCCGGTCGAAGCGCCGGCTGCCGCTCGGCACCGCCCGGCTCGTGCTCACGCCGTACCGCTCCAGGGCCGCCTTGTTCGCCTCGGGCACGCCGTCGCCGCCCACGAAGTACTGGTTCCAGTTCTCCTCGCAGGTGAGCACGGTGCCCCACGGGGTGACGCCGCCGGCGCAGTTGTTGAGCATGCCGCGCACCCGGCGGCCGGTCGGGTCGGCGGCCGTCTTCAGCAGGTCGCTGCCCGCGGCCGGGCCGGACAGCCGCATCGGGGTCTCGGCGGTGATGCGGCGGTTGTAGCGGCGGCGCCCGGTGGTGACGAGCTCCCAGCGGCCGGACCGGCCGACCCGGCGCAGCTCCACGATCGAGCCGCCGTGCGCGGCGAGCGCGATCCGGATCTGCTCCTCGGTCGCGTTGTCGCCGCCGGTGTACCCGCGGAACATGAGGTTCTCGTCGGTGTACTCGTGGTTCACCCAGAGCAGCCCGCGGTCCCGGCCCAGCGGGAAGAACGTGACGTAGTCGCAGTTGTAGCCGAACTGCTTCGCCTGGGCCTCGGCCGTCTGGTTGTCGAAGTCGAACTCCGGCGCGTCCGGCAGCACCGGGTCGCCCCAGCGCACCACCACCGCCGACTCGTAGCCCTCGGGCACGACGAGCTCGTCTTTGGTGTTCGGCGCGACCGGCGTGAAGGCGAGCCTGCCCCGCCCGTTCCCCCGCCCGGGCCCATGCCCCGGCCCGTGGCCGCCCCCCTTGCGCCCGGGATCGGCGGCCTGCGCGGCGGCCGGAGCCGCGAGGGCGGTGGCGCCGACCGAGACGACCATGGTGCCGAGCACGCCGGCCCGCAGCGCGCCGCGGCGGGAGAGCGCGGCCGACAGGATGTCACCGAAGTACGGGTTGTCGCTGGTGTTGGCGATCTCGTGGTCGCAGCTGTTGCCGCACCGGAACCGGCACGTCATCGGATCCCGTCCGCCCGTGCGCGGCACGGACAGCAACGGCAGCGTACGACGGGGCGACGGATTCGCCACTGGATCCTCCAAGGTCTGGCGGTTGTCCCGGCGGGACGCTACGACCGTTGTTCGAACTCGGGATGAACGACGACCTCCCGGACGATGAACCGTCGCCGCATGACCGGTTCATCTTTCACCCCGATACCCGCGGGCGGCGGCGGTGACCGCCCGTGCGGCGGCGGGCCCGGGCCGGGAGAATGGACGGGTGCCATCCCGCAGACCCGACCCCAGGGTGCGCGAGGCGCTCGACGCCCAGCTCCTCGCGCTCGGCGAGCCCGCCTTCGACGGTCCCGACTCCGCCGTCCCGGCCGCGTGCGTGGCCGCGGTGCTGCGCGCCTACGAGCGCGGCCTGAAGCCGGAACGGCAGGCCGCGCGGGCCGCGGTACGGCACCTGCTCGACCTCCTCGCCGCGAAGGCGCCGGGACGCGCGGTCGAGGTGCGCGTGCCGCCGTACGCCGCGGTGCAGTGCATCGAGGGGCCCCGGCACACCCGCGGCACGCCGCCGAACCTCGTCGAGCTCGACCCGCGGACCTGGCTGGAGCTCGCCACCGGCCGCCTCGACTGGGCCGGCGCGGTGGCCGCGGGGCGCGTCCTGGCGAGCGGCGTACGGGCCGACCTGTCCCCGTTCCTCCCGCTCGAGGCCGGGTGACCGCCGGCGGGCCGTACGGCGCGCGGGAGGGCGGCTAGTAGCCGGGCTCGGCCGGGATGCCGAGCTTCTCGGCGACGCACGCCTCCGCGTCGGCCCGGGTCGGGTAGAGGCTCTCGTCGAGGCAGCTGCCCACCCCGGTGGCGGCCACCCACAGGGCCGCGGCGACCGCGATCACCAGGGTGGCGGCGCACAGCAGCAGGCCGGTCACGGCCCGGCCGCGGGCCGCGCTCCGGGTGACGGCGACCACGCCGGTGATCAGCCCGGCGACGGCGGCGACCGCGCCGACCCCGCAGAACGGTAACGTCACCAGGCCGGCGATGCCGAGGACGAGCGTGGCGGTGGCGGCGCGGGTGCGCTTCCTGCGGCGGCGCCGCGTCGCGGGCCGGGAGCCCGCCCGGTGCGCCGGTCCCGGCCACGGCTCCCAGTCCGCGGGCCGCCCCTGCCCCTCGCCGTCCGGCGCGGAGCCGCCCGCCGGGTCGTCGGGCCAGGCGAACGGCGGCGGAGCCGTACCGGGGCCGGTGTCGTGCGCGGCCCGGAGCGGCGGCGCCGCGGTGGCCCCGGCCGGGGCGCGCGACGCGGGCGCGGCCGGCGGACGCGGCTCGGGCTCCGGCAGCGGCGGGGAGAGGGCCCGCGGGGCGGGGGGGGAAGCCGGCGCCCCGGCGGGGGGGCGCGGCGCCCCGGCTCTTTAAACA
>QGUZ01000441.1 GCA_003242605.1 Actinomycetota bacterium
CGCCCGTCCCGCCCCCGGCCGCGTCCGCCTGGGCCGCGGCGGCGTCCGGGCCGGGCTCCCGCCGCGTGCCCGCCGCCTCGGCGCTCCCGCCGCCGCCGCCGGCCGAGCCGGGCTCGGCCGTACCGGCCTCGGTGTCATCGGCCCGCGGCACCGTCCCGGCGGGCTCCGGCGGGGCCGCGGGCGTGGCCGGCCACGGCGGGGCGGCCGCCGCGCCGTTCCGGCCCGGCTCCTGCGGCGGCACCGGCCACGGCGGCAGCGCCGTACCGGCGCGGCGCGCGTCCTCGGTTCGGTCGGGTACGGCCCTCGCCTCCGGACCCGACGTGCCCGAGGCGTCCGCCCGGGGCGCCGCGGCGTGGGCCGCTTCGGGTGGCCGCCGCTCGGGCGGGTGCGGGTCGCGCGGCGGGGCCGGGGCGCGTTCCGCGTCCGGGTCCGCCGTCCGCCCGGCGGTGCCGGCGCTCTCCGCGCGCCGGGGCGGCACGTCCTTGTTCTCCACCGCGATGATGAACGCCTCGAGGGCGTAGTCGACGGCGATCTCGTTGTAGCCGCCGAGGCGCACCCGGAACCGGGCGGCACGGAGCTCGTCCGCGGTCACCGGCTCGCCTTCGAGGACGCCCTTGCCGAGCGTGGCCTCGATCCGCTTGATCAGGGCGTCCACCTCGTCCGGATCGTAGCCGGGGACCACCGGCGGTACCCGTGGAAAGCGGTTCACTGACTCCTCCGGTCCGCGCCCCCGAGTTCCGTCGATCTTCTCTATTGTCCCGATCCGCCCGTCTCAGCGTGCCAGATTCATCCCGCGTGTCGAAGATCTCTTTCCGCCCTGCGGAGCACTTTCCGCGCGGGCCCGCCGCGCGCCGCCGGTCCGCGGGCGGGCCGGGCGCTCGCCGGGGCGGGCGCCGGGGCCGGAGGCGGCGAGCTGGCCGCAGGCGCCGTCGATCTCGCGGCCGCGGGTGTCGCGCACGGTCACCGGCACGCCGTGCGCCTCGAGGCGGCGGACGAACGCGCGCTCGTCCCGGGGGCGGGACGCGGTCCACTTGGAGCCGGGCGTGGGGTTGAGCGGGATCAGGTTGACGTGGGCGAGCTTGCCCTTGAGCAGGCGGCCGAGCAGGTCCGCCCGCCACTCCTGGTCGTTGACGTCCCGGATCAGGGCGTACTCGATGGAGACCCGCCGCCCGGTGCGCCGCGCGTAGTCCCAGGCGGCGTCGAGCACCTCGGCGACCTTCCACCGGGTGTTCACCGGGACGAGGGTGTCGCGCAGCTCGTCGTCGGGGGCGTGCAGGGACACCGCCAGGGTGACCGGCAGGCCCTCCTTCGCCAGCCGCTCGATCGCCGGGACGAGGCCGACCGTGGAGACCGTGACGTGCCGGGCCGAGAGCCCCAGGCCCTCGGGCGGCGGGGCCACCAGGCGGCGCACCGCGCCGAGCACCGCCTTGTAGTTGGCGAGCGGCTCGCCCATGCCCATGAACACGACGTTGCTCACCCGGCCGGGGCCGCCGGGGACCTCGCCGCGGGCGAGCGCGCGGGCGCCCGCGACCACCTGCTCGACGATCTCCGCGGTGGACAGGTTCCGGGTGAGGCCCGCCTGCCCGGTCGCGCAGAACGGGCAGCCCATGCCGCAGCCCGCCTGGGAGGAGACGCACATCGTGACCCGGTCGGGGTAGCGCATGAGCACCGACTCGACCAGGGCGCCGTCGAACAGCCGCCACAGGGTCTTGCGGGTGGTGCCGCCGTCGCAGGCGACCTCGCGTACCCGGGTGAGCAGGTTCGGCAACAGGTCGGCGACGAGCCGCTCCCGGACCGCGGCCGGCAGGTCGGTCATGTGCTCGGCCGAGTCGGTCAGCCGGGCGAAGTAGTGCCGGGACAGCTGGTCGGCGCGGAACGGCTTCTCCCCCAGCTCGGCGACGGCCGCCCGGCGCTCGGCCATGGTCAGGTCGGCCAGGTGGCGGGGCGGCTTGGCCCGGCGGGGCGCGACGAAGGTGAGCTGGGTGGTCATCGTGGGTCTCCGATGTCGGGGTATCGGTTGCGGACGGACGGTTTCTCCCCGCCGCCCACCACCTTAAGGTCCTGACCTATGGCGACATTTCGGGGCGGAACACCTCCGGCCGGAAGGGAGGTGCTGACCGACACCAACCCCTACGGCAGCCGCACCCTCGTGGTCGAGGGCGACGAGGCATCCTCCGTAGCCTACCTGTGCGATCCGCAGGGGGTGGTCCACGGCGCCGTCTGGCTCGCCAACCACGTCCCCGCCCCGGACACGGTGGACCTGCGCCGCCTCGGCGCGGGCCTGCCGCCGGTGATGCCGCGGTCCGGCACCCGCCATCCCGGCGGGCGGCCGCCGCTCGATCCGGCGCGGCTGGAGGTGCTCTGGTTCGAGGAGGGCGACGGGGTGGCGCTGTTCGAGGACGGCGCGCTGCTCGCGGTCATCCCCGGCTGGGCCGACCTGGAGCGCGGCCTGCCCGGGTACGCGCGCGACGCGATCGGCGAGACCCCGTTCGCCTGGCCGCTGGAGGAGGCGATGGAGGGGCTGGGCCCCCGGGTCGAGCGGGCCCGCGCGTTCTGGTCCTGGCGGCGCACCGCGGGCGCCTGGGAGTCCTACCTCCGGTACCTGTTCGCCCACCTCGACGCCACGGTCGGCCCGCCCGGCCGCTACTGGGACGTGAGCGACGGCGGCCTGCCGACCGTGGGGGTCACCGAGCGCCCGGCGGTGCCGGGGCGGGACTACGCGGTGCTGAGCACGGTCGGCATGAGCTGCCAGCGCATGCCGCAGGTGGAGCAGTACATCGACCGGCCCGACGCCTACGCCCGGGTGGAGCTCGCGTTCGCCACCCGGGGCGATCCGCGCGACGCCGCGCGGCTGTTCCTGTGGCTCGCGCGCTACCCGTGGCGGTCGGTCACCTGGCTCGGCCACGGCCACACCGCCCGCTGGTACCACGACCACGCGGGCTTCCCCGTCCCCGGCGGCTACCGCGGGGTGCTCATGCTCACCGGCCTCGGCCACCTGCCCGACCCGTCCGGGCTCGTCATCGCCGGCGACACCGTGCGCTGGCTGTGGCTCGTCCCGGTCACCGACGCCGAGCTCGGCGTCGCCGGGCACGATCCCGAGGGGCTGGCGCGGCACGTGGCCCGCCGCCTTCCCGTCTGAGCCCGCCCGGGCCCGCCCGGCTCGCCGTACCGGATCGGCCGGACCTCGCCGATCAGCCGATCAGACGAACGCCGATCAGACGAACAGCGAGAGCAGGACCCACACCGGGACGAGGGTGAACAGCAGCGAGTCGAGGCGGTCCATCGCCCCGCCGTGGCCCGGGAGCAGGGTGCCCATGTCCTTGATGCCGAGGTCGCGCTTGATCACCGACTCGATGAGGTCGCCGAGGGTGGCGAACACCACGACGACCGCGCCGAGCAGCGCGCCCTGCCAGAACTCGCCGTCGAGCA
>QGUZ01000113.1 GCA_003242605.1 Actinomycetota bacterium
TGTTGTATTGCTTCACCTCCTCGGGGGTGATGGCGGAGATCTCCGGCTGGGTCATCTGGCCGACCTTCTCCTCAAGCGTCATCTTCTTGAGGAGCTCGTCGATGCGCTTCTCGTCGGGCGGGTCTTTGCGGAACCGGCTCGGCACCTTCGGCCAGTCGCGCAGGTTCGGCAGGTGCTTGGGGATCGGGGTGCAGGCCTGCGGGCCCTGCGGACCCTGCGGCGGGTGGGGGCCGGGGCCGCCGGGCTTCGCCGGGCCCGGACCGGCCGGACCCGGCCCCGGCGGCGGCGCGGTGGCCGCGGCGGCGGGCGTGATCGCGACCATGCCGCCGAGGAGCGCGACGCCGGCGACGGTGGCGAGCAGGCGGGCGCGGATCGGGGAGCGGGCGCGCCGGCCTGCGGGGCGCCATGCGTGCGAGCTACCCATGGACCCTCCAGGGGTGCGGGTGGGACCGATCAAGGAGAGAGCGCTCTCAGCACAGCGTCGGCGTGACTTTTCGCACAGTCAAGGCGAGAGGAAATAACAATTCACGTAACCCGGGCGAAACACCCCGGTACTCTGAGAGCGCTCTCACGGCAGGAAGACCGGGGTGCGGCGACCGCGCTCGCGCGCACCCCGGTGCTCGCACGGCCGCGGTGCGGCACCGCCGCCGTCCTTTGCGAATCGATCTTGACCTAAGTGAGATCGTTGGTCAAGCCGGGCGCGATCAGCCGAGGAACGGCGACGTCACCAGCGCCGCGGTGGCCGCCGCCAGCGTCCACACCCCCGCCTGGATCAGCCGGTACTTGGCCCGCACCAGCCTGCTGAGCACCGCGATCTGTTCGGCGAGCGCCTCCAGCTCGGCACGGGAGGACCGCTCCAGCGCCGCGACCAGCGCGTACGGCGACCGCTGCCGCGCCGCGTCGCCGTAGAACCCGATCAGCTCCCCGGTCCGCCCGTGGCCCAGCCGCGGGTACACGGCGGCGAGGAACATCACGATCGCCGCACAGGTCAGGGCGGCGCCGCACCACCACAGCCACTGCCCGCCGCCGAGGTAGTGCGGCCGCCAGTCCCCCGCGAACAGCCCGCCGAGCGTTGCCCCGACCGCCACCGCCGTCGCCCCCAGCATGATCGACGCCTTGGTGTCGGCCCGGCTCATCTCGGCCTTGATCTCGCCCAGCAGGTGGCGGGCGTACTCGGCCGCCTGCTCCGTCGGATTCGTCATGGGGCCTCGTCCGCCAACCGTGCGGGCACCGTGGCCGGCGTGACCGGGGCGCCGTCGCCGCGCTGCGCGACCCACGCCTCCCGCAGCCGCTGCAGCTCCTCCGCCAGCTGCTCGGGCGCGAACCGCCGGAGCGCGTCGTCCACCTCCTGCAGCGCGCCGAACTCCGGCTCGGGACCGGTCACGCCGTGCAGCTCGGGGCGGACCCGGTCGCGGAGCGAATCGGTGCGCCCCGCGGTGGCGAAAGCCGGCGGCACGCCTCCCGCCTTGTCGTGGAAGCCACGAGAGTAGAGCACGAACTGGTACGCCGCGCCGTACCGCTCGGCGATCCGGGCGATCATCTCTTCGCGCAGCGCCTTCAGATCACTCCAGGCGATATCGTGCCGCTTCACCAGCTTTCCTGCCTTGCGCAGCAGGCGCGTGCTCACCCGGTTCGCCCGCCACAGCCGCCTGCGGGCGCGGTACTCCTCGCTCACGAGCGGGTCATAGGCGACGATCTTCAATGCCAGGGCGCAGAGGGTGAGCGTGACGATGAGGATCGCCACGAAGTCCGTCGGCAGCTCGAGGTACGGCACGTCGCCGGCCTGCCCGAGCGCGGCGTTCGCCTCCCGGGTGCGCTGCACGGCCCAGACCAGGGCACAAAGGACGAGCAGGGCGGGCAGGGTGAGGCGGAACGCCCAGAACACGAGCCCGGCGAGGGCGCGGGCCAGGCCTGTGCGGTTCCGCTGCCGCTCGTGGTGGGTCCGCCGGGCGCGGTACACCGGCCCGCCGAGGATCGTGCCGGAGATGAGCAGCCCGACGGTGAGCGCGAACCCGGGCAGCAGGGTCAGAACCTCTTCCAGGGCGCTGATGTCGGTGTTCCCGACGAACTGCTGGAAGACCCCCTTGAAGTACCAGGTGTCGAAGAGGCCGACCGCGATGATCGTGGGCCAGGCGAGCGCCCGCAGCCAGAGCGGCGGTGGCGATGATCCGCTCTCGATCCGCGCCTCCTTCACCCGCCGGAGGCCCCGCACGGCCGCGCCGAGCTCCTCAGCGCGCACCACGGCGCGCAGCTCGGAGAGGGATGCGTCCGCCGCGTGGTACGCGCTGATCAGCCGCTCGCGCTGCGCGTTCAGCCGGTCGGCGTGCCGCTGCACGAGCTGCGAGCCCTGGTTCTTGGCGTACAGCAGGGCGTGCGCCTCCAGGTTGTCCAGCTGTTCCGGCCGCCGGGGCGGGGTGCGGTGGAGGTACGCGTCGAAGTTGCGCTGCCAGCAGTCGCATCCGTGATGGCACAGGTGCACCGGCTGCGCGACGCCGTTCGCGCTGGTGTTCGCACCGGGCGGCACGAGCCGACCGTCCAGCGCGCCGTCGTCGTCCTGCTGGAACCGGTCCTCCGGCGTTTCGTCGTCCCGATGAAATTCGTTGCCGGCCATGTCAACCACGCACCTTGTACTTGATCTCCACTCGGCGGTTGCACTGGCGCGCCGCGGCGCTCGTCCCCGGACACTTGGGTGACGTCTCGCCCTTCCCGACGACGCGGATGCCGCCGAGCCCGGCGTCCTCCAGCACGCGGCGCACCGCCTCGGCGCGCCGGAGCGAAAGGTTTTTGTTGTACGCGTCGTCGCCCTGATCGTCGGTGTGCCCGACCACCTGGACCCATTCCGGCGCCTTCGGGATAACCTTCTCGGCGAACGCCTCCAGCGCCCTGCGCCCCTTTGCGGAGATCCGGTCCGAGTCGACGTCGAAGAGCAGGTCACTGGGGAGCGTCTCGGTACGGACCGGGTTCGGGGGCGTCGCGATGGGCCGGAACCGGACGGGTTCGTCCTCGGCCCCCTTCGCCGCCGCCGCATCCTCGGCGGGTTGCGGACGCGCACTCGACCTCACGTCGCAGCCCTCCTTGGCGCCGGTGACCTCCGCGCACATCTCCGTCCACAGGGTGCGGAGCCAGTGCAGATGCGGCTCTTGGGGCTCCGGGTGTCCCGGCCCGACCACGCCCACCCACGGCAGCAGCACTTCCCAATCCTTCAGTTCGGGTACGGCTCGCTGCCGGGCGCAGGCCCGGACGATGCGCTTGGCGTGCCCGATGTCCCGCATCGCGGTCTGGCGCAGGTCGGCGCAGCCGGTCGTGGCCAGTCCGTCAGTGGCGACGACCAGGGTGCGCCGTGCCCCCCTCGCCTCGGGCGTCCCCAGCCGGAACGCGGCCATGACGTTGCTGCCCCGCTCGGCGGCGGGCTCCCGGGCGGCCTGGCCGATCCGCTCCCGCAGGCAGGCGCTGGTGTTCCCGGCGAAGAGCTGCCGGTTACGGTCGCCACCGGTCATCCGCGGCAGCGAGATCGGCGCGCCCTGCCAGGTGATGCTCTCCCCGCCGTCGATCGCGCCGATCCGGATCACGGCGGGCGTGCTGATCGACGGGATCAGCGCCGCCTCCGAGCCGAAACTGATCGAGCCGTCCTGGTGCGGCACACCCTTGCCGCCGAAGATCGCCGTGTACCAGTCGGCGCTCTGGCCGGTCTCCGCATCGCGCATGGACGCGCTGCGGTCGATCACCACGACGACCTCCTGCGCGGTCGGGGTCTTGTCACGCGCCAACCGCTCGAGCGCGGCGCAGGCGGCCCCTGGCACCGGTTCGGCGGTGACAGTCGTCGGGTCGTTGAAGAGCGAACACGCCGACACAAGGAGGAGGCCGGCCAGAGCGGCCGAGCGCAGTGGAGCGTTCATGCGTCTTCCCACGGCAGTTGCGTCGAGGGTTCGGGGACGTGCACGCCGAGTTGCTTGAGGGCGAACCGGAGCACGCTTTCGCTGTTCTTGACGAGATCGAAGACGTTGACCTGCTGCTGGGCGCTCATCACCCGGTTGAGCGTCTCGAGGAACTCCTCGGCTTTCTCCTCCCGCAGGCGCTCCATGATCTCCATGACCTCCGCCGCCCCGACGTCGGCGAGCTTCACGGCGTGGCGACTGCGCCAGTTCTCCTCGCTCTTCTCAAAGAAGGGGACCCACAGGTCACGCTCCTCGCCGAGCCGCGCCACCCGGCTGCGCGTCTTCTCCAACTTGGCGTGATCCTCTATCAGGCCTTGATAGAGCTCGCGCTGCCGTTCCCGGACCTCTTCGCTTGGGGCCACCCATGCCTGCACCGTGCATCTGACCGTCACGTCCTCGCAGTCGTGAACCGGCGCGAGGAACACCGCGGCCAGCCTCTCGTTGACGGCATCCTCGGCTTCGGCGGGGAGATGGGGGAGGAATTGGCGGGCCGTAGCGCGCACCACGGTGTGGATACGTCGCTGCACCATCCGCCGCGTCGTGTTGATTTCGGCGGCTAGATCCAGCCCGTTGTCCGTCTTCGGCTGGGCACACCAGGAGCACCAGACCGTCACGACGAAGTCCCATGCGTCGCCTCGGGCGGGCGTTTTGATCTCTACCGGGTCGTCCCACACGTGCAGGCCCTCACCGGGCGGGTGATCGCACGGGCGCGGTGGCGGCTGGAGGAATTGCTGGGTGAGCAGGATCGGGTTGTCCGGTCCGTCAGCGGGACAGGCGCGGGGACCGGAGCGGCGCCGGAACCATCCTTGTAGTCGGCGAAGGATACCCATCAGGTGGTACCGCCCTTCATGCGCGTGTGAAGGTGTTTGCACAGATCGGCGTCTGCGGCGCCCGTCTGGTACCAGTGGCACAGGTAGAGGCGGAGCGGTCCGTGCAGTGTGGCGGTGCTCCTCTCGAAAACGCGCTCGATGACGATCCGGTAGCGCTGCGAGAGGTCATCCCATGCGGCCACCCACGATCCGAACGCGTCCCATGCCTCGGGCACGGGCGGGGTGACCCCGCATTCCAGGGCGGCCGAGCTAAGGCCGCAGGTCAACGCATTGATCCAGGCTGTGGCGAGCTGCTCCTCGGCGGCGAGCCACGACTCGGCGTCGAGGTCGTCGATTTGCAGCCGGTCCCCTTCGTCGTCCTTCCTCATGGCTAGGCGTGTGAGAGCAAGGGCGGCGACGCGACGGAGACCGGCGTGTTCCTCCCCGCTCCAGTCGGCGAGCTCCTCAAGAATCTCCGGCGCGGTGGTGGGGGTGTACACCTCGGTGAGTGCCCGGCCTACGGAGTCGTGCAGGTAGCGGTTCCAGCGCAGGGATCGGGCCACCATGTACCGGAATGCCTTGAGTGCCTCGCCGATCCGTTCCCGGCCGATGAGCGAACCGTACGCCCGCGCCGCGGTGCGCCGGGTGGACGCGGTCCTCACCCATCGAGCGAGGCAGTCGAGCACCTGTGGGGAGGGCTTCGCCGCGTACGCCGCCTCCAGCGCCCAGGCGGCGAGCCACGACTCGTATTGCCGTTGGGAACGGCTCCATTCGTCGAGGAACTCGGCCTCGATCAGCTTGAAATCGAAGGCCGCGATGCGCCCGATCGCATGAGCGACCTTGACCCGGACCTCCCAGTGGCGCCGGTCCCGGCGTTGGGCGAGGAGCTTCAGCCAGGCGAGGACCGCCTCGCGAATGCTCTCCCCCTCCTCCCAGACCACTTCGAGGATCGCGCCCGCGAGTCTGGGGCGCCGGAGGCGGACCCGGGTGACACTGTCCCGAACGCTGCGCTCGGCCTGGGCCGCCTCCAGCCAGGCGGGAAGCCACTCCCACGACGGCGAAGCCGTCGTGTCCGGTGCCGGGTTGGGCGGCGCGAGCATTTCGAGCAGGAGAGCGGCAGCACGCGACACCGTGACGAGGGGGAGTTCGTTCAGCACCGCCAGGCTGATAAGGAAACAGCGCTGGTGCAGGGTGGTGTCCTCTTGGGAGAGCAGGCTCCTCGCCAGGTCCCTCAAGGCATCCGGGAGGCCGGACGTGAAGTCCTCGACACGCCCGCCCTCGGCGAGGACGCCGGCCGCCTCCCTCGCCAGGAAGTCACTCTCCCCAGGCGGCCGGTCCTCGCTCGCGATGTGGGCGAGCGCTTGAAGAAGGGACTGAGGGCAGGGGCGGCCGCGTTGCCTCAGGTGCCAGATGAGCCGGCTTTCGAATACCGCACGCGGATTCGGGGCGTCGTGCGCGACCGCGGGGTACCCGGGCAGACCGTCGGGGCCGGTCAGGACGACGAAACGGCCCTGCAGGGTGTCCGCTACGGACTGCAGATGGCGTATCACCTCGTTCCGGCCGTGCCGAGTCCACTCCGCGTTGGTGGCCCCCAGCACGTAGCCCGTGTGTTCGTCGAGCCGTCTCGCGTCGATGCGGCGTGGATCGTGGACGCCCTGGAGCCATCCGTGGCGCCGCAGGCCAGGTCTCTCGGCCGCCCACTGGGCCAGCGCGGCGAGAGCGGTCCAGAACCGGCCGCTGCTCTCATGCCCTTTCAGCACGACGACCTGCTCTACGGCGAGCTGACTGACCAGCTTGTTGTAGGAGGACGTCGGGACGAAAGTGTTCTCGATCTCCCGTGCGAGCTGCTCACCGACCAGGTGGCGTTTGATCGTTTCGGAGCGTTCCAGCCCTACGTTGATGTCGCCACCGTGCGTCTCGAAGAGAGCGCCACCCACGATGTGGTGAGAGGAGCCGTGGACGTAAGTTCGCAGGCTTTCCTCGCGCATGCGGCGCTCTGCGGCCTCGTACGCGAGCCGCTGGCCGAGCGGCCTGTCGTCATCAGCCTCTTCGTCCTCCTGGTGACCGTGCGACTCCACCTTCTCGCCGGTCGCGGTGGCGGAATCCGCATCTGATGCGCCGCCGGCGGCCGCGGTGACGGGACCCGAATCCGGAGTGGCACCGGTGGTCAGAGGGCTGTCGACGGCCGAGGCGGGGGTGTGCTCCGCGGCGGTGGAGTTCCCGGGAGCGGGTGTCGGCTCGGTCATCTGCGGCCGCCCAGGTTGATATCGCGGAGGTTGATGTCGCCCGAGTTGGTCTGGTTCACGACGGAATCCCGAATGTTGTGGGCGGACTGGGTGATGTGCTGGACGTGGTTCGGTGCCGTCGGCGGAGGCGAGGAGGGGGACGGGTCCGGAGCCGCGCCAGAGGACGAGTCGGGGTCCGTACCCGGAGGTGAGTCAGGGGGCAGGCTGAAACGATCCAGTTCGGGGATCTTGTACAGGTCACAGTTCGGCACGTAGAGATAGGCGCGGTACCGGTTTCGCTTCACCGCGACGTGGACCGGCCGGAAGGTCTCGAGGTCGAGCGAGCCGTACCCGGCGGTGAGGTGGTCGGTGTAGATGCGTTCGGAGACGATGACCGCGAGGTCCGCGCCCTGGCAGCAGGCGAGCGCGACCCGCAGCGCCTCGGCGTCGATCAGCCGGTTCACCGCGACCGCGGGATCACCCGCGATGCCGGTGGCGGCGTCGGTCCGCACCGGACCCTCGTGCAGGGACATGCGCAGGCGGATCGGGGTCCAGGGGCGGGGGCGCCTGCGGCGGTTGTGGGTGCCGAGGAGGACGTTGAGCTCCTCGATGAACGTCTCCGCGAACCGGTCTATCTGCGTGTCGGCGGGCAGCACCGCGAACAGGCCGTCCCCCGAGAACTGCGGCCAGCAGTCGTTCAGGTCGACGCCCGCCTCACGCATGGCGGTCTCCACCAGGTTGGTGAGGCTTTTCTGTGCCTGGAACTGCTCCGCCTCGTTCCGGCCGCTGTAGTTCTCGATATCGAGCGAGATCATCGGATGGATCTTGCGCATGCGGGAGTCGCTCATCCGTATGCCTCCGGATAAGTCGTGCGACGTGGTTGACACGCACCGTGCCACGAGGCGGGGGACACGAACGACGACAAAAGTCGTCGAAGAGGCAAACTTGCTGACCTCGTCCGTGGCTAGGTGACGATGTCCGCGAACTTCGCGAGCCTTGCCTTGTCGGTGATCAAGACGCGACGGCGACCCGTCTCGACCAATCCTTTCGCCGCGAGCCGCCTGAGTGCCCGCTGCACAGATTCCTTGGTGGCGCCGATCAACGCGCCGTATTCCGCGTGGGAGAGCCGGACGCCGACGTCGATGGCGCCCGTCGGACCCATACGCCCATACCGGTCCGCCAGCTCCAGCAGGGCGCGGCAGAGCCGTACCTCGACGCCGTAACCCGCGAAGTCGAGCCGGCGGCGGCCGGCCTGCCGCAGTCGTTCGCTGAGCATCCGGTTGACGGTCAACGCCACGGACGGCCTGCGCCGCAGGCAGTCGAGGAAGACCGGGCCGGGGATGTGGCTGATGAGCGAGCGGCGGCAGGTGGTGATCGTGGCGAACCTCGTCGTGTCGTCGATCACCGCCATCTCGCCGACCAGGTCGCCGCTGACCCGGATGGCGATGAGCGTCTCAACGCCGTTCTCCGCGCCCGCTTTCACCATCACCACCGCATCGAGCAGAACGAGGACACTGTCGCCTTTGTCCCCTTGACGGAAGAGCGTCTCGCCGGCCGAGTGCCATCGAGGGATGCCGAGGTCCAGCAGCGCCTTCCGGTCGGTGACCGGTAATTTGGACAAAAAGGTCCCCGCTGGCCAGTCGCGGGATACCCATGGTTCCGGCAGTGGTGGCACCACGTCTCCTGCATCTTTTGCAGGCAAAGCGGCTGTTTGGGTGGGGTCACCACCCGATGTCGGAACCCTACTACTGGTTATTGCGGATACTCGATGGCTTTTTGGTAAAGATTTGCATCTGTGATTTCGGATGCTTCCTGCCGCCCATTTATGGTGCGTCCGAAAAGGTGGGCGAATCGCATGTTTCGGTTTATAGAGAAATGTCGATTATGTTCGACCGAATTCGTCGCCCTGCGAGGGCGTGTGACGGTCAGCGCACTGCGACGCCGGCGTCCTTGGTGGCGAGGAGGTCGGCGAAGAGGGACTCCCACTGGGGCATGACGACCTCGGGGGTGTAGGCCCGGACGGTCTCGCGGGCGGCGGCGCCGAGGCGCTTGCGGAGGTCCACGTCCTCGATGGCGCGGATCATGGCGCGGGCGAGGGCGTCGACGTCGCGGGGCGGGACGAGCAGGCCGTCCTTCTCGTGGGTGATCACGTCGGCCGGGCCGGTGGGGCAGTCGAAGCTCACCACGGGCAGGCCGTGCCCCATCGCCTCGATCATCACCATGGGCAGGCCCTCGAAGCGGGAGCTGAGCACGAACAGCGAGGCCTTGGCCAGCTCCTCCGCGAAGGTGTCGCTGCGGCCCATCAGCCGCACGTGCTCGGTGAGGCCGAGCTCCTCGATCATCTCCTGCAGCCGCTGCCGGCGCGGGCCGGTGCCGAAGATGCGCAGCCGCCAGTCGGGGTGGGCCGCGACCACCTGGGCGAACGCGGGGATGAGCAGGTCGAAGCCCTTCTGCTTGTAGAGCCGCCCCGCGGCGATGACGATCTTGCTGTTCGGGTCGCAGGGCCTGCGGCCGGTCAGCACGGTGGAGTTCGGGATGCGCTCGATCCGGGTGCCGGGCAGCGCCTTGCGGTACTCCTCCCGGTCGGTGTTGGTGAGCACGACCACCGCGTCGGCGCGCGGATAGTACTTGAGGATGTGCCGCTTGGTGTCCGGCTTGTGCGTGGCGAGGTTCATGTGCTCCTGCACCACGTGCACGATGTGGCGGGGCGCGAACCGGGCGCCGATGATGTTGAGCGCCGGCCGGGTGGTGACGAGGATCCCGTCGTCGAGGTTCGCGACCGCGTCGATGGTGGCCCGTTCCACCCGCTCGGTGAAGTACCGGGCGGCGAACTCGTCGCTCGGCACGACCCGGCCGCGCAGCTTGCGGCGGATCCGGCGCCACAGGCTGTCCGGGCCGTACCCGTCCCGCTGGTCCACCAGCGTGCTGATCCGCACCCGCGGGTCGAGCGGGAACTGCGGCTTGGTACGCCGCCGCACCACGCTGACGATCTCCACGTCGTGTCCGGCCGCCGCCATCGCGCTCGCCTGGTTGAACACCGTGCGGATCGTGCCGCCCATCCCGTAGGCGTGGAGGAGGAGATAGCGGATCTTCACCGTCGATCACCTTCGCTCGGGCGGGATGCTCGCCTCGTCCACCTGCCCGCCGGGGCGATGCTCAGACCGGCCCGGACCGGCGCCGAGAGCGGGACGCGTGCCGCGGGCCGGTTCCGTGCCGTGACGGGGGCCGCGAGGCACAGGGCTCAGGCGGGCGTCTCCTGCTCGTCCTTCTCCGTACCCTGCTCAGCGCTCTTCGCAGGGCTCTTCTCGCCGTCCTGCTCGCCGCTCCTTCCGGCGGCTCCGTCGTCCTCGGCCGGGCCGCCCTCCTTGGGCAGGTAGCCCCAGGCCACGCACATGGGCCGGAGCAGCTCCGGGATCTCGTCGGGCGACGGCAGCTCCCGGCCGGGCAGCACCCGGCCCGCCCGGATCTTCTCCTTCCAGTCGCCGAGCCCCTTCACGATCACGTCCGGCATGCCGTACTCGAGCATGCCCGGCTCGTACGGCACGCCGAGGAACTCGCAGATCCGCTTCGCCTCGGCCTCCGGGTTCGCGGTGAGGTCCTCGTACCGGACGGTGAGGCCGGGCAGCGCCTTGCGCGCCTTGTTCACCGCGCGCATGTAGCGCAGGGCGTCCTCGGCGGCCTCCTCGGGGGTGCGCTTCTCCGGGCTCGCCTCGTACCAGGACTGGGCGATGGAGGCGGGGTGGCGCAGCAGGAAGATGTACTTGGCGTCCGGCCAGCAGGTGGCGATCCGCTGGTAGGCGAACGCGTTCGCCGGGGTCTTCTCGACGATGTACTTCTTGCCGCTCCGCGCCAGCTCGCGGTGGAGCACCCGGTCCCACAGCAGATGCTCGAGGTCGGCCTGGTTGTGGCCGAGCGCCGCCATCGCCTTCTCGGCGAGGTTCGTGCCGAACTGCACCGTCAGCCGCCGCACGTGCAGTTCATGCGGGGCGTGCAGCATCGAGTGCGCGTTCAGCATCGCGCGCAGCAGCGTCGATCCGGAGCGCACCGGCGACATGATGAAGATCGGCGACTTGACCAGCCGGTCGTGCTCCGGGTCGGCGGGCGGCCGCACCTGGTCGGCCGGTGCCGTGGGAGCTGGAGTCGCCCGTGAGGCCGGGCGCGGACGGCTCTGCTGTGGGCGATACCGGGTGATCTGGTACCCGGTGATCTCCGCCAGAGCCTCGTTGACCTTGCGTTTCCAGCTCATGCGCGCCGATATTACCCAGTCTTCCTGTGAGAAGGATGTAAGCCGCAAAGCAGGGTGGCCGCTCTGTGATCAATACGCTCACCTGCGAGGATACGGCGCGATCGAGGGAAGACCGGTCAGCCGCCCGGGTGGCGTGTCGAACGGTGCGGCGGGCGCGCCCGTCCGCGCGCCGTTTTTCGGCTATGCGGCCGGTTTTCCGGTTCACGGCCGCGCCGCTCGCGGGCACCGGTACGGCACGCCGCCGCCCGCCCGCGGTGACCGGTGCCGGGGGCGGCGGGGCCGCGCACGGCACGGGCTCTCCCCGGCCGCTCCGCCCGGTACGGCAGCGCCCCGCCGGGGTGAGGAAGTCCGCCGGTCGGCCGGGGGACCGGCGGGGGTGCGTGTCATGATGGCGATGCGATGTCTCGCGCCGCCTGGACGTTCCGTCTCGCCCGGGCCACCGCGTTCGCGGTGGTGTGTCTCGGGCTGGCGCTGGCTGCGCATCTGTTCGCCGGCGGCGTGGTCACCTGGCGGGGCGTGGCGATCGGCCTCGCCGTGGGGTACGCGGCCGCGGTGCCGGCCGCCGGCCGGGAGCGCACCCTGAGGACGATCCTGCCGCTGCTCGGCGCGGTGCAGGTCGCGCTGCACCTGCTGTTCTCGATGTGGCCCGCCGCGGCCGCCGACGGCGTCCCGATCGCGCACCCGCACGGCGGGTTCGCCCCGACCTTCGGCATGCTGGTCGCCCACGCGTGGGCGGCCGGGCTCACCGCGGTGTGGCTGGCGCGCGGCGAGGCCGCCCTGTGGCGGCTGCTGCGCGGGCTCGCCGTACGGCTGATCCGGCTGCTGACCGGGCACGAGGTGCCGGGGTTCGCGTCTCCGGTGCCGGTGCGGGCGGACCGGGAGCGGCCGCTCCGCCCGGCCCCGCCGCGCCACGTGATCAGCCGGCGCGGCCCGCCGTCCAAGCTCGCCGCCTGCGCCGCGTGACCGGGTCCGCCACGCCGGGCCCGCACGCCGGCTCGCGCCCGTGTGCCCGGCACGCCGTACCCCTGCCGTCCCGCGGTACGGCTGCGCGCTGACGCCGGCCGGAGGCGGTTCCGCGGGCGTCGATGATCCCGTTCGCCCGCGGACGCCCGTGACGGCGGCCCTGCCGTCCCGCCCGCCGCCCGTCCGGAGCATCCCGCAGAGGGCTCCGGCCGTCGGCGTCGGCCCACAGCCGGCTGCTCACCGATGAGCGCGGCGCGGCCGGTCCGGCACGTCCATCCGCCCACGGCCCGCGGACGCAAAGACCGGTGGCCACGCGCGCGGCGGCCGTTCGCCCGCGCCGGCGCGCGTCCCGGCGCGGCTGCCACCGGCGTACGCCGGACGTTCGTCCCCGAATCCCCGACAGTCAGATGAAGGCGGCACGTATGTTCTCTCCGCTGTTCTCCCGTCGCGTCGTCGTCTCCGGCGCGCTCGCGCTGCTGCTCCCCTTCGGCCTCGCCGCGTGCGGCTCCTCCGACTCCGGCGGCTCGACGTCCGCGTCCGCGAGCCCGGCCGCCGCGCACACCTCGCCGGCCGGCAGCCCGGCGGCCGCGCTCACCGTCACCGACCCGTGGGTGAAGGCCGCGGACAAGGGCATGACCTCGGCCTTCGCGACCCTCGTCAACAACACCGACGCCGAGATCACCGTCGTGTCGGCGAGCTCGCCCGCCGCCGGCCGGGTCGAGCTGCACGAGGTCGTCGAGAAGGACGGCGAGATGGCGATGCAGCAGAAGCAGGGCGGCTTCGTCGTCCCGGCCCGGGGCAGCCACACGCTGCAGCCCGGCGGCGACCATCTCATGCTGATGGACCTCACCGGCAAGGTACGGCCCGGCGACGAGGTGGCCTTCACCCTCACCCTCGCGGACGGCTCGACGGTCGAGTTCACCGCCGTGGCGAAGGAGTTCGCCGGCGGCGACGAGAAGTACCACGAAGGCGAGTCCCACGAGGACGGCAAGTCCCACGACGACGAGGCGGACGGGCACTGAGGCGGCCATGCGGGAACCACGACTGACGCGCAGGCATCTGCTGACCGGCGGCGCGGTCACGGCGGCGGCCGGCGCGCTCGCCGCCTGCTCCGCCGGCACGGCGGCCGACGCCCCGTCCGCCCGGGCCTCGGCCGCGGAGACCCGGATCCCCACCGGCACGACGGTGGAGCCGTTCCACGGCGAGCACCAGGCCGGGGTGGCGACCCTGCCGCAGACCTACGCGGCGTTCGTCGCGTTCGACCTCAAGCGCGGGGTGGACCGCGAGGCGATGGGCCGCATGATGCGGCTGCTCACCGACGACGCACGGCGGCTCACCGCGGGGAACGGCGCGCTCGCCGACACCGAGCCGCACCTCGCCGAGTTCCCGGCCCGGCTCACGATCACCTTCGGGTTCGGGCCGGGCCTGTTTGAGAAGGCGGGCCTGGAGAAGCAGCGCCCGCCCTCGGTCAAGCAGCTGCCGAAGTTCCCGATCGACCGGCTCGAGGACCGGTGGAGCGGTGGCGACCTGCTCATCCAGATCTGCTCCGACGACGCGGTCACCCTCGCCCACGCGCTGCGGATGACCGTCAAGGACGCCCGGTCGTTCGGCACGGTGCGCTGGATCCAGCGCGGGTTCCGCCGCCCGCCGCACGTGCAGGAGCCCTCGCTGACCCAGCGCAACCTCATGGGCCAGCTCGACGGCACGGTGAACCCCCGGCCGGGCACGCCCGAGTTCGACAAGGCGGTCTGGGTCTCCGACGGCCCCGAGTGGTTCCGCGGCGGCACCACGCTCGTGCTGCGCCGCATCCGCATGGAACTGGAAACCTGGGACAAGGTCGACCCGGTGGCCCGGGAGTTCACCATCGGGCGGCGGCTGTCCGACGGCGCCCCGCTCACCGGGAACGCCGAGCACGACGAGCCGGACTTCGACAAGAAGACCCCGGCCGGGCTGCCGGTGATCGGCGAGTACGCGCACATCCGCCGGGCGCACGTGGCCGACCCGGCGATGCGTATCTTCCGGCGCACGTACAACTACGACGACGGGCTGTCGGCGGACGGCGTCGCCGACAGCGGCCTGCTGTTCGCCTCCTACCAGGCGGACGTGGAGCGGCAGTTCCTCCCGATCCAGCGCCGCCTCGCCGAGGGCGACCTGCTCAACGACTGGACCACCCCGATCGGCTCGGCCGTGTTCGCCATCCCGCCCGGCTGCCGGGAGGGCGGGTGGATCGGCGAGACCCTGCTCGGCTGAGGCCCGCGTGAGATGATCACAGGCGGCGCCCGGCGGCCCGGCCGCCCGGGCCGGCGGGGCGCCGGGCGGGCCGGGGGGGGCGGGGGCGGGGGGGAGTGGGGGGGGGGGAAGAGGGGGGGGGGGCCGCCACCGGGGGGGGCGCCCCGGCGGCGGCGCGGGGCGGCA
>QGUZ01000442.1 GCA_003242605.1 Actinomycetota bacterium
CCGGGGCCGAGTCGCTCGCCGCCACCGCGCCGGAGCGGTACGCCGAGCTGCGCGAGCGGGTGGGCGAGGAGGTGCTGCGCAAGGTCTGCCGCCAGATCGTGCTCCACCACCTCGACGAGTGCTGGTCGGAGCACCTGGCGTACCTGGAGGACCTGCGCGAGGGCATTCACCTGCGGGTGCTCGGGCGGCAGAACCCGCTCGACGAGTTCCACAAGGAGTCGGTGCGCGCGTTCGGCGAGCTGCTCGACGAGGTCGCCCGCCGGTCGGTCGCCACCTTCGAGGAGTCGGAGATCACCGAGGACGGCATCGACCTCGCGGCCGCCGGGCTGCTGCGGCCGAGCGCGACCTGGACCTACCTGGTGCAGGAGAACCCGTTCGGCAGCGAGTGGGATCGCATCACGCGGCGGCTCGGCCCGCGGCGCCGCTGACCCGGCACGCCCCCGGGTACGGCACGCCCGGAATGGCGTTTCAGCCACAAACCCGGACAAAAGCCAAACGCGGCCGCCGCTGATCATTCCCGCGTCGCACCCGTACGGCGCGCGCATTACCGCGTGAGCGGCGCGCGGACACGTGCCGGGCGCGGGATCCGGAATAAACCGATAGATCAGATCGGAATGACCGCGATCGCCACGGCGAAAAACGATCAGTGGGCGAGGCCGGGAAACTCCACCGGGGTATTCGGCGGCGGACCCGGGCCGTCGGCGCCGAGCAGGAACCAGACGATCTTTCCGCCGTGCGGCATGCGGGCGACGCCCCACTCGTCGGCGACCCGGTCGACGATGAGCAGGCCGCGTCCCCCGGTGGCGTCGAGGTCGCCGGAGCGCACCCGCGGCAGGCGCTCCCCCTCGTCGGACACCTCGCCGTACACCCACCGGCCGGTCATGCCGAGGCGCAGGTGGATCGCGCCGCCGCCGTGCCGTACCGCGTTGGTGACGAGCTCGGTGACGATGAGGCAGCAGTCCTCGATCAGGTCGGCCGCGCCCCAGGCGGCGAGCTCGCGCCGTACCGCGGCGCGGGCCGTGCGCGCGCTCCCGGCGTCGGGGGCGAGCGGGCACTCGTAGGTGCGCGCCGGGGCGAGACCCGCCGCGAGATCGGGGACGCCCTCCCGGTGACCGTCACCGGCACCGTACGCCGCGCATGGGAGCCCGCCGCAGCCGTGGCGCCGCGACCGCTCCGCCGCCAGAAAGTGGGACACCTGCTCCTCCTCGGAATGTGGGAGCGCTCCCACAAAATGCTACCCAAGCGTCCACCGGTTGTGCATGTTTTGACACGAAATCGACACAAAAAACGAGGCCGCCGGAAATCGCTGACAATCGTTCGCAGCCCTAAGTCAGGGCCATTCCGCCTGGTACGGCGGGGGCAGTTTGGGGTTGGCGATGCCGAGGCGGTCGAGGAGGGTGAGGAATGCGTAGGAGTACGGCGAGTCCGCGGTGACCGCCGCGACGCGATCCCAGTCCACCTGCTCGCGCATCGCCCGCACCATCGGCAGCAGCGCGCCGAAGTCGCAGCCGTGCTCCGACAGCGGCAGCAGCCAGCTCACCACGAGATCGGTCGCCTCGAGCACCGGCAGGTTCACCGCGGCCGCGGACCGCAGCTCGGCCCGCTCGATCACCTTGAGCGTGATCGGCCGCTCGGCGATCCGGAAGATGAGGTCGACGAGCCGGTCCCCCTCGTCGTACGCCTTCACCAGCCAGTCCTCGGGCGGCTTCACGGTACGGAAGCCGAGCTCGCGCAGCCGCTCCAGGGCCGCGGGCACCTCCTCCTCGGGCAGCACGAAGTCGACGTCGTGCAGCGACGGGGCCGCGCCCCGCGCGTAGGCGGCGCAGCCGCCGGCGAGGGCGAACCGCACACCGACGTCCTTGAGCCCGGTCCCGGCGCGCTTGAGCGTCTCGAGGATCGCATCGGTCACCTCGTGACCGTGACTGCCCATCTCCCCCGGCCTCCTGACCTCGGCGGACGCGTGACTACCCGCACCCGCACACGGCAAACCCGGCGCCGCGCGCACCCCGCGCCGCCCGGCCCCCGAGCCCCGTCCGGCTAGTGGAACCGGGGCAGCACGTGCTCGGCGTAGCAGGCGAAGAACTCCTCCTGCCGGGGCCCGATCTGCGAGACGTACACCTCGTCGAACCCGGCGTCGGCGTACCGGCGGATCATCGCGACGTGCGCCTCCGGGTCGGGCCCGTACGCCACGCTCTGCGCCACGTGCTCCTCGGCGACGAGGGCGGCCAGCTGCTCGAAGTGCCGGGGCATCGGCAGCAGCTGCGCGGCCTCGCCCGGGATGCCCTGGTTCGGCCAGAGCCGATGCGCGGTACGGCGGGCCTCGGCCTCGTCCTCGGCCCAGCACACCTTGAGCCCGGCCTGGGCCGGCTTGCCCCGGCCGCCCTCCTTGTGGAATCGCTCGACCATCTCGGGGTCGGGGGCGGTGGAGACGTAGCCGTCGGCGACGCGCGCGGCGAGCGCGATCGCCTTCGGGCCGAAGCCGGACATGTAGATCGGCGGCGGCTCGTCCGGGAGCGTGTAGATCCGGGCGGTGTCGACGTCGTAGTACGTGCCGCGGTGGGTGACCACCTCGCCGGTCCACAGCCGCCGGAGGATCCCGATCGCCTCCTCCAGCATCGCGAGGCGCTCGCCCGCGGGCGGCCACGGGGCGCCGACCACGTGCTCGTTGAGCGCCTCGCCGGTGCCGACGCCGAGCCGGAACCGGCCGTCGAGCAGCACCTGGGCGGTGGCCGCGGCCTGCGCGATGATCACCGGGTGGATGCGGATGATCGGGCAGGTCACCGCGGTGGTGACGGGCAGCGAGACGGCCTGGGAGAGCGCGCCGATCACCGCCCACACGAACGGGCTCTCGCCCTGCTCGTCGATCCAGGGGTGGAAGTGGTCCGAGATCCACAGCCCGGCGAAGCCGGCCTCCTCGGCGAGCCGGGCCTGCCGTACCAGCTCGTGCGGGCCGTGCTCCTCGGACGCGAGGAAATAGCCGATTTTCGTCACCCATCCCAAGTGACCGGAGGAGGTGCGGGCAAACACCGGCCGCCCTCGCACCGCCGCCGACCTGGGCAAACGTCAAAATCGCCACCATGACCGAAAAAGTCGCGTTAAAAGGACGCACCCGGGGGCAGAGGGGGTGTCATGGCAACATTGCTTTGGATACTCGCCGTCGTACTCGTCATCGCGGGGATCTACGTGCTCCTCGCCCGCCGGGACATCCTCTGGGGGATCGTCCTCATCGTCGTCGGGCTGCTCATCGGGCCCGGCGGGGTCAGCATCTTCAACGTATGACCGAACGGCCGTCCCCGCCCGCCGCGATCCTGTTCGACCGCGACGGGACCCTCGTGACGGACGTGCCGTACAACCGGGACCCGGACGCGGTCCGCCCCATGCCGGGCGCCGCGGCCGCGCTCGCCCGGGTACGGCGCGCCGGG
>QGUZ01000114.1 GCA_003242605.1 Actinomycetota bacterium
CCGGACACCAGCCGCACGTCCGCGCGCCGCACGCCGAACGCCTCCGCCACCGCGCGCAGCGCCGCCTCGGTGGCCTTGCCGTCCACCGCCCGCTCGTTCACCTTCACCACCACGGCGGCGTCGCCGTACCTGCCGCCGACCCCCGCCCGGGACGCCCCGGGCCGCACCCGGATCGCCAACCGCACGGTCCACCTCCCTCACGACCCTTGCCACCCCCGCGACCCGGCCGCCCCACGGGCATCGTTCACCGGGGGCCGCACCGCCGCGGGTGCGTTATCTTTTTAGTCTGCAAGGCTGCAAGGCGTTGATGGGGACGAGTACCTCCGACCCCTTCCGCAGGAGCGAGCCGGGGACGGTGCGAGCCCGGCGCGGAAGCCGGAGGGAAGATCACCCCGGAGCCGCCGGAAGAAAGGCGGGCGCGGCCGCCCGGCCGAGTAGAACCGGCAGCAGCGATCAATGAGAGGGCCCTCCGCGTGTTCCGGGAGGGTCAAGGAGGGTGGTACCGCGGGGCCGTTCCGCCTCGTCCCTCCACGCCATGACGCCCGCACCCCAGACGCCAGCGTGGAGGTCCCGCTCGCGATGACACACCGTTTCACCCCCCTTCCCGCACAGGTCAACCTGCCGAAGCTCGAGCACGAGGTGCTCCAGCGGTGGCGGGACGGGAAGGTGTTCGAGCGCTCGCTGGAGCAGAACGCCTCCGGGCCGCAGTGGACCTTCTACGAGGGGCCGCCGACCGCGAACGGCATGCCCGGTGTGCACCACGTCGAGGCCCGGGTCTTCAAGGACGTGTTCCCCCGCTACCGGTCGATGCGCGGCTACTACGTGCCGCGCAAGGCCGGCTGGGACTGCCACGGCCTGCCCGTCGAGGTGGCCGTGGAGAAGGAGCTCGGCCTGTCGGGCAAGCAGCAGATCGAGGCGTACGGCATCGCCGAGTTCAACGCCCGGTGCCGGGAGTCGGTGCTGCGGCACGTGGACGCGTTCGAGCGGCTCACCGAGCGCATGGGCTACTGGGTCGACATGTCCCAGGCGTACCGGACCATGGACCCCGACTACGTCGAGGCGGTCTGGTGGTCGCTCAAGACGATCTGGGACAAGGGCCTGCTGTTCCGCGACTACCGCATCACGCCGTACTGCCCGCGCTGCGGCACCGGCCTGTCCGACCACGAGCTCGGCCAGCCGGGCGGGTACGAGACCGTGGCGAGCCCGTCGGTGTACGTGCGCATGCCCGCCACCTCCGGGCGGCTCGCCGAGCTCGGCGCGAACCTGCTGATCTGGACCACGACGCCGTGGACGCTGGTGTCGAACACGGCGATCGCGGTGCACCCCGACGTCACCTACGTGGCCGCGCGCCCGGCCGGGTCCGACGAGGTGCTCGTGGTCGCCGAGCCGCTGCTCGCCAAGGTGCTCGGTGAGGACGCCGAGGTGGTCGAGCGCTTCACCGGCGCCGAGCTGGAGCGCACCGCCTACCGCCGGCCGTTCGACCTGGTCGACATCCCGGACGCGCACTACGTGGTGCTCGGCGACTACGTCACGGTCGAGGACGGCACCGGCCTGGTGCACCAGGCCCCGGCGTTCGGCGCGGACGACATGGCCACCTGCAAGCGGTACGGCCTGCCCGTGGTGAACCCGGTCGGCCCGGACGGCCGGTTCCTCGACGACGTGCCGTTCGTCGGCGGCGTGTTCTTCAAGGACGCCGACGAGCGGCTCATCGAGGACCTGCGCGCCCGCGGCCTGCTGCTGCGCGCCGAGACCTTCGAGCACAGCTACCCGCACTGCTGGCGGTGCCACACGCCGCTGCTGTACTACGCGCTGCCCGCGTGGTACATCCGCACCACCGCGATCAAGGAGCGGCTGCTCGCCGAGAACGAGAAGACCAACTGGTACCCCGAGACGATCAAGTGGGGCCGGTACGGCGAGTGGCTGCGCAACAACGTCGACTGGGCGCTGTCCCGGTCCCGGTACTGGGGGACCCCGCTGCCGCTGTGGGTGTGCACCGCCGACGAGTCGCACGTCACCTGCGTCGGCTCGCTGGAGGAGCTGGGCCGGTACGCCGGGCGCGACCTGTCCTCGCTCGACCCGCACCGGCCGTACGTGGACGAGGTCGTCTTCCCCTGCCCGGCCTGCGGCGCCGAGGCGCGGCGGGTGCCGGACGTGATCGACGCCTGGTACGACTCGGGCGCGATGCCGTTCGCCCAGTGGGGCGCGCCGTACCGGAACAAGGAGGTCTTCGAGAAGTCCTACCCGGCGCAGTACATCTGCGAGGCGATCGACCAGACCCGCGGCTGGTTCTACTCGCTCATGGCGGTCGGCACGCTCGTCTTCGGGCGGTCCTCGTACGAGAACGTGGTCTGCCTCGGCCACATCCTCGCCGAGGACGGCCGCAAGATGAGCAAGCACTTCGGCAACGTGCTGGAGCCGATCCCGCTCATGGACGAGCACGGCGCGGACGCGCTGCGCTGGTTCATGGCCTGCTCCGGCTCGCCGTGGGCGGCCCGGCGGGTGGGGCGCGCCGCGCTCGAGGAGATCGTCCGCAAGGTCCTGCTCACCTACTGGAACACGGTCGCGTTCTTCACCCTGTACGCGCACGCCGAGTCCTGGTCGCCGACGAACGGTGACGCCCCGGCGTACGCGGACCGGCCGCTGATCGACCGGTGGGCGCTGTCCGAGCTGCACCGCACGGTGCGGGAGGTCGGCGAGGCGCTCGACGTGTTCGACACCGCGCGGGCGGGGCGGCGGCTCACCGAGTTCCTCGACGACCTGTCGAACTGGTACGTGCGGCGCTGCCGCCGCCGGTTCTGGAACGGCGATAAGGCGGCGTTCGCCACGCTGTACGAGTGCCTGGAGACGGTCACCCGGCTGATGGCGCCGATCGTGCCGTTCATCACCGACTACGTGTGGGACGTGCTGCGCACGCCGGACGCGCCCACGTCGGTGCACCTGGCCCGGTGGCCGGAGGTGAAGGACGAGCTGATCGACCCCGAGCTCGCCGAGCGCATGGCGCTGGTGCGGCGGCTGGTGGAGCTGGGCCGGTCGGCCCGCGCCTCCAGCGGGGTGCGCACCCGGCAGCCGCTCGCCCGGGCCCTGGTCGGCGCGCCGGGCTGGGCCGAGGTGCCCGAGGAGCTGCGCACGCTCATCGCCGAGGAGCTCAACGTGCAGCGGCTGGAGGACCTGTCCGGGTTCGACGCCGATCTCGTCTCGTTCACCGTCAAGCCGAACTTCCGCGCGCTCGGCAAGCGGTTCGGCAAGCAGACCAAGCAGGTGGCGGCGGCGATCACCGCGGCCGACCCGGCGGAGATCGCCCGCGCGGTGCGCGGCGGCGGCACGGTCACCGTGACCGCCGAGGAGGTCGGCGCGGTCGAGCTCACCGCCGACGAGGTGATCGTCACCGAGCAGCCGAAGGCCGGCTGGGCGGTGGAGCGCGGCGCCGTGGAGACCGGGGCGGGCGAGACGATCGCGCTCGACCTCGAGGTCACCCCGGAGCTGCGCCGCGCCGGCCTGGTCCGCGAGGTGATCCGCCTGGTGCAGGAGGCCCGCAAGTCGAGCGGCCTCGCCATCACCGACCGCATCGAGCTGTGGTGGCGCACCACCGACGACGAGCTCGCCCAGGCGCTGCGCGAGCAGGGCGACACGGTCGCGGGCGAGGTTCTCGCCACCTCGATCGCCGAGGGCTCCCAGCCGGAGCTGCGCGAGTTCACCGACGACGACCTCGCGCTCACCTTCCAGCTCCGTAAGGCCTGAAACGCTTCCCGCCGGCCCGGGCGAGGCTCCCACCGCCCTCGTCCGGGCCGCCGCGTACCGGGGCACCGGTACGGCGCTCGCCGCTGGCACGGCGCCCGACGGCCCGCCCCGGCCCCCGGATCGGCGATCGTCCGGGGCGTAGGGGCGCGGTGGACGCTCAAGGCGTTCCCGTCATGCGGTCGCCGCGGTCCGGCGCGGCCGCCACGGCCGCGGCGAACGCCCGGCGGGCTCGTGATCGATCCTCCCGCGCCGGTGCCCGGCCGTGCCGGACGGCGAGCGGACAATGCGGTGCGGCGGCCGTGTCACGGCGGTGGCCCGCGGCGGGCCGGAACGACGGTGCCGGGGGCGGACTGGTCGGGCGGCGGTTCCGCACGTGCGGAGGGCGTCGCGGAGGGAGCGGGAAGGCGTCCGTGATTCGGGGTGACCGCCCGGCTCGCCGAGGCGTGAGGGGCCGATCGGCGACGGCGTGCCGACGCGGCTCGCGGCGGCCGCGCGTCAGACCCGCCGTGTGACCGGACGGCGCGGGCCACGCCGGAGGAGACAGCGAAGGCCGGGGTTCGCCGTGGCCGCAGGGCAAGGCCGGGGCCGGGCACGGCCGGTCGCCGGCACGGCACCGGTCACGGCACAGGGGAACGAAGGCGGATCACGCAGGTGGGCACGGGCGCTCGCGGGCTCAGTCCCGCCGCTCCACGTGCGGCGCGTCCGCGGCCTGCGGAGCCCCCTCGGGGGGCGCGGGACGCTCGGCCGGGGCCGGTGCCTGGGGCTTCTCGTCCGCCTCACGCCGGTTTTCGGGCTCGGGCGCCTGGCTGCGGGGAGGCTGGGGAACCGGGTCCGGATCCGATCCGGGCCGGGTGGTGGGCATCGGTTCGGGTGCCTGCTCCCGATCCGGCTCGCCGGCCTGTTCGCGCAGCGGCTCCGGAGCCGACCGGTGCGGCGGCTCGGGCGTCTCCCGCGCGGGTTCGGGCGTCCGCGGCGGGGGCGGCGCGTCGGCGACGCCGGTGCGCGGCCGTGCCGGATCCATCGGACGGCGGGGACGGAAGAAGTCGACGTCGGAAGGCTCCCCGCTGCGGGTCGCGCCGCGCGGGGCGGCCGTGCCGCCGAACGGCTCGGCGCCGCCGTCACCCGGGCGCCGGGCGGCGGGCTCGCCCTGCGGGCCGCCGAACTCGGGACGCCCGGCCTCCCCCGTGGGTCCGGGAGGGGCGCTCTCGGCGCGTTCGGCGCGGGGCCGCGGGGATTCGGGAGGCGGCTCGGACGTTCCGCCCGCCGAGGCGGAGCCGGACGCGGAGGCCGGTTCCTTGGTCTTCGACGAGGTGCCGAACCAGTCGATCGGAGAGGGCGTCGCCCGCGCCGCGCGCGGACGGCGCATCGGCAGCGGAGTCGACGGAGGCGGAGGGGCGGACGGCGCCTCGGCTCGTCCCCTGGGCGGCGGATCGCCGGGATCGGTGGCGGGCCCGGACGGGCGTTCGGGTCCCGGTGCGGGTGCCGCGGCGGGCGGGGTGGCCCCCGCGGACGGCGAGCCGCCCGGGTGCGTCGGGCCGGGGGCGGGGAAGCCGAGGGGCGGTGATGCGGCGGAGGCCGCGGACGCGGGCGAGCCGGGCGCTCCGGAGGCCGGCGGCCGCACCGGATCCGCGTCGGGGGCGGGCCGGTCGGACTCGGAGAACCTGTCGGGCTCGGGATGCGAAGCCTCAGGCGCGGTGCGCGCCGTGCCCTCGGGCAGGCACGTGGTGCACGCCGTGAAGCCTTCCTCGCGCGCCTCCTCGTAGGTGAGTTCCTCGCTGTCGCGCCCGGCGAGCTGGCGGCAGCCGGGGCGGTGGAACCTGCGGCGGCCCGGGATCACCTGCACGATCGCGTCGGGCGGCAGCAGGCCGGGTTCGGTGGAGCGCGATGAGGGTGCTGACGGGGGGTAGGGAGCACGAAGCCCGGCTCCGGGCGTGGCCAGGGACGCCTGGGCCGGCGAGGCCATGGCGGGCCCGGCATGGGGGTGCGGCATGGCGGACGACGCCATGCCGGACGCTGCCTGAGCCCCGGGGGCTGCCATGGGGCCGGGAGTCGCCATCGGATGGGGGCTGACGATGGGTCCGGGGGACGCCATCGCCCCCTGGGCGGTGGCAACTCCGGGCGCCGCGGCCGAAGCCGGGGGGGCGAAAGCGCCCGGGGTCGTCGATCCGCTCGGCGCGGCAACGCCTGCCGGAGCACCCGGCATCGCCGCCTGCGCGGACACGCCCATGCTCACCGTGGCCGCCGAACCCTGGTCGGGTGCCGGCGAGGTACCCGGGGCCGGTCCGTCCGAGGAGGAGGCCGCACCGCTCGGGAACAGCTCGTGGCGCCGTACGAACGCCCCGATCAGCAGGCACACCGCGGACAGCAGGCTGACCACGATGGACCAGATGACCAGAAACGGTTTCGCCAGCACCACTCCTGCGATGAGCAGGATGATGGCCACGAGCACCAGCGCGGCGCTGATGAGGATCACTAGCGCACTCCCAGTCGCGGACCTTCCCCGGCGTTCGCCGGACGTGATCCGTCATCCTAGCGGCGACGGATCATCGCCGTGGCGGTCCCGCGTGGTCCCGCCTATCGCCGGTCCGGGTGCGGGCCATCGGCTCCCTGGAACGCCCCCTGGTGTTGCGGGGCGTCCGGTGCGAACGGGTTCGGGGCACTCGGAATCTGCGGTTGCGCGACCGGGTGCGGCATCGCATGCCCGCCGCCGCCCATCTGCCCGGAGACGACGGGGAAGCCGCCGCTCGACTCGGCCGAGACGTTCAGCTCGGCGAGCTGGTTCTCCAGGTAGAGCTTGAGCCGGCTGCGGTACTCGCGCTCGAAGCTGCGCAGCTCCTCGACCTTGCGCTCGAGCTCGTCGCGGGTCTGCACCAGCGAGCCCATCGCCTGGCGGTGCCGCTCCTGCGCGTCCCGCTCGAGGGTCTCGGCCCGGGCGCGGGCGTCCGCGATGATCTGCTCGGCCTGCCGCCGCGACTTGGCGAGGATTTCGTCGGCCTCGCGGCGGGCCCGGTTCACCGTCTCCTCCGCCTCGCGGCGGGCGTCCGCGATCGCCTGGTCGGCGGTCTGCTGGGCGAGGGCGAGAACGCGCGCGGCCGTGTCCATGTTGTCCTCGGCCTGCGGCATGCCCATGCCGACGGGAACGGGCTCGGGACGCACCGGCTCCGGCGGCTTCATCGGCTCCGGCTGCGGGCTCATCATGTCCGGCTTGGGCTCGGCCACCGGCGCGGCGGCCATGCCCACGTTGCCCGGCACCTTGCCGCGGAGGCACTCGGCGAGCTTCGCCCGGAGCTCCTCGTTCTCCTGGATGAGGCGGTCGAGCTCGGCCTCCACCTCGTCGAGGAAGGCGTCTACCTCTTCCTCGTCGTAGCCCGGTCGCAGCCGGGTCGTACTGAACTGCTTGTTCCGCACATCAGCGGGCGTCAGCGGCATTTCGGTCTCCTTGGCGCGCTTGCAGGTCCGGAGGGGCCGAACCCCGGTCAGGCTAGCGCGGACACGACTTGGATCAAGAGCAAGACCACAATGAACAGCACTGTGAAGCTCAGGTCAAAGGCAACGGTACCCAACCGGAGCGGCGGAATGAAACGGCGGAGGAACTTGAGCGGCGGGTCGGTCGCGGTGTACGTGGCCTCCGCGAGCACCAGGACGACGCCCTTCGGACGCCAGTAGCGCGCGAACGCCTGTATCGTCTCAAAGATCATTCTGCCGATCAGCAGGACCAGATACAGGGACAGGACCGTCACCACGACGCTCACGAACATGCCCACGACCTCGTCCCGCCTCCGTCCTGGTCCGCAGTCTCCGCGTGTGCACCGAGAGTACCGCGCGCACGAGAACTGTTCATGGTGGAACTCTAGCTCTGGTTGAAGAAGCCGCGTTCCGCGATTCGGGCCTTGTCCTCGGCGGTCACCTCTACATTGGCTGGGGACAACAGGAACACCTTGTTGGTAACACGTTCGATGGTTCCGTGTAGCCCAAAAACGAGACCTGCCGCAAAGTCGACGAGGCGCTTGGCGTCGCTGTCAACCATTTCGGTCAGGTTCATGATGACCGGAGTCCCCTCCCGGAAGTGCTCCCCTATGGTACGCGCCTCGTTGTACGTGCGGGGGTGGAGCGTGGTGATGCGGGTGAGATCCGTCGTGCGGCGCTCGGGGACTCCCGGGGCCTGCCGGGGCGGAGGCACGTTCCCCTCGGCCTCGTCCTCGGGGTCGTCGTCGACGCCGGACTGCGACCCGTGGGCGCCGGTGCGGCCTGCGACGACGCCGCGATCAACGGCGGCCCGGCGGGGCTCGTCGTAGTCGTCGTACTCCTCGTCGTCGTAGGTGTCGTACCTGTCGTAGCGGTCGTCCTCCACCAGACCGAGGTAGACCGCCATCTTCCGCATCGCGCCGGCCATACTCGTCCTCCGTCAGTCCACCGGGTCGAGTCCGCCGGCCCGCCACGCGGCGGGAGCGCCCTCACCGTCCCGCCGCGGCCGGTCCGGCGTCCCCTCCCCGGCCTTGAGGGCCCATCACGCGGACACCAACGTCCACTTGGGGGACATTACCTGACGAAGGGCTTTCTGCGGCCGAGCAACGCCGTACCGACACGCACGTGTGTCGCCCCGTTTGCTATGGCCTGGTGCAGGTCCCCGCTCATCCCGGCGGAGATCACCCGGGCCTCGGGGTGCTCCTTGCGTACGGCCTCCGCCACCTCGGCGAGCCGGGCGAACGCGGGCGCGGGGTCCTCCCCCAGCGGGGCCACCGCCATCACCCCGGCGAGCCGCAGCCCCTCGGTGCCGGCCACCGCGTCCGCGATCTCCATCACACCCGCCGGCGGCACCCCGCCGCGGTTCGGGTCCGGCTCCCGTTCCAGCGCCACCTGGACCAGGCAGTCGATCACCCGGCCGGCGCGGACCGCGGCGGTGCCGAGCGCCCGGACGAGGCGGAGCCGGTCCACCGAATGGACCATCGCCGCGTACCGGGCCACGGACTTGGCCTTGTTGGTCTGCAGCTGGCCGATGAAGTGCCAGGTGATCGGCAGGTCGGCGCACGCGGCGGCCTTCGCCGACGCCTCCTGGTCGCGGTTCTCGCCGATGTGGGTGACCCCGAGCTCGACGAGGGTGCGGACGTCGGAGGCGGGGTAGGTCTTCGTCACCGCGATGAGGGTGACCTCATCCCGGCGTCGCCCGGCCGCGGCGCAGGCCTCGGTGATGCGCCGCTCCACCTCGGCGAGCCCGCGGGCGAGCTCCGCCCTGCGGGCCTCGGGATCCGCGGCCGGGCCGGCCGGATCGAGTCGTTCGGGTTCGTCCACTGTCCGGATGCCGCTCACACGCCTCGCCGTGCCGTCACTTCAGGAAGTCCGGCACGTCGAGCTCCTCCTCCTGCTCCTCGAACACCACCGGGCGACGCCGTACCGGCTCGGAGGACCGGGAGGTGATCGGCGTGGCCGAGGGCTCGGGGGCGGGCCGCGGGATGGAGACCGGCGGCGTCGTCGGCGCGTCGGCGTCCCGGGCCGGGCCCTGGTCCTGGGCCGCGGGCGTGATCGGGGTCACCGGCGCCGGCGGGGTCTCGCTCTCCGCCGGGACGGGCGCGCTGAGCGGCATGCTCGGCACCCCGGTGTGCGCCCCGGTGTGGGTCGTGCCCTGGCCGGTGCCGGCGGACGAGGCCGCCGGGCTCGCGGCCGGCGCGGAGGAGACACCGCTGGACACGCTGCCGGACACACCGCCGGACACGCTGCCGGACACACCGCTGGACGCGCCGCCCGGCTCACCGGACGCCGTGCCCTGGGCCGCCGGGCCGGACGGCGCCGCGGACGCCGGAGCCTGCCCGGCGCCGGAGGCGGCGGTGGCAGAGCCCGGGGTGCTCCCGGACGACGCGGTGGACCCGCCGTAGGTCCGCGCGGGCGGCTCGGTGCGCCGCTCCTGCCGCGGCTCCGGCTTCGGCGACGACAGGGTCACCGACGGCCGGGACGGCTCCGCGGGGGCGGAGGCGCGGGACGACTGCTGGCGGTTCGCCGACGACGAGCCGCGCGGCGGCTCGTCGAAGCCGGCCGCGATCACGGTCACCCGCACCTCGTCGCCGAGCGAGTCGTCGATCACCGTGCCGAAGATGATGTTCGCGTCGGGGGCGGCGGCGTTGGAGACGAGCTGGGCCGCTTCGTTGATCTCGAACAGACCGAGGTCGGAGCCGCCGGCGATGGACAGCAGCACCCCATGGGCGCCGTCGATGCTCGCCTCCAGCAGCGGGCTGGACACGGCCATCTCCGCCGCGGCGACCGACCGGTCGTCGCCGCGGGCGTGGCCGATGCCCATGAGCGCCGACCCGGCGCCGGACATGACCGACTTGACGTCGGCGAAGTCCAGGTTGATGAGACCCGGCGTGGTGATCAGGTCGGTGATGCCCTGCACACCGGAGAGCAGCACCTGGTCGGCGGCCTTGAAGGCGTCGAGCACACTCACCTGGCGATCGGAGATTGAAAGCAGGCGGTCGTTGGGAATGACAATGAGCGTGTCGACCTCGTCACGCAGCATCTCGATGCCCATCTCGGCCTGCATCGCCCGGCGCTTGCCCTCGAAGCTGAACGGCCGGGTCACCACGCCGATGGTGAGGGCACCGAGGGAGCGTGCGATGTTCGCCACCACCGGCGCGCCGCCGGTGCCCGTCCCACCGCCCTCCCCCGCCGTCACGAACACCATGTCGGCCCCCTTGAGGACCTCCTCGATCTCCTCCCGGTGGTCCTCGGCGGCCTTCCGGCCGACTTCGGGGTTGGCGCCGGCGCCCAGGCCTCGTGTGAGCTCGCGGCCCACATCGAGTTTCACATCGGCGTCACTCATCAGCAGCGCCTGGGCGTCGGTGTTGATCGCGATGAACTCGACGCCCTTTAGTCCCTCTTCGATCATCCGGTTGACGGCGTTGACGCCGCCGCCACCGATCCCGACGACCTTGATGACCGCGAGGTAGTTCTGCGGTGCTGCCACGACGAGGGGCCTTTCCGCTCGTTTACTTGCATTTCATGGGATCCGGGCTACCGGATCGGCCTATTCCAAACCCTCACCCTCAAGTTGAGATTTAGAGTTATGTCAACCTGAGGATTGATACGGACAGTAGGGTCGGTCCTCCCCCAGGGTCAACTAACCGCGCCGCAAGCGCGCCCGGCGTGTCGCGCACTGTCCCATTCGCGCTCGCCGGCGCGGACCCCGATCGGCGTCCTCACCCCGCCGTTCCGTGGTGCCGCCGCAACGGCGGCACTGATGATTATGATCTCACCTCCAGCGCGGTTCGCACGTACGCACCCGCCGTCATCGCACCGTGGCGACGTCCGGGGAGCTCACGTCGTAGCTGCGGCCGGGATACCGGAGCAGGGACAGCAGGACCCGCGCCTTCAGGTCGCCGTGCTCGGCCCCGCCCCAGTTGACCGTGCGGCCGTCGGCGAGGCGCAGGCTCACCGAGGTCGCGTCCTCGGCCCGCACCTCGGCCACCCGCCGGGCGAGCCCCTCGGGCAGGGCGTGCACCGCCGCCAGCGCCGCGCGCGCCGCCGGGTCGTCCGGGGCGACCCGCGCCACCCGGAGCCGGGGCAGCCCCTCCGGGGCGGTGTCGCGCAGGCTCACCACCACGCCGAAGCGGTCCACGAGCGCCACCCGGTCGCCGCTCTGGGCGACCGCGATCGGGGTCCGCTCGCGGACCCGGATCAGCAGGGTGCGGGGCCAGGCGCGCTCCACGCGCACCGACTCGATCGGCGGCAGCGCCGCGACCCGGGCCCGCACGGCCGCCAGGTCCACGGCGGCCAGCGGCTCGCCCGTGGCGACCCCGGCCGCCCGCCGGACCACCTCGTCCGGGATGCCGGAGTTCCCGCGCACCTCGACGCGCTCCACGCCGAGCAGCGGGGAGAGGAACACCAGCCAGGTGGCCGCCGCGACCACGCCGGCGGCCAGCAGCAGCACGAGCACGACGGGGCGGGCGCGCCGCCACCGGCGGCGCGGTGCGCGTTCCGCCGTGTCCGCTCCGGCGCCGGCCTCCGCCCGCGCCCGGAGCTCCGCATCGCGCTCCGTCTCCGCTGCGCTCATGCCCCCTCGGCCGCCTTCTGGGACGGACCCGTCGCCCGGGCTCGTCCCCCCGGCCCGGTCACCCGGCCGGGTCCCCCGGGCCGGCCGCCCGGATCGGTCGCCATCCCGTACCGCCCACGGTATAACGCGGACGCGGAGCGGGCGGGCATCTCGGAGAAAGGGCGCGTCGCGCCGGGCCGTCAGGCGCGGCCGCTCAGCTCGGCCACGATGCGCGGCCCGAGCTCGGTGACGTCGCCCGCGCCCATGGTGAGCACGATGTCCCCCGGCCGCGCCCGCTCGGCGACGAGAGCCGGGACCCGGGACCGGTCGGGGACGTAGGCGACCCGCTCCGGCGGCAGCGGCACCTTGCGGGCGACGAGCGCGCCGGAGACGCCCGGCTCGGGGTCCTCCCGCGCGCCGTACACGTCGAGCACGATCGCCTCGTCGGCGAGGCCGAGCGCGGCGCCGAACTCGTCGGCGAAGAACCGGGTGCGGGAGTACAGGTGCGGCTGGAAGACGGCGATCACCCGCCCCTCGCCGCCGGAGAACGAGGCGACCACGTCGCGCGCGGCGCGCAGGTCGGCCTGCAGCTCGGTCGGGTGGTGGGCGTAGCTGTCGAACACCGCCACGCCGCCCGCCTCGCCCTTGGCCTCGAACCGGCGCTGGGCGCCGGAGAACGAGGCGAGGCCCTCCACCACGTCGTCGGCGGACACGCCGAGCTCGACCGCGGCGGCGAGCGCGGCGGTGGCGTTGAGCGCGTTGTGCCGCCCCGGCACCGACAGCGTCACCTCGCGGGGGCCGATGCCCGGCCCCTCGACCTCGAAGGTGAGGCCGAGCCCGCGCGGGGTGACCGCGCGGACGCGGTAGTCGGCGTCCTCGGCCGTGCCGTACCGCAGCACCTTCAGGCCGCGTGCCCGGGCATCCGCGACGAGCGCGTTCGCGCCGGGGTCGTCGGCGCACACCACCAGGACGCGGCCGACCCGCTCGGTGAACCGGGCGAAGCCGTCCTGGACCGCCTGCGGGTGGCCGTAGTTGTCGAGGTGGTCGGCCTCGACGTTGGTGATCACCGCGATGTCGGGGGCGAGCATGAGGAACGAGCCGTCGCTCTCGTCGGCCTCGGCGACGAACACCTCACCCCCGCCCTCGTCCGCACCGAGGCCGGTGGTGACGAGGCGGCCGCCGACGCAGTACGACGGGTCCGCCCCGGCCTTCTGCAGCGCCACGGTGAGCATCGAGGTCGTGGTGGTCTTGCCGTGCGTGCCGGCGATCGCCACCCCGGTCTTGCCCGCCATGACCGAGGCGAGCGCCGCGGCGCGCGGGATGATCCGCAGGCCCTGGCGCAGCGCCTCGCCGAGCTCGGGGTTGGAGTCCCGGATCGCGGTGGACACCACGACCGTGTCCACGTCCTTGACGTGCGAGGCGGCGTGCCCCACGTGCACCCGGGCGCCGAGCTCGCGCAGCTCGGTGAGGATGCCGGAGGCGCGGATGTCGCTGCCGGACACCTTCACGCCGCGCTTGAGCAGGATGCGGGCGATGCCCGACATTCCGGCCCCGCCGATGCCGATGAAGTGCACCCGGCCCAGCCGGTCCGCGGGCACCGGGTCGACCGGTTTGATCAGGCTCACCGGGCGCCCCCGGCGATGCGCAGCACGTGCTGGGCGAGGGTCCCGGCGGCGTCCTTGCGGCCGAGCCGGGACGCGGCCTCGGACATGATCGCCACCCGGTCGGGGTCGAGGAGGATCGGCAGCAGGGTGCGCACGATCCACTCGCCGGACAGCTCGGAGTCCTGCACCATGATGCCGCCGCCGCCCTTGACGATCGGCTCGGCGTTGAGCGCCTGCTCGCCGTTGCCGTGCGGCAGCGGCACGTACGCCGCGGGCAGCCCGACCGCGGTGAGCTCGGCGCAGGTCATCGCGCCGGCGCGGCACAGCGCCAGGTCCGCCGCGGCGTAGGCGAGGTCCATCCGGTCGATGTACGGCAGCACCACGTACTGCGGGTCGCCCGGCGGCGGCTCCTTCTCCACGGTGTTCTTCGGGCCGATCATGTGCAGCACCTGGATCCCGGCGGCGCGCAGCCGGTCGGCGGCGGCGAGCGCCGCCCGGTTGAGGGAGACCGCGCCCTGGGAACCGCCGAACACCAGCAGCGTCGGCCGGTCCTCCTCCAGCCCGAAGTACGACCGCGCCTTGTCGCCGAGCGCGAACCGGTCGAGCTCGACGATCTCCCGCCGCAGCGGGATGCCCACGTACTGCGCGTTCGGCAGCGGCGTGTTGGGGTGGCCGGTGAACACGTGCTCGGTGAGCCGCGCGCCGAGCCGGTTGGCGAGGCCCGGACGCGGGTTCGCCTCGTGCACGATCACCGGGATGCCGCGCCGCCGCGCCGCGAGGTAGGCGGGCGTGGCGACGTAGCCGCCGAAGCCCACCAGGACGTCGGCGCGCACCTCGTCGAGGATGGCGGTCGCGGCGCCGACCGCCCCGGCGAGCCGGCCGGGCACGGTGAGCAGCTGGGGCGTGAGCGAGCGCGGCAACGGCACGGCGGGCACCAGCCGCAGCTCGTAGCCCCGCTCGGGCACCAGCCTGGTCTCCAGGCCCCGCTCGGTGCCCAGGCAGGTGATGCCGATGTCCGGATCAATCCGGCGCAGGGCATCGGCGAGCGCAAGCGCCGGTTCGATATGGCCGGCCGTCCCGCCGCCGGCGAGGACCACCCTCATGTCGGTCCCTTCACTCCACGTGCTCGTCTTTCCGGATCGCGTCCGCGCGGGCGACGCGCTC
>QGUZ01000115.1 GCA_003242605.1 Actinomycetota bacterium
GTCCCATGCCGGGCCCCATACCGGCGTCCCATACCGGGTCCCATGCGGTGCTCCATCCATGATGTCGCCGGCCGGTTCGCACGCATGTTCGGTCTGTTTCGCGGTTCCGGCCATGATCCTGAAGTGGAGCACATACCCTAGGTGAACGGGACCCGGCGCTGGGCACCGGGTCGGGGCATCGGCGCGGCAGGACCGTCCGGAATTGTCGGTCGCCCTGGCTACCATGCGCCGGGCGACGCCGTTGCCGCTACTGACCGCATTCGGACTCGAGCTCGACGGGACGACCGTGGCTGACCGTCTTATCGTGCGTGGCGCACGTGAACACAACCTCAAGGACGTCTCGCTGGACCTGCCGCGAGACGCTCTGATCGTCTTCACCGGCCTCTCCGGCTCGGGCAAGTCGAGCCTGGCCTTCGACACCATCTTCGCCGAGGGGCAGCGGCGGTACGTCGAGTCGCTGTCGGCGTACGCCCGGCAGTTCCTCGGCCAGATGGACAAGCCCGACGTCGACTTCATCGAGGGCCTGTCCCCGGCCGTCTCCATCGACCAGAAGTCCACCAGCCGCAACCCGCGCTCCACGGTCGGCACGATCACCGAGGTCTACGACTACCTGCGGCTGCTGTGGGCCCGCATCGGCAAGCCGCACTGCCCCAAGTGCCGCCGCCCGATCGCCCGGCAGACCCCGCAGCAGATCGTCGACCGCGTGCTCGAGCTTCCGGAGGGCACCCGGTTCCAGGTGCTCGCCCCGGTGGTGCGCGGCCGCAAGGGCGAGTACGCCGAGCTGTTCCGCGAGCTGCAGGCCAAGGGCTTCGCCCGGGCCCGCGTCGACGGCGTCGTGGTCCGCCTGGAGGAGCCGCCGACGCTGAAGAAGTACGAGAAGCACGACATCGAGGTGATCGTCGACCGGCTCACGGTGAAGGAGTCGGCCCGCCGCCGCCTCACCGACTCGGTGGAGACCGCGCTGCAGCTCTCCGGCGGCACGATCACCCTCGACTTCGTCGACCTGCCCGAGGACGACCCGAACCGCGAGCGGTTCTACTCCGAGCACCTCTACTGCCCGTACGACGACCTGTCGTTCGAGGAGCTGGAGCCGCGCTCGTTCTCGTTCAACTCCCCGTACGGCGCCTGCCCCGACTGCACCGGGCTCGGCACCCGGATGGAGGTCGACCCCGAGCTGGTCGTGCCCGACCCCGAGCGCAGCCTCGGCGACGGGGCGATCGCCCCCTGGGCGGGCGGCCACACCAGCGACTACTTCAACCGGCTCATCGAGGCCCTCGGCGACGCGCTCGGCTTCGACCTCGACACGCCGTGGTACCGGCTCACCAGACAGCAGCAGAAGGCGCTGCTCTACGGCCACGACGAGCAGGTGCACGTCCGCTACCGCAACCGGTACGGCCGGCAGCGCTCCTACTACACCTCCTTCGAGGGCGTGGTGCCGTGGGTGCAGCGGCGGCACGCCGAGGCGGAGAGCGACGCCGCCCGCGAGCGGTTCGAGGGGTTCATGCGGGAGATCCCCTGCCCCTCCTGCAAGGGCGCCCGGCTCAAGCCGGTGTCGCTCGCGGTTACCGTCGGCGGCAAGTCGATCGCCGAGGTCGCGGCGATGTCGATCGGCGACTGCGCGAAGTTCCTCGCGAACCTTCAGCTCACCGAGCGGGAGCGGCAGATCGCCGAGCGCGTGATCAAGGAGATCAACGCCCGGCTCGGCTTCCTGCTCGACGTCGGCCTCGACTATCTCACCCTCGACCGGGCGGCCGGCACGCTCGCCGGCGGCGAGGCGCAGCGCATCCGGCTCGCCACCCAGATCGGCTCCGGCCTGGTCGGCGTGCTGTACGTGCTCGACGAGCCGTCGATCGGTCTGCACCAGCGGGACAACCAGCGCCTGCTCGACACCCTGCTGCGGCTGCGCGACATGGGCAACACGCTCATCGTCGTCGAGCACGACGAGGACACGATCGCCGCCGCCGACTGGGTGGTCGACATCGGGCCCGGCGCGGGCGAGCACGGCGGCCAGGTCGTCGTCTCCGGCACCGTGCAGGACCTGATGGCGTGCGAGGACTCGATCACCGGCGCCTACCTGTCCGGCCGGCGCAGCATCCCGGTGCCGGAGATCCGCCGCCCCCGCGACCGCAAGCGGCAGCTCGTGGTGAAGGGCGCCCGCGAGCACAACCTCAAGGGCATCGACGTCGCGTTCCCGCTCGGCGTGTTCACCGCGGTCACCGGCGTGTCCGGGTCGGGCAAGTCCACCCTGGTCAACGACATCCTCTACAACGCCCTCGCCAAGGAGCTGCACGGCGCCAAGACCGTGCCGGGGCGGCACTCGCGGGTGCTCGGCATCGAGCACGTGGACAAGGTCGTGCACGTCGACCAGAGCCCGATCGGGCGCACCCCGCGCTCCAACCCGGCCACCTACACCGGCGTGTTCGACCACATCCGGCGGCTGTTCGCGCAGACCACCGAGGCGAAGATGCGCGGCTACCAGCCGGGCCGGTTCAGCTTCAACGTCAAGGGCGGCCGGTGCGAGGCGTGCGCGGGCGACGGCACCATCAAGATCGAAATGAACTTCCTGCCGGACGTCTACGTCCCGTGCGAGGTCTGCCACGGCGCCCGCTACAACCGGGAAACCCTCGAGGTCCACTACAAGGGCAAGACGATCGCCGAGGTCCTCGACATGCCGATCGAGGAGGCCCTGGAGTTCTTCGAGGCGATCCCTGCGATCCGGCGCCACCTGCAGACGCTCGTCGACGTCGGCCTCGGCTACATCCGGCTCGGCCAGCCCGCCACCACCCTGTCCGGCGGCGAGGCCCAGCGGGTGAAGCTCGCCTCCGAGCTGCAGCGCCGCTCCACCGGCCGCACGGTGTACGTGCTCGACGAGCCCACCACCGGCCTGCACTTCGAGGACATCCGGCGGCTGCTCGGCGTGCTCGGCCGGCTCGTCGACGGCGGCAACACCGTGATCGTGATCGAGCACAACCTCGACGTGATCAAGACGGCCGACTGGATCATCGACATGGGCCCCGAGGGCGGCTCCCGCGGCGGCACCGTGGTCGCCACCGGCACCCCCGAGGAGGTCGCCCAGGTGGAGGCGAGCCACACCGGCCGCTTCCTCCGCAAGATCCTCGGGGTCTGATCACCTCCGTCCCGGCGCGGGCCGGCGCCCCCGGTGCGCACCCGGACCCGTACCGTCCCGGCGCGGCGGCGGGGCGTCCCGCCCCGCCGGCCGTGCCCCGGGTGAGCCGCGAGCCGTGACCGTGACCGCCGGAACAAGAGGATGATCACGGATTCTTAACCTTTTCTAAGGAAAAGCCGCGCAGTGCACTGCGCCCGGTGAGGTTCACTGAACTCCATGACTGAGAGCACGAGCGAGACACGGCGCAGGGTGATCGTCGCCGGGGCCGGGCTCACCGGCCTCGCGGCACTCGTGGCGGCCTGCGGCGGCGGGTCGGAGTCGGCCGGGTCGTCGCAGGCGGCCGGCACGGGGGGCGCCGAGGCCGGCTCCGGCGGCGCGTCCGGTGGCGGCTCGGGCGGCGCGTCGGGGGCGATCGCCAGGACCGCCGACATCCCGGTCGGCGGCGGCAGGGTGTTCCAGGACCGGCAGGTCGTGATCGTCCAGCCGACCGAGGGCCAGTTCAAGGCGTACGACGCGCTGTGCACCCACCAGGGCTGCCCGGTGGACCGCGTCGCCGACGGGGCGATCATCTGCCCGTGCCACAACAGCAGGTTCAGCGTGGCGGACGGCTCGCCGCAGCAGGGCCCGGCGACCCAGCCGCTCGCCGAGCGGCAGATCACCGTGACCGGAGACGAGATCACGCTGTCCTGATATTTGCGGTATCCCGTTCGGTGTTTGGTCTTGCCCAGAGCACCGAACGGCAAGTCCCTCTGCAGGGCCGTGATGCCGACAGGCGCAGGGGGACGTCGTGGCGACTTCGCCGTACGGGTCGATCTTCGATGAGGAACCCTTCCGCGATTCCGACCTGCTGACCGGCGGGTCGCTCGGCGGCCGGGACACCTGGCCGCCGGGCCGCCCCGGCGTTCACCGGGTGGAGATCGCCCGCCTGTTCAGCGAGGCGGCCCGGGGCCTGCTGCACCGTGCCGCCCGCTTCGCCACCGAACGCGGCGCGCCCGACCTCGACGTGCTCGACCTGCTCGTCGCCGCGATCGAGGAGGAGCCCACCCGCACCCTGCTGCGCGAGGCCGGGGCCGACCGCGAGGAGCTCGCCGAGCGCATCGCCGCCGCCCTCCCGTCCGGCGACGGCGAGGGCGAGCCACCCGCCACGCTCAGCCCGGGCGCCAAGCGCGCCTTCCTCGACGCCCAGCGCATCGCCCGCGCGCTGCGCTCCTCCTACATCGGCCCGGAGCACCTGCTGCTCGCCCTCGCCGCGAACCCGGCCTCCGCCGCCGCCCGCGTGCTCGAGGCCGCGGGCGCGGGCGCCGACCGCATCCGCGCGACGGTGCTCGGATCCGGCCTCGTCCCGGAGCCCGGCTCCGCGCCGCCGCCGCGCAGCGCCACCCCCACCCTCGACCGCTACGGCCGCGACCTCACCGAGGAGGCCCGCCAGGGCGGCCTCGACCCGGTCATCGGCCGGGAGGACGAGATCGAGCAGGTGATCGAGGTGCTGTCCCGGCGGCACCGCGACCGGCCGCTGCTCGTCGGCGAGCCCGGCACCGGCAAGCGGGCGATCGTGGCGGCGATCGCCCAGCGCATCGTCAACGGCGCGGTGCCCGAGCCGCTGCGCGGCACCCGCGTCGTCGCGCTCGACGTGCCCGCCCTACTCGGCGGGCCGGAGCGGCGCGGCGAGGCCGCCGAGCGGGTGGCCCGCCTGCTCGAGGAGATCCGCACCTGCGGCGAGCGGCTGCTCGTCTTCGTCGCCGACCTGCACACCGTGCTCGGCCCGCGGGCCGACACCCCGCTGGGGCCCGCCCTCGCCCGCGCCGACCTGCCGCTGATCGCCGCCACCACGATCGACGGCCACCGCGCCGTGCTCGCCGCAGACCCGCCCGCCGCCGACCGGTTCCAGCCGGTGCCGGTGCGCGAGCCGGGCGTGGTGGAGACCGTCGGCATCCTCTCCTGCCTGCGCGACCGGTACGAGGCGCACCACCAGGTGCGGATCACCGAGGACGCGCTCGACGCCGCCGCCGAGCTCGCCGACCGCTTCCTGTCCGGCCGGTCCCTGCCGGGCAAGGCGGTCGAGCTGCTCGACCAGGCGTGCGCCCGGGTACGGCTGCGCGCGCTCACCCCCGGCGCCGAGGCGCTGCGGCTGGAGGAGCGGCTCGACGAGCTGCGCCGCGAGCGGGACCAGGCGGTCGCCGGCGAGGACTACGAGCGCGCCCAGGAGCTGCGCCACCACATCGACCTGCTGTGGCCCCGGCTGCAGGAGGCCCGGCACGGCGCGGCCCCGGAGCCGCAGGTGACCGCGCGCGACGTCGCCGAGATCGTCGCCCGGCACACCGGCATCCCCGCCGCCCGGCTCGCCGAGGGGGAGCGCGGCCGCCTGCTCGGCCTGGAGCGGCACCTGAACGAGCGCGTGATCGGCCAGCCGGAGGCGGTGCGGGCGGTCGCCGCCGCGGTACGGCGGGCCCGGGCCGGCCTCGGCGACGAGGACCGGCCGATCGGCGCGTTCCTCTTCGCCGGCCCGCCGGGCGTGGGCAAGACCGAGCTGGCGCGGGCGCTCGCGGCCGTGCTGTTCGGCGGCGAGGACCGCCTGGTCCGCATCGACCTCGGCGCCTACCGGGAGCCGGCCGACGCCGCCCGGCTCCTCGGCACCGGCGGCCCGGACGGCGTCCCGGACACCATCCCGGACGGCCCGGCGGCGGACGCGCCCCGCGGCGCCCTCGGCGAGGCGGTACGGCACCGCCCGCACGCGGTGCTCCTCCTCGAGCGCGCCGACCAGGCCCACCCCGAGGTGCGCGCCGCCCTCGCCGACGCGCTCGGCCAGGCCCGGCCCCGGCCGGAGCTGGCCCGCACGATCGTGGTGATGACCGTGACCACGGACGAGCCCGCCGGCGCCGATGCGCTGCGCCGTACCCTCGGGCCGGACCTGGTGGACCGCGCGGACGCGCTCGACGGGATCGTGGCCTTCCGCCCGCTCGACCGCGCCGCGATGCTGCGGATCACCGCCGGGGCGCTGGAGCCGCTCCGCCGCCGCCTGCGCGCCCACAACATCACCCTCGAGATCGCCGACGCGGTGGTGGAGTGGCTCGCCGACCGCGGCCACACCCCCGAGCACGGGGCCCGGCCGCTGCGCCGCGTGATCCGGCGGGAGCTGGAGGACCGCATCGCCGGGCTGCTGATCGCCGGGCAGATCGGGCCCGGCGACACCGTCGTGGTCGGCACCGAGGACGGCGAGCTCGACATCCAGGTGCGCCTGCCGCAGCCGCCGCGCGACCGCACCGGCCCGCCGGGACGCGGCGGGGAACAGGAGGCGCTCGCCGCCGGGACCTGACCGATCCTCACCATGATCCGCGGCCCGGGTGAGCGGCCGGTAGGCTTGCTTGCGTGGCGAACGCGGGAGTTTCCAGGGCATCCGGCACCCCCAGGGGCCCGGCCTCCTACCGGCCTGCCCCCGGCTCGATCCCCGAGTCCCCCGGCGTCTACCGCTTCCGCGACGAGCACGGCCGGGTGATCTACGTGGGCAAGGCGAAGAACCTGCGCCAGCGCCTCAACTCGTACTTCGCCGACTTCGCCGGCCTGCACCCGCGCACCCAGACCATGCTCACCACCGCCACGAGCGTCGACTGGACGGTGGTGAACACCGAGGTCGAGGCGCTCCAGCTCGAGTACTCCTGGATCAAGGAGTACGACCCCCGGTTCAACGTCAAGTACCGGGACGACAAGTCCTACCCGTACCTCGCCGTCACCATGGCCGAGGAGTTCCCCCGGGTGATGGTGATGCGCGGGGCCAAGCAGAAGGGCACCCGCTACTTCGGGCCGTACTCGCACGCCTGGGCGATCCGGGAGACCGTCGACCTGCTGCTGCGGGTGTTCCCGGTGCGCACCTGCTCGCCCGGGGTGTTCCGGCGCTCGGCCCGGATCGGCCGGCCCTGCCTGCTCGGCGACATCGGCAAGTGCTCGGCCCCCTGCGTCGGCCGGGTCACCCCGGAGGAGCACCGGGCGATCGCCGAGGACTTCTGCGACTTCATGTCCGGCAACACCGCCCGGTTCATCAAGCGGCTGGAGCGCGAGATGTACGAGGCGGCCGCGGCCGAGGAGTTCGAGCGCGCCGCCCGGCTGCGCGACGACGTCCAGGCGCTGCGCCGGGCCCTGGAGAAGCAGGCGGTGGTGCTCGGCGACGGCACCGACTGCGACGTGATCGCGTTCGCCGAGGACGCGCTGGAGGCCGCGGTCCAGGTGTTCTACGTGCGCGACGGGCGCATCCGCGGCCGCCGCGGCTGGGTGGTGGACAAGATCGAGGAGGTCGGCACCGCCGAGCTCGTCGAACGCTTCCTGCTCCAGATGTACGGCGACGCCGCCCCCGAGGCGCTGCCCCGCGAGGTGCTCGTGCCCGCCGAGCCGCCGGACCGGGCCGCGCTCGCCGACCTGCTCAGCGAGCGGCGCGGCGCCCGGGTGGAGATCCGGGTGCCCCGGCGCGGCGACAAGAAGACGCTGCTGGAGACCGTCGCGCGCAACGCCCAGGAGGCGCTCGCCCAGCACAAGCTGCGCCGCGCGAGCGACCTCACCGCGCGCAGCCGCGCCCTGGAGGAGATCGCCGAGGCCCTCGACCTCGACCAGGCGCCGCTGCGCATCGAGTGCTACGACGTCTCCCACACCCAGGGCAGCGACGTGGTCGCCTCGATGGTGGTGTTCGAGGACGGCCTGCCCCGCAAGAGCGAGTACCGCCGGTTCGCCATCCGCGGCATGGCCGGGCAGGGCGACGTCGCGTCCATCCAGGAGGTGATCACCCGCCGGTTCCGCCGCTACCTGGAGGAGCGCTCCTCGGTCGGGGAGCTGTCCGCGGACGGCGCGACCGCCCCGGTCGGCGAGCCGATCGACCCGGAGACCGGCAAGCCGCGCAAGTTCGCCTACCCGCCCAACCTCGTCGTGGTCGACGGCGGCCCGGCCCAGGCGGCCGCGGCCCGGCGCGCCCTCGACGAGCTCGGCGTCACCGACGTGGCGGTGTGCGGGCTGGCCAAGCGGCTGGAGGAGGTGTGGCTCCCCGGGGACGACCAGCCGGTCATCCTCCCCCGCTCCAGCGAGGGCCTGTACCTACTGCAACGGGTGCGTGACGAGGCGCACCGGTTCGCCATCACCTACCATCGGGCCAAGCGCTCCAAGAACCTCACCGAGAGCGCGCTGGACGGCATCGCCGGCCTGGGGCCGGCGCGCAAACAGGCGCTGCTGCGTCACTTCGGCTCGGTGAAGCGGCTGCGGGCCGCCACCGTGGAGCAGATCCGCGAGGTGCCCGGGATCGGCCCGGCCACGGCGGAGGCGATCGTGGCGGCGCTCGCCAAGAGCTCGAAGGGGGACGAGACGTGAGTTCGCCAGACCCGGGTCGAGATAGCCGAGATCGCAAGGCCACGGACGCGGGTGCGCCCGTCCCGGAGGGCGCGGACCGTTCCACCGCGCCGAAGCCCGCCGGCAAGCAGGGCGCGGGCCACTCGCTCGTGGTCGTCACCGGCATGTCCGGCGCCGGGCGCAGCACGGCCGCCAAGGCGCTGGAGGACCTCGGCTGGTTCGTGATCGACAACCTGCCGCCGGGGCTGCTGTTCGCGATGGCCGAGGAGGCGGGGAAGGTGAACCTCGCCGCCGACCGCGTCGCGGCCGTCGTGGACGTGCGCAGCCTCGCGTTCACCACCGACCTGCACGCCGCCATCGCCGAGCTGCAGGACCGCGGCGTCGAGGTGCGGGTGGTGTTCCTCGAGGCGAGCGACGAGGAGCTGGTGCGCCGGTTCGAGGCGGTGCGCCGCCCGCACCCGCTGCAGGGCGACGGCCGCGTCGTCGACGGCATCGCCAAGGAGCGCGGCATCCTGCGCGAGGTGCGCGCCCACGCCGACCTGGTGATCGACACCTCCGGGCTCAACGTGCACGAGCTGCGCCGCAAGATCGTCTCGTTCTTCGGCGGCGGCGCCCGGCCCGGCCTGCTCCTCACCATCGTCTCCTTCGGCTACAAGTACGGCCTGCCGGTCGACGCCGACCTCGTGGTGGACTGCCGCTTCCTGCCCAACCCGCACTGGGTGCCCGAGCTGCGCCCGATGACCGGCATGGACGCGCCGGTGCGCGACTACGTGCTCGGCAGGCCCGGGGCCAAGGAGTTCCTCGACGCCTACGAGGAGGTGCTCGGCGTCGTGGCGGACGGGTACGTGCGCGAGGGCAAGAGCTACGCCGTGCTCGCGGTCGGCTGCACCGGCGGCAAGCACCGCAGCGTGGCGATCGCCGAGCAGCTCGCCGCACGGCTGCGGGAACGCGGCATGGAGGTCCAGGTGACCCATCGGGACGTGGGCCGCGAGTGACCGCCGGGTGACCGGCCGCGGCGGGGGAGGCCGGAGCCCGTCCGGGCCGGTCGGGACGCCCCCGTGGGGAGCCCGGCGCGAGATCGTCAACGGTGACGTGGTGAGGGTGAGGTGCCGGTGAACAACCCGGGCGAGGAGGATGCCGAGGTCGTGAGCGGGCCCGAGGAGGAGGGCGGGCGATGGGATCGCCGACACGGTCCGAAGGTGGTCGCACTCGGCGGGGGCCACGGGCTGTTCGCCGCGCTGTCGGCGCTGCGGCGGGTCACCGATGACCTGACCGCCGTGGTCACCGTCGCCGACGACGGCGGCTCCAGCGGCCGGCTGCGCCGGGAGCTCGGCGTGCTGCCGCCGGGCGACCTGCGCATGGCGCTCGCCGCGCTGTGCGGCGACGACGAGTGGGGGCAGACCTGGAGCCGGGTGGTGCAGCACCGGTTCCGCAGCGAGGGCGAGCTGCACGGCCACGCGGTCGGCAACCTGCTCATCGTCGCGCTGTGGGAGCTGCTCGGCGACCCGGTCGCCGGGCTCGACTGGGTGGGCCGGCTGCTGCGCGCGCACGGCCGGGTGCTGCCGATGGCGTCGGTGCCGCTTGACATCGAGGCCGAGGTGGAGCTCGGCGGCGAGATCACCACGGTGCGCGGCCAGGTGGCCTGCGCGCTCACCCCCGGCCGGGTGCTGGGGATCTCGCTCGTGCCGGAGAACCCGCCCGCCTGCCCGGAGGCGGTGCGCGCGGTGCGCGAGGCCGACTGGGTGGTGTTCGGCCCCGGGTCGTGGTTCACCAGCGTGCTGCCGCACCTGATGGTGCCGGAGCTCGCCGAGGCCCTGCACGACACCGCCGCGCGGCGCCTGGTCAACCTCAACCTCGCCCCGCAGCCGGGCGAGACCGACGGCTTCTCCCCCCAGAAGCACCTGGAGGTGCTCCAGCAGCACGCCCCGGACCTGCGCGTGGACGTGGTGCTCGCGGACCGGTCCGTGGTGGAGGACGCGGCCCTGCTCGAGAAGGCCGCCGGGGCCCTCGGCGGGCGGCTCGTCCTCGCCGACGTGGCGGACGCCGGCGGCGCCCCACGCCACGACCCACGACGTCTTGCCCCGATCCTGGCCGAGATTTTCCACGGGAAACGGTGAAGCGCGTTGGCTGGGACGCCTCGTGCGAGACACTGAACAGGAGCCGATTGGGGGAGGTCGAAGAGCGTATGGCCATGACGGGCGTGGTGAAGGACGAGCTGAGCCGCCTGCCGGTGCTCAAGCCGTGCTGCCGGAAGGCCGAGGTGTCGACGCTGCTGCGGTTCGCGAGCGGCCTGCATCTGGTCGGCGGCCGCATCGTGATCGAGGCGGAGCTCGACACCAACGCCGCGGCCCGCAGGCTGATCAAGGACATCGGCGAGGTGTTCGGCCATCGCGCCGAGGTGCTCGTGCTCCAGCCCGCCGGGCTGCGCAAGGGCGCCCGGTACGTGGTGCGGGTGCACCGGGACGGCGAGGCGCTCGCCCGGCAGACCGGCCTCATCGACAACCACGGGCGGCCGGTGCGCGGCCTGCCCCGGCAGGTCGTCTCGGGGGGGACCTGCGACGCGGAGGCCGCCTGGCGCGGGGCGTTCCTCGCCCACGGGTCGCTCACCGAGCCCGGCAGGTCGATGTCGCTGGAGGTCACCTGCCCCGGCCCGGAGGCCGCGCTCGCCCTCGTCGGCGCGGCGCGCCGGCTGAAGATCCACGCCAAGGCGCGCGAGGTGCGCGGGGTGGACCGGGTGGTGGTGCGCGACGGCGACGCGATCAGCGCGATGCTCACCCGGCTCGGCGCGCACGACAGCGTGCTCGCCTGGGAGGAGCGCCGGATGCGCCGTGAGGTGCGGGCCACCGCGAACCGGCTGGCGAATTTCGACGACGCCAACCTGCGCCGTTCGGCGCGGGCCGCGGTCGCCGCGGGGGCGCGGGTGCAGCGCGCCCTGGAGATCCTCGGCGACGACGCGCCGCCGCACCTGGTGGCGGCCGGCAAGCTGCGGCTCGAGCACAAGCAGGCCTCCCTGGAGGAGCTCGGCCAGATCGCCGACCCGCCGCTCACCAAGGACGCGATCGCGGGCCGGATCCGGCGCCTGCTGGCCATGGCCGACAAGCGCGCGATGGAGCTCGGGCTGCCCACCACCGAGGCGAGTCTCACGGCCGACATGCTCGCTCCCTGAGGCATCGGGGGGTCGGTGGTCTAAACCAATCGAGACCGGTATAGGGTCTGTGCTGAGAGGCAATCAAGGAATCTCCGGGCCCTCATCGAGGGCCCACTACGCATGAGGAGATGTGCCGTGAGCATCCGCGTAGGCGTGAACGGCTTCGGCCGCATCGGCCGCAACTTCTGGCGTGCGGCGGCGGCGTCCGGTAAGGACATCGAGATCGTGGCGGTCAACGACCTGACCGACACCACCACCCTCGCCCACCTGCTCAAGTACGACAGCATCCTGGGCCGCCTGCCGAACGAGGTGAAGGCCGGGCCGGACGAGATCACCGTCGACGGCAAGGCGATCAAGGTCTTCGCCGAGCGTGACCCGGCCAAGCTGCCGTGGGGCGACCTGGGCGTGGACATCGTGGTCGAGTCCACCGGCCTGTTCACCGACGCCAACAAGGCGAAGGTGCACGCCGAGAACGGCGCCAAGAAGGTGATCATCTCCGCCCCGGCGAAGAACGAGGACGTCACCCTCGTGGTGGGCGTGAACGACCACCTCTACGACCCGGCGAAGCACACGATCATCTCGAACGCGTCCTGCACCACCAACTGCCTCGCCCCGATGGCGAAGGTGCTCCACGAGTCCTTCGGCATCGAGCGTGGTCTGATGACCACGATCCACGCCTACACGCAGGACCAGAACCTGCAGGACGGCCCGCACAAGGACCTCCGCCGCGCCCGCGCCGCCGCGCTCAGCATCGTGCCCACCTCCACCGGTGCCGCCAAGGCGATCGGCCTGGTGCTGCCGGAGCTGAAGGGCAAGCTCGACGGCTACGCGCTGCGCGTCCCGGTGCCGACCGGCTCGGCCACCGACCTCACCGTGACCCTCTCCCGCGAGGTCACCGTGGAGGAGGTCAACGCCGCGTTCAAGGCCGCCGCCGAGGGCCCGCTCGCCGGCATCCTCAGCTACACCGAGGACCCGATCGTCTCCGCCGACATCGTCACCGACCCGGCCTCCTGCATCTTCGACTCCGCCCTCACCAAGGCGATCGGCACCCAGGTCAAGGTCGTCGGCTGGTACGACAACGAGTGGGGCTACTCCAACCGTCTGGTCGACCTCGTCTCGCTGGTGGGTTCCCGGCTCTGATGAAGACCATCGAGGATCTCGACGTCAAGGGCCGGCGCGTCCTGCTCCGCGCCGACCTCAACGTTCCGCTCGACGGTGATGTGATCACCGACGACCGGCGCATCACCGCGTCGCTGCCGACGATCCGGGCGCTGACCGAGCGCGGCGCCCGGGTCCTGGTCTGCGCCCACCTGGGCCGGCCCAAGGGCAAGGTGATGCCCGAGTACTCGCTCGCCCCGGTCGCGCGGCGGCTGGGCGAGCTGCTCGGCACCGAGGTCCGCTTCGCCTCCGACGTCGTCGGCGACTCGGCCCGCCAGGTCGCCGAGTCGCTCGCCGACGGCGAGGTCGGCCTGCTGGAGAACCTGCGCTTCGAGCCCGGGGAGACGAGCAAGGACGACGCCGAGCGCGGCGCGTTCGCCGAGAAGCTCGCCTCCCTTGCCGAGCTGTACGTCGGCGACGGGTTCGGCGCGGTGCACCGCAAGCACGCCAGCGTCTACGACGTGCCCAAGCGGCTGCCGCACGCGGCCGGCCGGCTGGTGTTCGCCGAGGTCGAGGTGCTGCGCAAGCTCACCGAGAACCCGGCCCGGCCGTACGTGGTGGTGCTCGGCGGCGCCAAGGTGTCCGACAAGCTCGGCGTCATCGAGAACCTGCTCAAGAAGGTGGACCGGCTGCTCATCGGCGGCGGCATGGCCTACACCTTCCTCGCCGCGCAGGGCCACGAGGTGGGCGACTCGCTGCTCCAGGCCGACCAGATCGAGCAGGTGCGCGGGTTCATCGCCGAGGCCGAACGGCGCGGCGTCGAGCTCGTGCTGCCGGTGGACGTGCTCGCCGCGACCCACTTCGCCGCGGACGCGCCGCACGAGGTGGTCGAGGCGACCGCGATCCCGTCCGGCCGGCAGGGCCTCGACATCGGGCCCAAGACCCGGGAGCTGTTCGCGCAGAAGCTCGCGGACGCGGCCACGGTGTTCTGGAACGGCCCGATGGGCGTGTTCGAGTTCGACGCCTTCTCCGGCGGCACCCGGGCCGTCGCCGAGGCGCTCGTCGCGTCGAAGGGCTTCACCGTGGTCGGCGGCGGCGACTCGGCCGCGGCGGTGCGCAAGCTCGGCCTGCCCGAGGACGGGTTCTCGCACATCTCCACCGGCGGCGGCGCGAGCCTGGAGTACCTCGAGGGCAAGACCCTCCCCGGCCTCGCGGCCCTGGACGCCTACCCGCAGGAGGGCTGAACGGTGAGCACGCCGGCCCGCAAGCCGCTCATGGCGGGCAACTGGAAGATGAACCTCAACCACCTCGAGGCGATCGCGCACGTCCAGAAGCTGGCGTTCGCGCTCACCGACGCCGACTACGAGCGGGTCGAGGTGGTGGTTCTCCCGCCGTTCACCGACCTGCGCGGGGTGCAGACCCTGGTCGACGCGGACAAGCTGCGCATCGGGTACGGCGCGCAGGACCTGTCCGTGCACGACTCGGGCGCCTACACCGGCGAGATCTCCGGCGCCATGCTCGCCAAGCTCGGCTGCCGGTACGTGCTCGCCGGGCACTCCGAGCGGCGGCAGTACCACGGGGAGGACGACGAGACCGTCAACGGCAAGGTCAAGGCCGCGCTGCGGCACTCGATCACCCCGATCGTGTGCGTCGGCGAGGGCCTGCCGGTGCGCCGCGAGGGCCGCCACATCGCCTTCACCCTCGACCAGGTGGACGGGGCCCTGAAGGGCCTCACCGCCGACGAGGCGAAGAAGATCGTGATCGCCTACGAGCCGGTGTGGGCGATCGGCACCGG
>QGUZ01000443.1 GCA_003242605.1 Actinomycetota bacterium
AGCGTCAGGACAGGCCCAGCAAGCCGCCTTCGCCACCGGTGTTCCTCCTGATATCTGCGCATTTCACCGCTACACCAGGAATTCCACTTGCCCCTGCCTGCCTCTAGCCGGCCCGTATCCACCGCAGTCCCACGGTTGAGCCGTGGGCTTTCACGGCAGACGCGACCGGCCGCCTACGAGCTCTTTACGCCCAATAATTCCGGACAACGCTCGCGCCCTACGTATTACCGCGGCTGCTGGCACGTAGTTAGCCGGCGCTTCTTCTGCAGGTACACGTCAACTTCGTCCCTGCCGAAAGAGGTTTACAACCCGAAGGCCTTCATCCCCCACGCGGCGTCGCTGCGTCAGGCTTTCGCCCATTGCGCAAGATTCCCCACTGCTGCCTCCCGTAGGAGTCTGGGCCGTGTCTCAGTCCCAGTGTGGCCGGACACCCTCTCAGGCCGGCTACCCGTCGTCGCCTTGGTAGGCCGTTACCCCACCAACTAGCTGATAGGCCGCGAGCCCATCCCTGACCGGAAGACCCGAAGGTCAACCTTTCCACCACCGGTCATGCGGCCGGCGGTGCGTATCCGGTATTAGACCCGGTTTCCCAGGCTTATCCCAGTGTCAGGGGCAGGTTGCTCACGTGTTACTCACCCGTTCGCCGCTCGAGTACCCCCGAAGGGGCCTTTCCGCTCGACTTGCATGTGTTAGGCACGCCGCCAGCGTTCGTCCTGAGCCAGGATCAAACTCTCCATCCGAAAGCCTCAAAACCGAGACTCCCCGGACTGGGGATCAATCCCGGCGACACCATCATCCAGGCACCACCACGCACCGCGACCGATGCGCAGCGGACACCCGGTATGACGGGGCAAACCGCTCATGCGCTGGTTTTTGACACGCTGTTGAGTTTTCAAGGAACGGACGCGCTTCCGCCGACGAAATCTCCGACTTCGTCAGTCGGTGCGTTTCATCGGGTTCGCTATTAATTTCACCTGAGTCCCATCCGCTGTCAAATCGGTTCCGCCGGCGATACGCCTCGCGAACCGACCGACGCTTGAGGGATCCGGCCGGAGTCCTCTGCTCCGGCCTCAGGGGGGCGACCCTCGCACCGCCGTCGTGTCGACCTGCTTCGGTGACACCGCGGTCGGGGCCGGACTCCTCGTCCGGCTCCGGTCGCCCGCTCAGGTGAGCCCGAGTCGGCGGGGCCTCTGGGCCCTCCGCCCTCTGGGCGGTAAGAAGATTACGTCGGAGCCACAGCGGCGTCAAATCGGCCCGCCCCACACGTCCGCCCAGGTCAGCGGGCATACCCGAACCAGGCTCACATCTTCGCTATCGGACTGTTATCGTCCGGCCCGCCGTCCTGACGCCGTCCGGCCCGGATGCGGCCCCGGCTTCCCCGCCCGGCCTCCCGCGACGCCGGCCGCTCGCCGGGTCCGCCGGCCGGAGGGGCGACCCGCCCGCCGATCGGGCCACGGGCCCCGGGGATCGGGCCCGGACGGCAGGCGGGTACCGCGGTGCTCGGGGGCGGCCTCTCCCCGTGCCCGGTGCCGGCGACCTGCGAGAACACGAAAGACCGGGCCGACGCCGCTCGCCGGCCCGATCCCATCGCCTTGCTCGAAAGCCGGTTACGCCTTGGCCCCGACCTCGATGCCGCCGATCGAGCGCTTGCCGCGGCGCAGCACGAGGAACCGCCCGCACAGCAGGTCGTCGGCGGTCGGGACGTACGACTCGTCGGTGACGCGGGTGTTGTTGAGGTACGCCCCGCCCTCCTTCACCGTCCGCCGCGCGGCCGACTTGCTCTCCACCAGGCCGCACTCGGCGAGCAGGTCGACGATGGTCGGGCCCAGCGCGGGCACGGTCGCGCGCGGCACCTCGGCGAGCGCGGCCTCCAGCGTGCGCTCGTCGAGCTCGGCGAGCGTGCCGTGGCCGAACAGCGCGCGGGAGGCCGCCACCACCCGGGCCAGCTCCTCCTCGCCGTGCACCATACGGGTGACGTCCTCGGCGAGCGCCCGCTGCGCCTCCCGGGCGGCCGGCCGCGTGGCGACCGCCTTCTCCAGCTCCTCGATCTCCTCCCGGCTGCGGAAGGTGAACACCTTGAGCAGCCGGACCACGTCCCGGTCGTCGGTGTTCAGCCAGAACTGGTAGAAGGCGTACGGCGAGGTGAGCTCGGGGTCGAGCCAGATCGCGCCCCCGGCCGTCTTGCCGAACTTCGTGCCGTCGGCCTTGGTGATGAGCTTGCCGGTGAGGGCGTGGGCCTGCCCGCCGGTCACCCGCCGGATCAGCTCGCAGCCCGCGGTGATGTTGCCCCACTGGTCGCTGCCGCCGACCTGCAGCCTGCAGCCGTACCGCCGGTACAGCTCGAGGTAGTCGTACGCCTGCAGGATCTGGTAGCTGAACTCGGTGTAGCTCAGCCCCTCCCCGGCGAGCCGGGCCGCCACCGACTCGCGGGCGAGCATGCGGTTCACCGGGAAGTGCTTGCCGACGTCCCGCAGGAAGTCGATCGCGGACAGCTGGGCGGTCCAGTCGAGGTTGCTCACCACCAGCGCCGCGGTCGGCCCCGGCGTGAAGTCGAGGAACTTCTCCAGCTGGACGCGGATGCGCCGCACCCACTCCGCCACCACGTCGGCCGGGTTGAGCGCGCGCTCCTCGCTGCGCCCGCTCGGGTCGCCGATCAGCCCGGTGGCGCCGCCGACCAGGCCGATGGGCCGGTGCCCGGCCCGCTGGAACCGGGTGAGGATGAGCAGGGTGGCGAGGTTGCCGATGTGCAGCGACGGGGCGGTGGGGTCGAAGCCCGCATAAACCGTGACCGGGCCCTCGGCGAGTGTCTTCCGGAGCGCGTCGACGTCGGTGGTCTGCGCGATCACATCACGCCATTCGAGCTCATCGAGGATGTCCGTCACGGTTCTGGCCTCGTCTCCGTAAGCGTTGCCTGAAGGGTGCGCGATGCCCGCCGGTGCGTGCCTCGCGGCCATTCCACGTATAGGGCCTCCTGCGGGGCCGGGGCGACCGACTTTTCCCCACGGCCGGCCCGGCGGCGGGCGCCGAAGCGGCGGCGCATCCTGCGCGGACCGGCTTCGGCGAGGTCTCCGCGTCCTGTCACCGCAGGCCCTGCGGCGAGCCCGCTTGGTCATCGCGAACACCAGAAGGCTACCAAGGGACGCGGCCGGCGCACCGGGCCGCACGGCGGAAGTCGATCACGGAATGGCCACGCGTACGGCGGGCGCGGGCGGCCGTCAGCGGGCCCGCGGCCGGTGCTCGCGGTACGGCGAGACCGTGGGGTCGCCGTCGATCCAGAACCGCCACGGGGTGTGCCTGCCGTTCGGCACCCCGGTCCGCGGCCCGCGGCGCACGCGCGCGGGGCCGGGCGGCAGGCCCTCGAGCACCCGCACCGGGCCGTCTCCGCAGCAGTCCACGCCGTCGTGT
>QGUZ01000444.1 GCA_003242605.1 Actinomycetota bacterium
CCTGTACACGATCTCCTGCCACTCCTGCCGCCACATCGTCGCCGGGCGGCTCAACCACTTCTCCAGGCACCCCCTGCGCTACAAGGCCTGGACCTACATCTCCAAGCTGAACGCCAAGCACCAGCAGTTCGCCTGGGCGTCGCTGGTCTCGGTGATCGTCGCCGACCTGTACGTGCGCCTCGTCGCAAAGGGCATCATCGACTTTCCGTTCGCGTAGGGAACCGAGGAAATGGATATCGAGCGTCACCAATATGACGTCGTCGTCATCGGCGCCGGCGGAGCCGGCCTGCGCGCCGCGATCGAGGCCCGGCAGGAGGGCAAGCGTACGGCGATCGTGTGCAAGTCGCTGTTCGGCAAGGCGCACACGGTCATGGCCGAGGGCGGCGCGGCCGCGGCGATGGGGAACGTCAACCCCAACGACAACTGGCAGGTGCACTTCCGCGACACGATGCGCGGCGGCAAGTTCCTCAACAACTGGAGGATGGCCGAGCTGCACGCCAAGGAGGCCCCGGACCGCGTCTGGGAGCTCGAGATGTGGGGTGCGCTCTTCGACCGCACGCCGGACGGCAAGATCAGCCAGCGGAACTTCGGCGGTCACGAGTACCCCCGGCTCGCCCACGTCGGTGACCGTACCGGCCTGGAGCTGATCCGCACCCTGCAGCAGCGGGTGGTGGCGCTGCAGCAGGAGGACGAGCGCGTGCACGGCGACCCCGAGGCCTTCATCAAGGTGTTCGCCGAGTGCACGATCACCACGCTGCTCAAGGACAACAACCCCGCCTTCGGGCCGAAGGGCGCGATCGCCGGCGCGTTCGGCTACTGGCGGGAGACCGGTAAGTTCATCGTCTTCGAGGCTCCGGCGGTGGTGCTCGCCACCGGCGGTATCGGCAAGTCCTACCGCGTCACCTCGAACTCCTGGGAGTACACCGGTGACGGCCACGCGCTGGCGCTGCGCGCGGGCGCGAGCCTCATCAACATGGAGTTCATCCAGTTCCACCCCACGGGGATGGTCTGGCCGCCGTCGGTGCGCGGCATCCTCGTCACCGAGTCGGTGCGTGGCGACGGCGGCGTGCTGCGGAACTCCGAGGGGAAGCGGTTCATGTTCAACTACATCCCCGAGGTGTTCAAGGACAAGTACGCCACCACCGAGGAGGAGGCGGACCGCTGGTACACCGACCAGCAGAACAACCGCCGCCCGCCCGAGCTGCTGCCGCGTGACGAGGTCGCCCGGGCGATCAACGCCGAGGTGAAGGCCGGCCGGGGCAGCCCGCACGGCGGCGTCTTCCTCGACGTGTCCACCCGGCTGTCCCCCGAGGTGATCAAGCGGAAGCTGCCGTCGATGTACCACCAGTTCAAGGAGCTGGCGGACGTCGACATCACCAAGGAGCCGATGGAGGTCGGCCCGACCTGCCACTACATCATGGGTGGCGTCGAGGTCGACGCCGACACCGCGGCGGCCTCCGTGCCCGGCCTGTTCGCGGCCGGCGAGGTCGCGGGCGGCATGCACGGCTCCAACCGGCTCGGCGGCAACTCGCTCTCCGACCTGCTGGTGTTCGGCCGGCGGGCGGGCGCGGGCGCGGCCGCGTACGTCGACTCGCTGAAGACCCGGCCGAAGGTCTCCGCCGAGGAGGTGCGGGCGGCCGAGGCCGAGGCGCTCGCGCCGCTGGAGCGCAAGGGCGGCGAGAACCCGTACGAGGTGCACGCCGAGCTGCAGCGCACGATGAACGACCTCGTCGGCATCATCCGCAAGGCCGACGAGATCACCGAGGCGCTCGAGATCATCGCGAAGCTCAAGGAGCGTGCGGCGCGATGCGGCGCCGAGGGCGGCCGGATCTACAACCCCGGCTGGCACCTCGCCCTCGACCTGCGGAACATGCTGCTCGTCTCCGAGTGCGTGGGCAAGGCGGCGCTCCTCCGCGAGGAGAGCCGCGGCGGCCACACCCGCGACGACTTCCCGGCGATGTCGCCCGAGTGGCGGCGCAAGCTGCTCGCCTGCTCCCTCGCCGAGGACGGCTCGGTCAAGGTGGAGGAGCAGCTCCAGCCGCTCATGCGTGACGACCTGCTCACCCTGTTCGACCGGGAAGAGCTGAGCAAGTACCTCACCGACGAAGAGCTGGCACACTACGACGCCGTGGCGGGGAAGAAGGGCTGAGATGAGCTACAAGGCGAAGTTCCGCGTCTGGCGTGGCGAGGGCGGCGAGGGCAGGCTGGAGGACTACACCGTCGAGGTGAACGAGGGCGAGGTCGTCCTCGACGTCCTGCACCGGCTGCAGGCCACCCAGGCGCCCGACCTCGCCGTGCGGTGGAACTGCAAGGCGGGCAAGTGCGGCTCCTGCGCCATGGAGATCAACGGCAAGCCGCGCCTCGGCTGTATGACCCGGATGTCCACCTTCTCCCCGGACGAGACGGTCACCGTCACGCCGATGCGGACGTTCCCGGTGATCAAGGATCTGGTCACCGACGTCTCGTTCAACTACGAGAAGGCGCGGCAGATCCCGGCGTTCACGCCGCCGAAGGATCTCAAGCCGGGCGAGATGCGCATGCAGCAGGTCGATGTGGACCGCTCGCAGGAGTTCCGCAAGTGCATCGAATGCTTCATGTGCAACAACGTCTGCCACGTGATCCGCGACCATGAGGAGAACAAGCCGCACTTCGCCGGCCCGCGGTTCCTCATGCGGATCGCCGAGCTGGACATGCACCCCTACGACGTCGAGGACCGCAAGGACCTCGCGCAGGACGTGCACGGCCTCGGCTTCTGCAACATCACCAAGTGCTGCACCGAGGTCTGCCCCGAGCACATCAAGATCACCGACAACGCGCTGATCCCGATGAAGGAGCGGGTCGTCGACCGCCGCTACGACCCGCTGGTGTGGCTCGGCAACAAGATCTTCCGGCGCTCGGAGAAGGCGGAGAAGGCCGGACGCTGATCCCGCCGGCCCTGCCGCCACGCGTCATGCGGGCGCGGATCCTCACCTCGAGGATCCGCGCCCGTTTCCCTTTGCCGGAGGTCGCGCGTACGGCGTGCGCGGAGGGTGGGAGAGGTCCGCGGCGCGGGCGGTACGGCGGGGCGCGGCGGGCCGGTCAGGGCTTGGCGTGCCGCCCGGTGCGGCGGCCGCGGCGCCTGCCGTCCTCCCCCTTGGTGTCCCCGTTGGCGCCCTCCCCCTTGGCGTCCGCCTCGGCGTCCCGCTCCGGGCCCGTCCCGGCCCCGGAGGGCTCGTCCTCGCCGCCGCGCCCGATCGGCCGCCCGTCGGGGCCGAGGCGCTCGATCGACACCGTCTCCACGGCCGCGGCGGGGATCGACGCCGACGGGCCGGGCTCGAGCGCGCCCGCGGGCCGCGGCCGGGCGAACACCACCGAGGTCGCCTCGCCGCCGGGCCGGTCGCGCTCCGCCTCCC
>QGUZ01000445.1 GCA_003242605.1 Actinomycetota bacterium
TGCCTGATCAGCGCTCATGCGGCCGTGGGGACAGAGCGCAGCCGGAACACTGCCGAGGGCGGCGGTGCGATTTGGGCTGTTTGTAACGATTTGGGGGATATGGGGCACGAGTATAGGCAAAGAACCGGCAAAAAGAACAAACAGGCACAAACTAGAGGTAAATCATCCTTTACCTAGGCCGCGCGGCGGTGATCGTCAGGACCGTCGTCCGACCTGAGGGCGCGCACGCCCGCGCGCCGGCCCCGCCGGGCGCGGCGCGCACGCCGCCCAGCCTGTTCGGGCAGGTCGTCAGCGCCCTCGCCGGGCGCGGGGCTCGCCGCCGCGCGGCGTGCGCACGGATGACGGAGGCGCGGTGATGGAGGCGGGTGCGCCGGTCCTCCGTCACGGCACGCCGGCCACCGAGGCGATCTCGCCCAGCGGGAACTCGCGGTAGCCGCCCGTCTCCTCGCACCAGGCGCCGAGCATCCCCGCCCCGCAGCTCACCGCGGCTGATCGTCGCGGTCATCCCGTCGGTGAGGGTGATCCGGGCCCGGCCGTCGTGGTCGACCACGCGGCCGAGGAGCGATTGCTGGGCCACGGGCAACCGGCGCGCCATCCGGCCGATCACCGCCCAGGTGCGCCCGCCGTGGCCGGCGGAGGCGGCGCCCACCAGGCGGGCCGCGAGCTCGCGCGCGTCACGCGGCGGATCCCCGGCCGCCTCCCCGGCCTCCCGGCCGCCGGGCGGGTGGATCGGCCGCCCACCGGCCCCGCCGTCCGCCGCAGCACGCGCCCGCCCGGGCCGCCGGGCTCGCCCCGGCGGTCCTCGCCGAGGCCGGCGTGCTCGGCCTCGTCGCCGGCGGTGCGCTGACCGAGCTGGGCCGCGCGCTCGCCCCGCTCGCCACCGGGCACGAGAGCCCGCCCGCGCGGCCCGCCGCGGAGCACGCCCCCGAGCTGGTGCGGGCCTCGGCCCTCGACGAGCTCCCGGTCGAGGAGCGGCGCCCGCCACCCGACCGCCTGGACGAGCTCGGGCAGCGAGGCGAAGCGCCGGCCCGCGGGGACCCCGGCGAGCACGGCGAAGATCGCCCGGCGGACCCTGGCGACGGTCTCCCCGGCGGCGTGGCCGTGCCCGCTCAGCGGTGAGCGCTCCATGCGCCACCAGGCGGCCAGGAGGAGGCGCAGCCGTACCGGGTCGCCGGCCGCGCGCCAGGCCCGCCGGGCACCGGCGCCTCCGGCGGGAGACAGGAGGCCGGCCTCGGCGGCCACCTCGGCGATCAGCTGGGCCTCGCCGGCGGGGCAGCCGATCGCGGCGGCGAGCCGCCGTGCCGCGTCCGCCCGGGCAGCACTGCGGTGCAGCGTCCGCACCGGGTTCGCGTCCAGGTGGTCGAGGAGCGCGCTCACCCGCTCGACGAGGAGCGCGGCGGCGCGGCGCATCCCGTGCGCGACCGCGTCCGGATCGGCCTCGGTGAGCGCGGCGTCCGGCGGATCCGGGGTGAACGGGGCGCGGTGCCCGGGGCCGCGGAGGGCGAGCGCGACCTCGCGGGGCATCTCCGCCACGTCCCCGCGGGCCAGGACCAGGAGGCACCGGTCCCGGCCAGGTGGGGCGGGGGAGCGGAGCGGGGCGTGCCCCGGACAACGCGAGGGCCGAGCGCCCACCGCTCCGGGGTGCCGGGCCGCCGGTGGCGCCCGCGGTCCAGGGTGCGCACCGGGCCGTCCCAGGCGAAGGCGTCGAGCAGCTCCAGGGTTCCGCCGGGCGCGCCGGTGAGCAGGAGGCCGAGCCGGTCGGGGTCCCCGAGCACCGCGCGGATCCGGGCGGTGAGCCGGTCCCGGCCGCCCCGGACCGGCAGGCCGAGCAGCCGGCCGGCGCGGCGCAGGTCCTCGGCGGCGAGCCCGCGGGTGCAGGCGCCGAACGGCCGGCCCAGGCCGAGCGGCGCCGGGCACCACCGCGCCACGGCCGGGGCGAGGACGATCCGGCCGTCCGGGCCGGGCCAGGCGATCGCACGGTCGTAGAGGTGGTGCAGCCAGCGCCGCACCTCGCGGGTGCGCACCCCGGTGAAGGCGGCGAGCCTCGCCTCGCCGGCCGGGCCGTCCAGCGCGAGGCGGGCCTGGATCAGCTCGAGGGCGGGGAGCGGGAGGTCCCGGATGACCTCCAGGACGGCGAGGTCGTCGGTGAGCCGGGCGGCGAGGGCGCCGAGGTCGCTGGGCCACGGCGGCGCCATGGCGTCCGGCCGGTTGGCCAGGATGCGGGCGAGCCGGTCCTCGCCGAGGGTCGTCAGCCAGCCGAGGAGGTCATGGGGCATCGTCGATCCCTCCGGAGCCGCCGGGAGGCACCGTCACGCCCGCCGTACCCGGGGCGGTGCCGAGGCGGGCCGGGGGGCCCGGCCCGGGGGCGGCGGGGGGAGCCGGGGCCCGGGGTGACCGGGGGACCACCGCGGGGGGGGCGCGCCCCCCCGCGGGCGGGGGTCACCGTCCGATCTCAGCACATGGGCGGCCGCTGGCGCGGGGATTCCGGAGGATCCCGTCTCGCGCGAGCCACGGGCCGGGCCTCGCTGCGTGCCGGGATGCGATGCGGCCTTCGCCCGCGTGCTGGGATGCGATGCGGCCTTGGCCCGCGTGCCGGTGCGGCGTCCGCGGGTGGCGGTCAGCCGCCGAGCACCGCCCAGACCGCCTTGCCGCGCGGCGCCACCGGGCACCAGCCCCAGCGGACGCTCAGCGACTCCACGATGTGCAGGCCGAGCCCGCCTGGCTCGAACGGGGAGGGGTCCCGGAGCACGGGCGTCCCGGGCCCGGGGTCGAAGACCACGCAGGTGACCAGCCGTCCCCGGCGGATCAGGGCGAGCCGGATCACCTCCCGCCGGGGCCCGCCGCAGAGCGCGAGGCCGTGCCGCAGCGCGTTCGTGACCAGCTCGGAGACGACCAGCCCCATGCCGTCGGCCAGCCCGGTCATGTCCCAGCCGGAGAGGGCGCCGAGCGCGAAGTTCCGCGCGGACCAGACGGATTCGGCGATCGGGGAGAGGACCAGGGTGGCGCTGACCGGCGGTGACCCGGGCTCGATCAGGTCTCGGGCCGGCTCCGGCCACCAGACGATCGGTGGCCACCAGTCGAGCAACGGCGATCGCGCATGGCCACGGGTCACGTTCGCGGGCTGCACGAGATCATCATGGTCGATGCGAACGTGCGACTGCAAGAGCGGATGCACGTGCAAGAGACCGCGGGAAGCGCTACCTTACTTCCCAACATCCTGGATCGAAGGGGGCGATCTTTGACAGACTTGAAGCCAGTCCAATAAACGGAGGAAAAGGACGTGTCGATAGATCCGCCCGGTTCCGTTTCCACCGTTCGGCGCATCATGCTCGGGGCCAGCCTGCGGAGGCTGCGCGAAGCACGCGGACTCTCCCGTGAGCAGGCCGGG
>QGUZ01000446.1 GCA_003242605.1 Actinomycetota bacterium
TCGACTGGACGGTGGGCTGCAGCTACCGCGGCATGCCCACCACCCGGGCGCGCATCCGCAACGTCATGGGCGGGAACGCGGCCTTCCGGCGGCACCTCATCATGGAGGTCGGCGGCTTCCACACCGGCATCGGGCGCAGCGTCCAGGGCCGCAAGAGCCGCCCGCTCGGCTGCGAGGAGACCGAGTTCTGCATCCGCCTCACCCAGCGGCGGCCGGGCTCGGTGATGCTGTTCGAGCCGCGCGCCCGGATCGGCCACCGGGTGCCGGCGCCGCGCATGCGGTTCGGGTACTTCCGCTCCCGCTGCTACGCCGAAGGCCTGTCCAAGGCGCTCGTCACCAGCAGCGTCGGGGCCGGCGACGGCCTGTCGAGCGAGCGCGCCCACGCGTTCAAGACACTGCCGCTCGGGGTGCTCCGCAACCTCGGCCAGGCGCTGCGGGGCGATCTCGCCGGCCTGGCGCGGGCGGCCGCGATCGTGATCGGGCTGGCCTGGACCGCCTGGGGCTACGCCGTGGGCACCGCGCGGCTCCGCCTGCGCTCCGCCAAGAGGTGATCTTCAGATGCGCGTCCCCATCCTCATGTACCACTCGATCACCGACCGGCCGAACGCCGACACCCGGCCGCACGCGGTACGGCCCGGCGACTTCGAGGAGCAGCTCGCCTACCTCACCGAGCGGCGGTTCCGGCCGATCACCTTCGCCGACCTCGCCGCGGCGCTGAGCGGCACCGGACCCGCCCTGCCGGAGCGGCCGATCGTGCTCACCTTCGACGACGGGTACGCCGACTTCCACAGCACCGCGCTCCCGCTGCTGGAGCGGTACGGCGTGCCCGCCACGGTGTTCGTCACGAGCGGCTGGCTCCGCGACGCCGGGCCGGACGCGGCCGGCCGCCCGCTCGACACCATGCTCTCCTGGTCGCAGGTGCGCGAGATCGCCGCGACCGGGGTGGAGATCGGCGGGCACAGCCACAGCCACCCGCAGCTCGACCAGCTCCGCGACGACGAGCTCCGCGAGGAGCTGCGGCGCAACAAGGAGCTGCTGGAGGACAAGGTGGGCCGCCCGGTCACCACGATGGCCTACCCGTACGGCTACTCCAGCGCCCGGGTGCGCCGGGAGGTGGCGCGGGCCGGCTACCGGGCCGCGTGCGCGGTGAACAACGCCCTCACCACCGGCCGCCACGACATGCTCGCGCTGCCGCGGCTGACGGTGGGGCGTACCACGACCATGAGCAAGTTCCGCCGGGCGGTCGAGGGCCGGGGCGTGCCCCTGATCTATCTGAAGGAGCGCGCGCTCACCAAGGGCTACGCGGTCGTGCGCCGGACCAGGTATGCCGTGCGGCAAGTGACCGGCAAGTGACGGGCGGGAACATGGGCCCGGAGCAGGAGCCACACGACCGGGGGCCGCACGGGGAGCCCGGGAACGGCCGGATAGGGTACGGCGCGGCCACGCGTGCCGTGCCCGGGTTGCGGCGCCGCTGCCGGCGGGGCGCCGGGCGGGCCGGGGACAGGGGCGGCGCGGGGCACACGCCCGCGCCGCCGTACGACGAATCGGGGGGTGAACGCGGCATGACGACGCTGGCGGGCGGGGGACGGCCGCCGGACGGCGCATACCCGGATGGTGCCCACCCGGATCGTGCCCACCCGGACGGCCACGCCGCGGCCGCACCGGACGGGACGGCCCCGCCGCGGCGGCGCGGCCGGTTCGCCGCCCTGCTCGACCGGCTGCCGGGCGACCTGCGCGACCCGCTGTTCCTCAACGGCTACGCGCTCATGGCGAACACCGGGATCACCGCGGTGCTCGGCATGGGCTACTGGCTGCTCGCCACGCAGTACTACTCGCCTGCCGACTTCGGCCGGAACCAGGCGATGATCACGGCGATGCGGCTGTTCGCCTCGCTCACCGCGCTCGGGCTCACCGGGGCGCTCGCCCGCTACATCCCGCAGGCGGGGCGGCGCACCGGCGGGCTGATCGCCCGCAGCTACCTGATCGCGAGCCTCACCGCGGTCACCGCGGCGTTCTGCTTCCTGCTCACGCTGCCGATGTGGGGGCCGAACTTCTCCTCGCTCGCCGGGTTCGGGCCGGGGCTGTTCTTCCTCGCTTCGGTGGCGGTCTGGGCGGTGTTCACGCTGCAGGACGTGGCGCTGGCCGGGCTGCGCAAGGCCACCTGGGTGCCGATCAACAGCCTGTGCTTCGGGCTGGTCAAGATGGTCCTGCTCGTGGCGCTGGCGTCGAGCCTGCCGCGCACCGGCATCTTCGTGTCCTGGATCCTGCCGACCGCGATCGCGCTGATCCCGATCAACTGGCTGATCTTCGGGGTGCTCGTCCCGCGGCACGTGAAACGCACCCAGGACGTGACGCGGCCGCCCCGGCTGCGGGAGATCGGGCGCTTCCTCGCCGGTGACTACCCCGGGTCGTTCTCCATCCTGGCGATCGTCTACTTCGTCCCGGTGTACGTCGCGTCGCAGGTCGACGACGTGACGATGGGGTACTTCGCGATGGCGCACACGCTGGGGTGCATGATCGAGACCCTGGCGATGAACATGGCCGTCTCGCTCACCGTGGAGGGCTCGTTCGACCGGTCCCAGCTCGCCGCGAACTGCCGGCGGGCGCTGCGGCGGCTGTTCCTCATCATCGGGCCGATCGCGCTCGTCACCTTCGTGGGGGCGCCGCTGATCCTGGCGGTGTTCGGCCCCGGGTACGGCGAGCACGGCGCGCCGCTGCTCCGGCTGATGGCGCTCGCGGTACTCCCCCGGGTGCTGATCGAGATCTACCTGAGCGCGCTGCGGGCGCTGGGCGAGGCCCGCCGGCTCGCGGTGATCCAGGTGGGGCTCGCGGTCCTGGTGCTGTCCGGCTCGGCCGCGCTGCTGCCGGTGACCGGCATCACCGCGGTCGGCTACGCCCTGCTGTTCAGCGAGCTGCTCGTCGCGGCGTTGATCTTCAAGCGGCTCCGTGCCATCCTCAGCGGCGCGCCGGACGCGGCGATTTCGCGTCGCGTGGCGGAGACCGCATGATGGTTCATGTGAGTCGACGGGCGGACGAGGGCGTGGCTGCTGAGAGGAGTGTGCCGGACGGCGACAGCGGCGAGGCGACCGAGACGCGGCGGTCGTCCACCACCGCCCCCGCCGGGGACGCGTCCGCGGAGACGGGTGCCGCGGACACGGCGAAGCGGGTGGGGACGGTGCGGGCGGGCGACGAACCCGGCACCGATTCCGGCTCCGACCGGCGGCCCGACCCCGAGTCCGACGGCGTCACGACCACGCTCACGATCGACCTCGACGCCGTGCTCGCCTACGGCCGCGAGCGCGCCGGCTCCGGCTCCGGCGACGGCGAGGACGCGGCCGACGCCGCCGAGGACGCCGCCGAG
>QGUZ01000116.1 GCA_003242605.1 Actinomycetota bacterium
CCGGCACCCCGACCGACCTCGGCCACGCGGTCGCCTGGCTGTGCTCCGACTACGCCCGCCTGATCACCGGCACCGACCTGGTCGTCGACGGCGGCGCCCGGGCCAAGAACTTCGCCTACTTCCCGGCGGCGCCCGACCAGATCGCCGGCCCGGTCGACCTCATTCCCCTCGACAACACCCCGCCCTACCAAGGCTGATCCGGACGCGCGCCACGGTACGGCCGCGCCGCCGAGCCTCGCCGTACCGCGGATCGGTGAGCCCGGTCCGCGGTACGGCCGGCCGTAACCGCGGACGTTCCCGCGGAGACCGCGGTCGAGAACGGCCGGGTGGCGGGGAGACGGGGTGGGAGCGGGGCTACCTGGCGCGGTTCCGGCGGCGGAAGGACAGGTGCGCGAGACTCGCGCCGACCACCACCAGGGCGACCATCACCAACGATCCGGCCATCGCCGCCCAGAACTGGACGGGTCCGGACGGTACCAGCAGGATCACCACCCCGGCGACGAGGAAGGACAGTCCCGCCAGCGCCACCCAGGGGGCCGCTTTGCGATGGACGTACGCCCAGGCCTCCGGGTCGCGCATGGTCAACGGGGTCCGGATCCCCAGCAGGGGATTGGGGCGGAGCCTGCCCAGGGCTCCCAGCGCGCCGGTTGCCATCAGCAGCAGTCCGGCGACCGCGAAGACCACGGTGACCCAGATGAGCTCGGGCGGCTCGAGCGGCACTTCCGGCAGAACGCGGGCCATGCGGCTCCTTTCGGGTACGGCACCGCGTCCGCGCGGCCGTACCGGTGTCGCAGAGCAGGGCGTTATTGGCGGGCGGCACGATGACCCCACTGCACATTCTGATCAGCGAAACACGATCACGCGTTTTCCTGCGGCCCGAAACCCCCGTTCCGGTGGACCGCTCTGATCGTGTCGCCGACTATCCGGCTGGTCGTGGCGGCAGGGCGGGAACGGCCTTCGCCGTTCCTCAGCGTTCCGCCGCGGTTCGAGGTCGGCGGCGAGCCGCCGCAGCTCGTCGAGCGTGCCGTCAGAGACGTACGAGTCGACCTGGCGCGGGCACGAGCACCTTCCGCGCCCGACCGGCCTTCAGCAGCGCGGCGCGGTCGGCCTCGCCGTCGCCTGTGTTGGTGGAATTGGGTCCTCGGCGCCCTGCCGGACGAGCGCGTCGATCAGGTCGCCCGGCATGTCGGCGGGGCCGGAGCCACCGACCGGCATAGGAGCCGTCCTCGATCCGGCGACCGCCTCGTCGACGGTGTCGACGATCCGCGCGGCCCGTGTCACGCACCCGTCTCGAGGTTCTCGAGCACCACGGCCAGGCCCTGGCCCACGCCGATGCAGATCGCCGCGACGCCCCAGCGCGCCTTGCGCTCGCGCAGCACCTTGACGAGCGTGCCGACGATCCGGCCGCCGGAGGCGCCCAGCGGGTGGCCGATCGCGATCGCGCCGCCCCGGGTGTTCACGATCTCCGGATCGACCTTCCAGGCGTCGATGCACACCAGCGACTGCACGGCGAACGCCTCGTTGAGCTCGACCGCGCCGACCCGGTCCCAGCCGATCCCGGCCCGGGCGAGGGCCCGGTTGGCCGCCTCGACCGGGGCGTACCCGAAGTCCTGCGGGTCGAGCGCGAACGCGGCCCGCCCGGCGATCCGGGCGAGCGGAGCGGCGCCGATCACGTCGGCGGCGGCCTCCGAGCCGAGCAGCACGGCCGAGGCGCCGTCGCTCAGCGGCGAGGCGTTGCCCGCGGTGATCGTGCCGTCGGGCCGGAACGCGGGCTTGAGCCGGGCGAGCTTCTCCAGCGTGCTGTCCGGGCGGATGCCCTCGTCGCGGACGAGCTCGGTGCCGTCGACCGGCGCGACCAGGTCGTCGTAGAACCCGTCCTCCCAGGCCCGGTGGGCGAGGGTGTGGGAGCGGTGGGCGAACTCGTCCTGCCGCTCGCGGGAGACGCCGAAGCGTTCGCGCAGCAGCTCGTTCGCCTCGCCGAGCGAGACCGTCCACTCCTTGGGCATGCGCGGGTTGACCAGCCGCCAGCCGAGCGCGGTGGAGACCGCGGTGACGTCGGTGTGCGGGAACGGCCGGTCCGGCTTCGGCAGCACCCACGGGGCGCGGGTCATCGACTCGACGCCGCCGGTGAGCACGACGTCGGCGTCCCCGGCCTCGATCATGCGGGACCCGATGAGCACCGCGTCGAGGCTCGAGCCGCACAGCCGGTTCACCGTGGTGGCGGGCACGCTCGTCGGCAGCCCGGCGAGCAGTACGGCCATGCGGCCGACGTTGCGGTTCTCCTCGCCCGCGCCGTTGGCGTTGCCGAACACGACGTCGTCGATGGCGGCGGGGTCGAGCCTCGGGACGCGGGCGAGAGCCGCCGACACGACGTGCGCGGCGAGGTCGTCCGGGCGGACCCCGGCGAGTCCGCCCCCGTACTTGCCGAACGGGGTGCGGACGGCGGTGTAGATGAAGGAGTTCACGCGTATGACGCTAGGTGCGCGTTCTCATCTTGGGAACAGGACCGATCGCCAAGTCATACGTTTCCGCCGCGGCCCCGCGGTGCTTCGTGGCCGTCGCCGAGGAGCCGCCACCGCGGCCGGAGCCGCCGCACCCGGCGGCCGCCGCTCTCCCGGCCGATCCGCCGCCTCGAAGGCCGAACCCGGAGCCGAGCCGTACCGCCCGCAGGGGTGGCCCCACCCCGGCGGCTCCGCCCGCGAACGGGTCCGCGCCATCGACGAGGCCCGGTGGATCACCGCGTCGCCGGGCACGTCGCCTTCGGCTGCGTCGTCGCTCGCTGCCGCCCCGGGTCGGCCGTACCGAGCGCCCCGGCCGGGCCTCGGCCGGGATCGGCGGGCCGCATCGCCGGCACCGGTTGGCGTGGCCGCCGGGACGCGTGCCGCCTAGGTCGGTGAGGAGACCCGCGCCGGCGACTTGCCGCCGGGCTGCTGTCCGCTCTGGGGGTCCTCCAGCGCCTCGATCCGCGCATGCAGCCGGGCGAGCTCCTTGAGGATGGTGTCGAGCTTGGCCTCGAGCCGCTTCTCCTCACGCGAGATGGTCTGGTCGTCGAGGGCGTTGACCACGACCGCGACGAACAGGTTCAGGACCACGTAGCTCGAGGTCACGATGTACCCGATGAAGAAGATCCAGGCCCACGGCATCCTGCTCAACACCTGGTCGGCGATGTCCGGCCAGCCCTCGCCGGTCATGATCTGGAACAGGGAGTACAGCGAGGTCGGCAGGTCGGCGAAGTAGTCCGGAGCGATCTTGCCGAACATCTCGGTGGAGATGACGGCCGACACGTACATGACGAGCAGGAGCAGGCCGATGATCGAGGCCATGCTCGGTATCGCGGACAGCAGCGCGGACACCACCCGGCGCATGCTCGGCACCGCGGAGATGAGGCGCAGCGCCCGCAGGATCCGCAGCGTCCGCAGCACCGCGGTCGGGCCGGTCGCCGGCACCAGCGCGATGCCCACGATGAGGGCGTCGAATATGCTCCACGCGTCCCGGAAGAACGCCCGGCCGTAGGCGTACACCCGCAGGGCGATCTCCACCACGAAGACCGCGAGCGCGATCCGGTCCACCGTGTGCAGGAATCCGAGCACCTGCTCGGGAAGCCCGTCGAAGGTCGCCGTACCGTGCGTGATCGCGTTCAGGGCGATGATCGCGATGATGGTCCGCTGGAAGGGTGCGGCTTCGATGATGGACCGCAGGCGTTCGCGCCTTGACAAGGGGCAGCTCCTGGATGGTCACGGATGAGGGTCGGCAACGATCGGCGGGTACGTCAGGCGACGGTGCCTCTGAGGCGGACGGCGTGCGGGCATCTCATGGGATGATCATCACAGACCAGGACGCCCGCGGCGAACCGGCGGTGAAGGCTCGGCGGAGCTACGACCACGATCATCCTCAGGGCACGGACCCGCGGCTGGTGGGCAAGGCTGCTGGGCGACAGCAGCCAAGGGTACCGGGGTCCTTTGATCAGGATCGCAACGACTCCGGCCGAGAGACCGATCGCGACCGATCCTCACGAGGATGACCTGGTCACGGCTCGTTCGTTCGCCGAGGCGCGCCGGTCCCTTGATCGATCACGGGATGCTTCGCCGCCGCGCACGGGCGGGCAGGCGTCCGGTTCCTTGACCTGCCGGGGCGGGATCGCGCCTCGGCCCACGGTTTCCGGCCGGCGGATGGGTGCGGAGGAACGTCCGCGGTTCCGGTCGCGATGCCGGGCGAGCCGCGCCGCCGATCGCCGGAGCGGCCGGGACCCCGGTGCGGCGGCCGATGACGAACGGCCTCCTCGATCTCTGACGGGGGAGAGGCCGCCGGGCGGCGCATCGCCTGCCGCCGAGCGACCGGAGCGGCGGTAGCCGGGGCCCGCGCCGCCGCGCCCTCCGCGGCCTGCTCCCGAGGATCGGGGCCGGTTCGGATCCGGCAGCCGAGGACCCTGCGTGGCCTGGACACCGGGTCGGTGCCGGGCCGACCCGCTTCCGGGTCGAGGAGCGTCGGCTCGTCCCCCGGCTGCGAGGCCGTACGCCCGGCCCGGGGTCATGCGCGCGGCCGGCGGTGAGCCTTCCTGCTCGCGATGGCGGGGCAGGTTCCGGGCGGAGTGCTCGGCCGATCGGTCACGCAGCGTATTCCAGAGGATCCCGATCGGTGATGGGTTGAACAGCCGGGGGATTCATCCTACGATTGGAATACTGTCCGATTTACTCAAAATTGCCCATCGATGTGAGGTGCGACGTGTCCGTGTTGCTCGTAGCACGGCTGCACATCGATCTCTGCCGGCTCGCCGGCTCCCTCTGTCGCTGACCTCGCCCTGACGGGCGCGCCGGTTCCCCCTTTCCGTCTGCATGCCGCCGTTCGGCATGCCGTCATTCGGAGTTCTCCCTGCCAATGAAGAGGGTCTCGTTTTCCCTGCAACTGCTACTGGGCCTCGTCGTGGGTGCGGTCCTCGGCTTCGCCGCGCTCGTCTGGAACCTCGAGTGGCTCGCCAACGTCCTGACCGAGGTCGGCAACATCTTCGTGCAGCTCCTGCGGCTGGCGGTGGCGCCGCTGGTGTTCACCGCCGTGGTGGTGAGCGTCGCCAACCTCCGCAACGTCGGCAACGCGGCCCGGCTCGCGGGCAAGACGCTGCTGTGGTTCCTCGTCACCGCGCTCATCGCGGTGATCGTCGGCATCGTCCTCGGCCTCGTCATCAACCCCGGCCAGGGCGTCACGCTCGACACCTCCGGCGCGCAGGCGCCTGAGCGGGTCGGCTCCTGGGTCGACTTCCTCACCGGCATCATCCCCACGAACGTCGTCACCGCGTTCTCCGAGCTCAACGTCCTCCAGATCGTCTTCCTCGGCGTCGTGCTCGGCGGGGCCGCCCTCGCGATCGGCGAGAAGGCCGAGCCGTTCCTCACCCTGAGCCGCTCGATCCTCGAGCTGGTGCAGAAGGCGCTGTGGTGGGTGATCCGCCTCGCCCCGATCGGCACCGCCGGCCTTATCGGCAAGGCCGTCGCGACGTACGGGTGGGACCTGCTCGGCCCGCTCGCCCGGGTGAGCCTCGGCGTCTACGTCGGCTGCCTCGTCGTGCTGCTCGCCGTCTACCCGACGCTGCTCGCCCTCGTCGGCAAGGTCAACCCGATCACGTTCTTCCGCAACGCCTGGCCGGCGATCGAGCTCGCCTTCGTCTCCCGCTCCTCGGTCGGCACCCTGCCGGTGACGCAGAAGGTCACGATCGAGCGGCTCGGCGTCGACCGCGACTACGCCGCGTTCGCCGTGCCGTTCGGCGCGACCACGAAGATGGACGGCTGCGCCTCGGTCTACCCGGCGATCGCCGCGATCTTCGTGGCCCAGGTGTACGACATCCCGCTGGGGATCGGCGAGTACCTGCTGATCGCCTTCGTCGCCGTGGTCGGCTCGGCCGCCACCGCGGGCCTGACCGGCGCGATCGTCATGCTCACCCTGACGCTCAGCACCCTCGGCCTGCCGCTCGAGGGCGTCGGCCTCCTGCTGGCGATCGACCCGATCCTCGACATGATCCGCACCGCGACGAACGTCACCGGCCAGATCGTGGTCCCGGTCCTCGTCGCCCGCAGCGAGGGCCGTCTCGACGACGCCGTCCTCAACGCCCCGCCGCAGCCGCTCGACAGCGCCCCGGCCGCCCCGGCCCGCGCCGCCGGCGGCTCCGCGGCGGCCTGACCAGGATTCGCCAGCGCAGAAAGCGGATACAGAGGTGGCGCGTGGGCGAGTTCGCCCGCCCACGCGTCACTGCTATTACCGAACGTCGAGCCCTCGTAGAGCGTGTGTCCACCAGGTCCCGGGTTCGTCTCTTGCAGTCCCTAGGCCAAGAGCCGGAGGACCAGTCATCCAGTGCAACCGATGACGTGACCAGTCGAGACGCCAATAGGGGGCGGCTTCCGGTGGGAGAGTTCCATGCGCGCGGATGGCGTGGCCCGCGTACGACGATCACGTGATGCTCGTGATCACATGGAAATGCAACGCCCCTAACGAATCGGCCAGGTGGTCGGTCGATGATGTCGGCTATGAAGGGGACACAGCTCCGGGGATATCAACGCCCTGGCGCTGACCGGCCGACCCTGTATCTGCACATCAAGATCGGCGATGGCGACAAGTGACTGATTTACGATCCGCAACAAACCCCATTTCGGGAATATCCGAAATGGGGTTTAATGTGCTTTGCTTTTTGTGCGGAAAACTTGAGTACCATCAGATCGGATCCCGTTTAGAGGTCGACCGATGGTGGATGATGGGCAAGAAAAGGCGATTCGCCCGTTCTGGGTGGTTCCTGCTGGTAATAACGTTGCTTTCCGTTGGCGCTGCGGTTCTCTTCCCGCTGAAACCCAACTGGATCGTTGTTCCTGCTGCCGTCGGTGTGGTGCTACTTCTTGGTATCACTATCGCAAAGCGTCGGCGGCGGAATCGTGCAAGTGGCGGAGGTGATACCGCAGCGGAAGGGGAGAGCGGGGCCGATTCCTCTAACTCTACGTTGGTGACCGTTTTCAACACAGTCCTCATCAGCTCGCTGGTTTACATCGGGGGAAACGTAGTGCAACCGGTTATTAAGCCCTACATGACACGGCTGGTCGTGAAAATAGATGAATGGGTTGGCAATCGTCCGCTCCAGGTGGCGACTCAGAGCTGGCCCGCCGACCCCGGTTGTGATTTCACAACGTCCGTGGCCATGCCCGTAGGGGGTCCAGCGGCCACGAGTATCGAGTACACGTTTCAGGAGGACCCACGGGCGAGTGTGATTAAGAGGGGGGGTGCGTCATGGGAACTAGGAGCTCTGACGTTCACACTCACGTCCCAGCGGGCCACCGTGCATCTGGTGGCGGTTGAGCCGGTAATTCTCAGCCGTGAGGACAATCCTGACATTGATTGGATTTTAACGCGGACGCGAGGATGCGGTCCAGGGACAGGACACTATCTACGCCTCAATCTTGACACTTCCCGGTTGTATAAGATCGTCGATGGAAAAGAGTATCCCGAGCACTCGCCGAAAGGTGGTCCAGGTGTACGTGGTGTCACCATTACTCCGGAATCTCCTCTTTTTGTGCGTATGCAGGTAACGAGCTGCGCCGCGCGCATGTACACCTGGTTTCTAAGAATACGATATGTTTCCGATGGTCAGCCGGGAGTTTTGCAGATCGGTAGCGAGAAGGAGCCGTTCCGGTCGGTCGGCGGGATCGAAGGGATACCGATATTCGATATCAGCTCGGGTGAAGTCGGCGAACAATTGCAGCCTTTTGTCACCGGCAAACGCAGTTCCAGGAAGTGTGGAGACAACCTATGACGAGGCTGTTCGGCGTGTTATTCGTGACCCTTTTGATTCTGAGTATAGGCGGCGCTGAACATCGCACGATCCCCCATCTTGATACCTGGAGCTATGTTCCGTTGAGCGGTCTTGGGCTGAAGGTCGGATCCTTCAGCCCGGAGTTCGTCACAGCCACGCGTGACGGTTTCGTTGCCGTGGGGTCAGCGAGTGACGGGATTCATCTGCAGTCGTGGGCTTCTCGAGATGGAGTGAACTGGAGGCCCGGGCTCCTGTCTCGGATCGATCCGCCAAAGGGCAAGAGGTTCGCGGCCACCGGAATAGCGGCTGGAGCCAACGGCGTGGTTGCCATCGGAGTCACCGGCGACACCGATAAAATGAGGTACGCCACATGGCTCTCACGCGACGGCCACACCTGGGCCGCGGGGCCGAATATCCCGCCGACCCCGGGTCAGATTTTTGGGCAACCAGATGTGGTGTCCGTCGGAGGTCGGATAGTCGCCGCCGTCGGCGAACCTCCCACTTTTTGGGAGTTGAGTCAGGAGAATAAATGGCGACGTCTCTCGATCGATCTGCCGGCCGGATGCAGATTCAATGAACTAATCTCGGGAAGTATCCCGGAAATCACTTTGCTCGGTAGCTGCACGCACTCCCCGACTGATGCCTGGCTGCCCAATGTAGTCTTAACGGAGGATAAGAATGGGTCCTTAAAGGCGATAACTGACGGGCTCTCTTTCGACTACATCGACAGCGTCTCCTCCGATGGTAAGACGATACTGATCAATGGACTGAAAGAGCTGAATGGCACCCAGGGCGGCGAGGGCGAATCTCCGGTCCGCGTGATCTATCGTTCAACAGACGGAGGACAGACATGGTCCTCGATATCTAATCTGCCCGACACGGTCGAGCATACCTTGGGAGACTCTGACGCTTTCAATGTCGCTCCACGATCATTTGTCATAGCCGGTTTGAGTCGTGATCACAAGACAACGACCGACGCGCCCACCTTATGGACGTCGACGGATGACGGTCGGAGTTGGGAAGCGCACAGGCTCCCTGCATATCGTGAGGATATGTCACTCGGTGCGATCTCCGCATTTGATGACGTGGTCATCGTCATCGCCAATCGCATGCAGTGGCCCAACGGCATCCCAGTGGGAATCATCATCAACCGGCCTTGTGACCGTGAAGCTCCGACTGGCTGTGTAGCAGCCGAGAAAGCTGCATGAAGGGCAGCTTGGTCGGGCCGGGATCTTTGGTGTGTTCGGCAGCGAGGCCGAGCGGGGCGGTGCGGTAGGCCTCCGACGGTATAGGAGGTCGGCTCAGACGACTGCCCGAAAGACGCTGGTAGTCGAGGAGTGTGGTCTCCATCAGGTGGGGAAGGTCGGCGGCGCTGGTCGTCGGTACGTCGCGGCCCGGGCGAGAGGCTCTAGCAAAGTGGTCTGAAAGTGGCCCGGCCGCTGACTCCACGATGAGTGGAGCTACTGGTGCCGGCGAGCGCGCGCTGGGATGACCGCCCAGCTGGTGGGGTCGGTTACGGCCCCAGTCTGTACCCGGAGAGCAACGTATGAATGACGCGGCCTACGGGCCGACTCCACGGGAACGGAGCGGACCGTAGCGAAAACGATCGACGAGTTCCAGATCAGCGGTGGGGACGAGGCCGCTGACCTGGACTCGTGAGACTCGGTCTGCTGCACCTCACTTCAGTGGTAGAGGGCATCGCGCGCTACGGCCGTCGGCTGGCGTCCCTGCGCCCGGCGCCGGTCAGCCGGCGTCGGGGGTGAGGACGTCGGAGACCTCGACGACGGCGATGCGGTCGGGGGTGAGGTGGGGGCGGTACTCCTTCTCCGGGGTGGCGGCGTCGGTGACGACGAGGGTGAAGTCGGCGAGGCGGGCGAAGGAGTAGGGGGCGACGCGGGTGAACTTGGAGTGGTCGACGAGGAGGATGCGGCGGTCGCCGACGGCGAGGGCGGCGCGCTTGACCAGGACCGAGTCCTGGTCGGGGTGGTAGCACTCGCCGCCGCTGACCGCGGGGGTGGAGATGAACACCGCGTCGAGGCGCAGCCGGCCGATGGCGTCGTGGGCGAGCAGGCCGACGTTGGCGTCGAACGCGGGCCGGTAGGTGCCGCCGATCATCACCACCTCGAGCCCGTGGTCGACCAGCACGCGGGTGAGCGACAGCGAGTTGGTGACCACGGTGATGCCGGTCAGCCGGGCCAGGTACGGCACGAGCGGCAGGCACGAGGTGCTGTCGTCCATGAACACGGTCATGCCCCGCTGCAGCTCGCGCGCGGCCCGGGCGGCGATCGCCTCCTTCTCCCGCACCGCGGTGCGGGCCCGGTCGTCCCAGCTCGCCTCGCTGTCCAGGGCGTGCACCGACGCCCGGGTCACCGACTCGCTGACCGCCCCACCGCGAACCTTGCGCAGCAGCCCCTGCTTCTGCAGGATGTCCAGGTCGCGGTGGGCGGTCATCGCGCTGATGCCGAACTCCCGGACCAGCTCCTCGATGGTCACCTTGCCACGCCGCTCGAGCAGCTCGATGGTCTTGCGGTGCCGTTCCATCTGCACCGGGGTCAGTCGGCGGAACTGGTGTGGCAAGGCAGCCCCCTCTGCTCTATCCGGGAAGTCGCTGTACGGCGCGGCGGCGGATCGCCGCCGTCATGAACTCGCCGTCATTCAATATTGGTGCCATTCGGGCGAACGATGACCTTGAGGGCGGTCGGATCCTGCCGGGCGGCCAGCAGCGCCCGCTCGGTCTCGTCCAGCCCGAACCGTGCGGTCACCAGTCCGTCGAGGTCGACCGCCCCGGAGGCGGCGAGCGAGATCGCGGCCGGGTAGGCGTGGGCGTACCGGAACGTGCCGGTCACCCACAGCTCGTTGCGCTGCACCACGTCGACGGGGACCGGCACGGTCGGGTCGCCCATGCCGACGAGCACGACGGTGCCGGCGGGGGCCACGCAGCGGATGCCGGAGTCGATCGCGGCGGGGCTGCCGGAGCACTCCAGCAGCACGTCGGCGTCGGCGATCACCGACGCGGGGTCTTGCTCGCGCACGTTCACCACCTCGTGCGCGCCGAGCCGCCGGGCCACGCCGAGCCGGTGCTCGCTCACGTCGGTGGCGACGATGCGCGACGCGCCCCGCGCCCGGGCCACCTGCACGCACAGCAGCCCGATCGGCCCGGCCCCGCTCACCAGCACCGACGTGCCGGGCTCGACGCGGGCCTTGCGGTTCGCCCACACCGCCACCGACAGCGGCTCGATGAGCGCGGCCGCCTCGTCCGACAGCGAGTCCGGCACCGGGTGCGCGAACGCCTCGTCGAGCGTCACGTACTGGGCGAACGCCCCGTCGACCGGGGGAGTGGCGAAGAACCGCACGTCCGGGCACAGGTTGTACCGGCCGCTACGGCACTCGCGGCACTGGCCGCAGGGCACCCCGGGCTCCATCGCGACCCGGGTGCCGGGCCGTACCCGGGTGACCTCGGGGCCGGTGGCGACGACCGTGCCCGAGGCCTCGTGGCCGAGCACGAGCGGCGCCTTCACGACGAAGTCGGCGATGCGGCCGTGCTCGTAGTAGTGGACGTCGGAGCCGCACACCCCCACCGCGGATACCCGGATCAGCACCTCGCGCGGGCCGGGCGTGGGCACGGGCTGCTTCTCCAGGCGGACGTCCCCGGGGGAGTGCAGGACGGCGGCCTGCTGCACGTCCGGCAGGGTGATGGTCGGTGCTTCGGTCATTCGGCGGTCACGGCTCCAAGGGTCAGGCCGGTGACGAGCCACCGGCGAACTGCGAGTCCGGCAACGATCATGGGAAGGGTGACGACGACGCCGAGCGCGGTGAGCTGGCCCCAGTCGACGCCGCCCTGGGTGATGAGGCGCCCGGCCGCCATCGGCAGGGTCTGCGAGGCCGGGCCGGCAAAGCTGGAGGCGAACGCGTAGTCGTTCCAGGAGAACACCGCGCACAGCACGCCGGTGGTCACCAGGCCGGGCTTGACGGTGGGCAGCACCACGTGCCAGAAGGCCTGCCACCGGCTCGCGCCCGACACCAGCGCCGCCTCCTCGATCGACCGCGGCACGTCGGCGAAGAACGCGCTCATCAGCCAGATCGCGAACGGCAGGCTGAACGACAGGTAGGCGAGGATGAGCCCGGCCACCGAGTCGAGCAGGTTCAGGTGCCGGAAGATGATGAACAGCGGCAGGATCACGGCCGCGATCGGCGCCATCCGGGTGCTGATGATCCAGAAGGCCAGATGCTTGCGGCCGCGGCCGTGCCAGTGCGCCAGGCCGTACCCGGCGATCGTGCCGAGGGCGAGGGCGAGCGCGGTCGCCGTCACGGTCGCGATCACGCTGTTGATCGCGAACGGCGTGATGTCGTTGCCCGCGCTGAACAGTTTGGCGTAGTTCTCCAGCGTCGGGGTGAAGACCAGGGTCGGGGTGCTGGTCTTGATCGCGCTCTCCGGCTTGACCGAGGAGAGCAGCATCCAGCCGAGCGGGATCACCGTCCAGGCGAGGATGATCGCGACCAGTACCGCGGTGAGCGCGCGGACGAGCGGGGACCGGCCGCCGAGCGTCGCAGGGCTGCCGCTCATTTGGTGAGCCCCTTTCTGCCCAGGATGCCGACGAAGACGTTGGCCAGGATGATCGAGAACAGCAGCATCACCAGGCCGATCACGGACGCGTAGCCGATCTCCCGGAACCGGAACGCGGTCTCGTACAGCCGGATCGGGATGATCTTCGTGGCGTCCGCGGGGCCGCCGTTGGTGGTGATCGTGATGATGTCGAAGAAGCGCACCGCGTCCATCGCCCGCACCAGCAGCGCGACGAGCAGCACGCCCTTGATCGTGGGGAGGACCACCGAGCGCAGCGTCTGCCAGTAGCCCGCCCCGTCCACCGAGGCGGCCTCGAACAGCGGCTGCGGCACCGCGGTCAGCCCGGCCAGGGTGATCAGCGCGACCAGCGGCGTCCACTGCCAGGCGTCCATCGCCACCACCGCGATCATCGCCGTGCTGCCCTCGCCGAGCACGTCGCCCTCGAAGCCGAGGCCGCGCAGCACCCACGCGTACAGGCCGATCGTGTAGTCGGTGAGGAACCGGCCGAGCAGGCCGACGATGATCGGCGCGAGGAACATCGGCAGCAGCACGAGGGCGAACAGCAGGCCCCGCCCGCGGGTGATCTGGTAGAGCACGAGCGCCACGAGGATGCCGCCGAGCATCTCCAGGCCGAGGGTGAGCACGAGGTAGATGAGGCTCACCACCCAGGAGGCGCGCACGTCGGGGTCGGTGAACAGGCGCTGCCAGTTCTCCAGGCCCGCCGGCTCGAACCGCAGCCCGCCGAGCAGCTTCACCTCGGTGAAGCTCATGTAGATCAAGGTGAGGAACGGCAGCAGCGACAGGGCGGCCAGCACCAGCAGCGCCGGCAGCATCATGCGCATCTCGAAGCTGGGCGGCCGCAGGAGCGTGCGCGACCCGCTCCGGTCGCGCACGCCCTGCCGTGCCGTCGTCCCCACGACCTTCAGGTCGGAGGCCACCGGCATCACACCTTGTTGATCTCGTCGAACTTCCGGGCCACGTTGCGCATCGCCGCGTCCGGCTTCACCTCGCCCGCGATCATGCGGGACAGCTCGGTGAACAGCGCGGTGTCGAGCTCGTTCCAGGTGGCGACCTTGGGCCGCAGGCCGATGTTCTCCTGCTTCCAGGCCTCGTTGACGGCGTCCGCGGTGAGGATGTTCGGCAGCTTCGACGGCCGCTTCTTCGCCTCCTCCACCTCGGGACGCTGGTAGACGGAGGTACGGGTGGGCGTGCCGCCGCCGACCTCGCTGGCGAGGCACATGAACTGGGTGTCCGGCGAGGTGGCCCAGTTGACGAACAGCCACGCCGCGCCGCGCTCGGCCTCCGAGCAGTTGGCGTTGATGCCGATGCCGGTGCCGCCCCAGATGTTCGCCGAGCGGGCCGGGCCCTTCGGCAGCGGCGCGTAGCCGACCTTGCCCGGCAGCGCCTTCTCGTTCCCGGCGGCGAACTCGTGCCAGTTCGGACACATGGCGATCTGCCCGGACTGGAAGGCGCTGCCCACGCCGTCCCAGTCCCAGGTACGCGAGCCCGGGTGGGCGATGCCGAGCAGCTTGGCGTAGAACTCGGCGGCGGCCATCGCCGCGTCGCTGGTCAGGGTGGCCTTGCCGGGCTCCTTGGTGCCGAGCGTGCCGAGCTGCTGGCCGCCCGCGAAGTAGTCGCCGCCGTAGGCCCACAGCACGTTGGAGAAGTCGCACTGCAGCGAGTCGTGCTGCTTGGCCTGGTGGCCGGTGCCGTACGGCACGTCGTCCTTGGCGTTCTTGTTGAACCAGTCGGCGATCTGGAAGTACTGCTCCCAGGTGATGTTGATCGACGG
>QGUZ01000117.1 GCA_003242605.1 Actinomycetota bacterium
CTCGACACGCTGCTGCTCGTGGTGGCCGGGCTGCTCGGGCTGTCGGTGCTGATCTCGCTGCTCGGCATCGCGAACACGCTCGCGCTCTCGGTGCACGAGCGCACCCGGGAGTCGGCGCTGCTGCGCGCGCTCGGCCTCACCCGGGCCCAGCTCCGCGGCACGCTCTCGCTCGAGGCGCTCGTGCTCGGCGTGGTGGGCGCGCTCGTCGGCGTCGCGCTCGGCATCGTGTTCGGCTGGGCCGTGGTCAAGACCCAGGCGTCGAACGTGCCGCTGGAGGTGCCGGTCGGGCAGATCCTGCTGCTCATCGCCGGCTCCGGCGTCGCCGGGGTGCTCGCGGCGGTGCTGCCGGCCCGCCGGGCCGCCCGCGCCTCGGTCGTCGGCGCGATCGCGGCCACCTGACCGGCGCGCGGGCCCGCGCCGGCCGGGGCGCCGCCTCAGCGGTGGCGGCGCCCCGGCCACTGCTCGGCGACGATGTCGGGGGCGAGCAGCGGGCGGATCTCGATCTCGCCGGTCACCCGGTCGATGATCACGCAGCCGCCGCCCACCACCTCGGGCAGCACGCTGGGGTCGTCCGGCTCGGGCTCCTTCGCCCACACCACGTAGCCCTCGTCGAACCCCCACAGGCCCACCTCGCGGGCCTCGTCGAACGGGCGGGCGCCGTTGATGTACTCCTCGGCGAGCGCCCGCGCCTGGTCCGCGTTGATCACACCCGTCTCCCCCGGCGCTCGGCGCGGTTCCCGATCGCCGACCCTGCCGGTCGGCGGCTCACAACCGTCGACCCTGCCGGTCGACGATGACGCAGAACACCCCCGTCACCACCGCGTACGGCGGCTCCATCGACATGTGGCCGCGCTGCGCGTCGATCCACAGGATCTCCCCGGCGGCGTTAACCGCGTTCCACGCGTGGCTGCCGCCGCTCGGCCAGCGGGTGATGAGGACCGCGGAGGACCCGTGGCCCCCGGCGAGCAGCCGCTCGGCGATCGGCCCGAAGGCGCGGCGGCCGAGCCCGGCGAACTCGAACCGGTGCCCCAGCCACTGCTCGGCGCGGGCGACCCCGCCCACCTCGCCGAGCAGCGACGGCCGGCCCACCGCGTCGTACTCGGGCATGCGCGGCGCGGCCACCACCGGCTCGCCGTGCCAGGTGGAGATCACCGACAGCGCGCAGTCCACGGCGTTGGTGGCGCGGAACGGGTTCTCCGACGGGCCCTCGGCGTTGATCAGCCGGATCCAGGTGCCCCGCGGATCGGGGAACCGCCCCTGGTCGCCGACCGCCTGCACCAGGTCGTCCTGTGCCCGGGGATCGGGACGGGCGAGGCCGCCCCGCCTGCCGTACGGCCGGGCCAGGTGCAGCGGCGGCGGACGGCCGGACCGGTCGAACCAGTCGCCCCCGGCGGAGTCGTCGAGCGAGGGCGTCTCGGCGGCGAGCTCGTAGTCGAGCCAGCGCCACCCGCCCGCCACCACCGGGTTGTACACCCCGGTGGGCAGCCGCCATCGGGACCTGCCCGGCCCGCGGCCGCGACGGCCCGGCACGCCCGTCGACACGGACACCCACCTCCGCGAACGCTCGAGATCACCACGTTCCGCAGCCGAGCGTACGCGTGCGGACACGCCGGGCGCAGACCCGTTTACCGGGACTTTGCCGGGCCGTACCGGCTCAGGCGCGGGCGGCGAGCACCTCGGAGATCACCGGCACGAGGGCGCGGAACGCGCGTCCCCGGTGGCTGATCGCGTTCTTCTCCTCTGGGGTCATCTCGGCGGTGGTGCGGTCGTGGCCGTCCGGCACGAAGATCGGGTCGTAGCCGAAGCCGCCGGTGCCCCGCGGCTCGCGGCAGATCGTGCCGTACACCGCGCCCTCGACCACGTGCTCCTCGCCGGACGGCAGGGCGAGCGCGGCGGCGCAGGCGAAGTGCGCGCCCCGGCGGCCCTCGGGCACGTCCGCGATCTGGGCGAGCAGCAGCTCGAGGTTCGCCCGGTCGTCGCCGTGCCGGCCGCACCACCGGGCGGAGAACACGCCGGGCATGCCGTTCAGCGCGTCCACGCACAGGCCCGAGTCGTCGGCGATCGCGGGCAGGCCGCTCGCCCTCGCCACCGCGTGCGCCTTGAGCAGCGCGTTCTCGGCGAATGTGAGGCCGGTCTCGGCGATATCGCCGATCTGCGGGAACTCCTCCATGCCGACGAGCTCGACCGAAAGGCCCGCGTCGGCGAGGATGTCGCGCAGCTCGCGGACCTTGCCGGCGTTCCGGGTGGCGAGCACGATCCTGGTCACGCCCCCACCCCCGAGAGCACGTCCTTCTGCAGCCGGGACAGCTCGGCGCAGCCGGCCACCGCGAGGTCGAGCAGCGTGTCGAGCATGTGCCGGTCGAACGGCGCGTGCTCCGCGGTGCCCTGCACCTCGACGAACTCGCCCGAGCCGGTCATCACCACGTTCATATCGGTCTGCGCGACCACGTCCTCCTCGTAGCACAGGTCGAGCATGGGCGTGCCGTCCACCACGCCCACCGAGACCGCGGCGACCGAGGCGACCAGCGGGTCGGCGGTGACCAGCTTCTGCTCGCGCATCCAGGCCACCGCGTCGGCGAGCGCCACGTACGCCCCGGTGATCGCGGCGGTGCGGGTGCCGCCGTCGGCCTGCAGCACGTCGCAGTCGAGGATGATCGTGTACTCGCCGAGCGCCTGGTCGTCCACACAGGCCCGCAGGGACCGGCCGATCAGGCGGGAGATCTCCTGGGTGCGGCCGCCCGGCCTGCCCTTCATCGATTCACGCTCCTCGCGGGTGTTGGTCGCGCGGGGCAGCATCGCGTACTCGGCCGTCACCCAGCCCAGCCCGCTGCCCTTGCGCCAGCGCGGGACCCCCTCCTGCACCGACGCCGCACACAGCACCCGGGTGCGGCCGAACTCGACGAGCACCGAGCCCTCGGCGTGGGCGAGCCAGCCCCGGGTGAGCGTGACGGGGCGGAGTTCGTCGGCCTTGCGTCCATCTGCACGAGCCATGGTGCTCACCCTAGGTCATATACGGCACCGCTTCGCGCCAGTTGGATCCGCCCGGTGAACCCGCCCCGACCGGCGTCCTCGAGGATGCGCCGCCGGTCGTACCAGGGCACCAGGTGGGTGAGCACGAGCGTGCCGACGCCCGCGCGGGCCGCGTGCTCGGCCGCCTGCCGGCCGTTGAGGTGGAGGCCGGCCGGGAGTCCCGGCTCGTCGAGGAACGACGCCTCGCACAGCAGCACGTCGGCGTCCTTGGCGAGGTTCACCAGCTCGGTGCACTCGCCGGTGTCCCCGGAGTAGGCCACCGACGCCCCGCCGTACGAGACGCGGAAGCCGTAGGTCTCCACCGGGTGGTTCATCGGCGCCACGGTGACGTCGAACGGGCCGATCCGCAGCGTGCCCGGGGAGAGCGCGTGGAAGCTGAACGTGGTGTCGAGCCCCGGCTCGTCCGGCATGCCGTAGGCGGCGGCGAGCCGCCGGGGCGCGTCGGCCGGGGCGTAGATGGGGAGCCTGCCGAACGGGCCGTGCGGCGAGTAGGTGCGCACCACGTGGTAGGCGCACACGTCGAGGCAGTGGTCGGCGTGCAGGTGGGACAGGCAGATCGCGTCGATGTCGGCGAGGTCCGCGTAGCGCTGCAGTGCCCCAAGGGCGCCGTTGCCGAGGTCGAGCACGAGCCGGAACCCCTCGGCCTCGAGCAGATAGCAGGAGGAAGGGCTGTCGGGCCCGGGGAAGCTCCCCGAACAGCCGACGATCGTGAGTTTCACGGCGGCCTCCTAACCGGGCGTGACGGCTTGTACGGCTGTCGCGCCATCGAGCGGTACCTCCCCCAACGGCGCGGGTTCCACGGCCTGCAGTTCCGGCCCGAGGAAGCGGCGGCCAAGGCGCGCGAACTGTTCGGGATCGCCGGTGGTGCGGAACCGGTGCCGGACCGCCTGGCCGGGGGGCGCGGCGAGGCCCCGGTCGCGCAGGACGCGGTAGACGTCCTTGGCGGTCTCGTCCGCGCTTGACACCAGCGTGACGCCGTCGCCCGCCACGTAGGAGATCGCGCCGAGCAGCAGCGGGTAGTGGGTGCAGCCGAGGATGAGCGTGTCCACCCCGGCCCGCAGCAGCGGCTCCAGGTAGCCGCGGGTGACCTCGATCAGCTCGGCGCTGCCGGTGTCGCCGCGTTCCACGAACTCCACCAGGCGCGGCGCCGCCACCCCCAGGAGCTCGACGTCCGGCGCGGCGGCGAACGCGTCGTGGTAGGCCATCGACTCGATCGTGGCCCGGGTCGCGATCACGCCGACCTTGCCGTTGCGGGTGGCCCGCGCGGCCCGCCGTACCGCGGGCTGGATCACCTCCACGACCGGGACGTCGTAGCGCTCCCGGGCGTCGCGCAGCACCGCGGCGCTCGCCGTGTTGCAGGCGATCACGAGCATCTTCACGTCGTGCGCGACGAGGTGGTCCATCACCTCCAGCGCGTACGCCCGGACCTCGGCGATCCGCTTCGGCCCGTACGGCTGGCGCGCGGTGTCGGCCACGTAGAGGATCGACTCGTTGGGGAGCTGATCCATGATCGCCCGCGCGACCGTGAGGCCGCCCACACCGCTGTCAAACACCCCGATCGGCCGGCTATCCCCCCGGCCCGCTGATTCCGACACGATTCCCAAGGTTAGGCGACCTGTCACGATCGCTCACGGTAATAATGCTCACACTGGCGTGTCCGTTCGGGGCGGCCGTAATCCCCGCCCCGGCCCCGCGCGCTAGCCGCGGCCGAGCCGCGCGAGCTGCCGGCTCTGCGCCACCAGGCGCCCGGCGGAGTCGCGGACCTCGACGTTCTCGTCGAACCAGCCCTCGGCGATGAGCGAGCCGCTGCCGATCACCGTGAGCCAGCCGGGGGCGGGCAGCGCGCGCAGGTACCAGGTGAGCTCCACGGTGGGCGCCCAGCCGCGCGCCCCGGCCGAGAACACCACCGGCGGCAGCGCGTCGACGGCGAGGGCGATCACGAACGGGTCCGGGTCCTGCGGCTCGGCGAGCCGGAAGTAGGCCCGCATCTCCGGCCGGCCGGTCGGGGTGCCGCGGTACCAGCCGATCGTCGGCGGGTCGAACAGCAGCTCCACCTGGGCGTTGAACGGCATGTTCGACTCGGGCTTAGGGGCGGGCAGCGGCCGGCACTCCTCGATCGGGGGCATCGGCGGCGGCGGGGCCGACCAGGTCAGCTCCCCGGGCCCGGGCTCCGCCCCGGGCTCGTACGGCCGCAGGTTCGCCGTGGTGACGAACGCCTCGACGTACGGCGTGCCGTCCTGCACCAGCGTGGCCCGGGTCACCGTGGTGGTGCGGCCCGACTTGATCTGCCCCAGCCGTACCGTCGCCGGGCCCGGCCGCGCCACGCGGAGGAACTGGGCGCTGGTGGCGACGGGGTGGTCGTGGGGTGAGGCGTCGACGACGGCGCGGAGCAGCACGGCCATGAGGTAGCCGCCGTTGAGCGCCGTGCCGATCGTGTAGCCGGCGTCGAGGCACACGTCGTAGGTGGTGTCGTCCACCTTGATCGCCTGTGTCGCGTCGTCGAACTTGGTCATGCACGCGCCCCCGCAAGGCCGAACGAAGTTCTGTGCCTCAGCCTACAGTCCGGCCACAATCCGTCACAGCCGGGAAAACGTCGCGCAGCTGTGATACCACGACATTAGGGTTAGACGAGTGAAAGTAGTGATTTAGTTCCTTGTAAGCCGATCGCTAGCGGCTCGTCCTAGCGTTCGAGCATCCCGCAACGTCGTTTCATGAGCGAGAGAATGCCTGTCAACGATCCCCCGAACCAGCCATATCCACCGGAACAGGACCCCAACCAGACGGTGATCTACCGCCCGCAGCAGGGCCAGCCCGGCCAGGGTGCGCCGCAGGGCGGCGGGCAGTACGGCGGGCAGCCGCAGGGCGGGCCGCAGTACGGACAGCCCCCACAGGGTGCGCAGTACGGCGGCCAGTACGGCCAGCAGCCGTACGGTGGCCAGCCGTACGCCGGCCAGCAGTACGGCCAGCAGGCCTACGGCGGCCAGCAGCAGTACGGCCAGCCGGGCGCGCAGCAGTACGGCGGGCAGTACGGGCAGCAGCAGTACGGCCAGTCCCCGCAGTACGGCCAGCAGGCCTACGGCGGCCAGCAGCAGTACGGCCAGCAGTACGGCCAGCAGCAGTACGGTGCGTCCACCGGTGAGGAGCCGACCCTCCAGGCCCCGCACCCCGCCTGGGCCCCGAGCGGGCAGGGCGGCGAGGTGCTCGGCGCCGGCCAGGGCGGGACGGGGCAGCCGCGCAAGAAGGGCTGGCTGCTCGCGATCGTCGCCGCCGTGATCGTCGCCCTGCTGGGCGGCGGCGGGTATGCGGCGGTGAGCCTGCTCAGTGGCGGCGGGGCGCAGCCGCAGGACGTGCTGCCCGGCAACGCGATCGCCTACATCCGGCTCGACCTCGACCCGGCGGCGAACCAGAAGATCGCGCTGCTCAACATCGGCCGCAAGTTCACCGTCACCAAGGACGCGTTCAGCGGCGACGACCCGCGCAAGGCCCTCGTCGACCTGCTGTTCCAGGACAACAAGAACGTCGACTACGCCCGGGACGTGGAGCCGTGGCTCGGCCAGCGGGTCGGCGTCGCCCTGCTCCCGCCGGAGCAGCCGGGGAAGGAGCCGCTGACCCTGCTCGCCGTGCAGGTGACCGACGAGGACGCCGCACGCGAGGGCCTGGAGAAGATCACCAAGGAGGGCGTCGTCGTCGACTTCCGCGAGGACTACGCCCTGGTCGCGGACGACCAGAAGATCATCGACCAGGCGCTGAACGCCTCGACGCTCGCCCAGAACGGCGACTTCACCGGCGACATGTCCGCCCTCGGCGAGCCCGGCGTGCTGTCCTTCTGGGTGAACGTCGGCGAGGTCATGAAGGCCGCCGGCGACGAGATCTCGGCCGAGCAGCGGGCGCAGCTGAAGAGCCTGGAGGCGTCCCGGTTCGTGGGCGCGCTCCGGTTCGACAGCGCCTACGCCGAGATCGCCGGCAAGGTCCGCGGCGTGCAGGGCCTGCCCGAGACCGCGTCCGCGGGCGCCCAGATCACCACCCTGCCCGGCACCACGGCCGCCGCGGTGTCGGTCTCCGGTCTCGGCGAGATGCTCAAGGAGCAGTGGTCGGAGCTGCTCAAGTCGGCGCCGTCGGGCGCGAACGGCATGACCTTCGAGCAGCAGCTCAGCCAGCTCCAGCAGGCGACCGGCCTGCAGCTGCCGCAGGACCTGGTCACGCTGCTCGGCACGAACGTCACCCTCGCGCTCGACGAGCGCGGCCTGCAGCAGCAGACCCCGAACGTCGGCGTGCGGTTCGCCACCGACACCGCGGCCGCCGAGCAGGTCTGGGCCAAGATCGAGCGGCTGATCAACCAGGCCGGCGGCGGCATGGGGACCGGCGGCATGGGCACGACCACCACGACGTCGGCGCCGCAGATCTTCAAGGCGTCCAAGGACGGCACCTTCGTGCTCGCCTCCTCCCAGAGCTACGCCGGCGAGCTCGCCGCGGACGGCAACCTCAGCCAGAACGAGACGTTCACCACCGCGGTGCCGAACGCCGAGAACGCCCACATCGCGATCTTCGTCGACCTCGACAAGCTCGAGCCGCTCTACCTGCAGAACCTGCAGGGTGACGAGCGGGCGAACGTCCAGGTGCTGCGCGCCGTGGGCATGAGCGGCAGCACCGAGGGCGACGAGGTGAACGTGTCGCTGCGGGTGCTGTTCAACTGACCGCCGACGCGTCATCGGGCCCGGGGACCCCGCGGTCTCCGGGCCCGAACCGTGCCCGGGCCCGCCTACGGCAGCAGCGCGGTGATCTCGCCGTACGACGGCACCGCGGGGACGGCGTCCGCGCGACCGTCCGCGGCGAGCGCGGCCGCGAGCGCGGCGTGCAGCGCGGCGCGGTACGGCAGCGAGCCGGTGCTCACCCGGGCGACGCCCAGCTCGCCGAGCTCGCGCACGGTCGGCCCGGCCGGCTGGAACAGCACGTTCACCGGCACCCCGGCGGCCTCCACCACCGCGGTGATCGCGGCCCTGTCCGGCAGCGCGGGCACGAACACCCCGTCCGCCCCCGCGTCGGCGTACCGGCGCACCCGCCGCAGCGTCTCGGTCAGATCGGGCACGTGGCCGGGCACGCCGGCGACGGCGAGCCAGTGGGTGTCGGTGCGGGCGTTGACGAACACGCGCGGGGCGCGCGCCTTGACCGCGGCGATCACCCGCGGGAGGTGATCGGCGGGGGCGAGCCCGTCCGGCCGGCCGTCCTCGATGTTCACCCCGGCCACGCCGAGCTCGGCCAGCTCGGCGACGAGGTCGGCGACCTCGCCCGGGTCGTCGGAGAACCCGCCCTCGATGTCGACGGTGAGCAGGCAGGGCAGCCGCGACAGCGACCGGGCGAGCGCGACCGTCTCGTCCCGGGTGGCCCCGGCCCCGTCCGGGCGGCCGCAGGCCGCGGCGACGCCCAGGCTCGTGGTGCCGACGGCGGGGAAGCCGTGCGCGGCGAGCAGCGCCGCCGAGCCGTAGTCCCAGGCGTTCGGCAGCAGGAACGGCTGTCCCGGGCGATGCAGGCGGGCGAAGGCCTCGAAGGTCATCATGCGCGCAGGGCGGCCGCCCTGCTCCCTCCTCTGTGACATCCGGCGGTCGGCGGTCAGGGGGACGCCCAGAGACGGGCGCGCCCCGATCCGGCACCATACGCGGTGGCGCCGGATCGGGGCGACGTGTTTCTCCGGTTCCTCCGGCTCGGTTCTCCGGCTCGTGCCGGGCGCGCCGATCCAGACCCGTCCCTCAGGCCCAGAGCTGGCCTTCGAGACGCTCCTCGGCCTCCTCCAGGGTGCCCTCGTAGGCACCGGTGGACAGGTACTTCCAGCCGCCGTCGGCGACGATGAACACGATGTCGGCCCGCTGCCCGGCCTTCACCGCCTTGGCCGCCAGGCCGAGCGCGGCGTGCAGCGCGCACCCGGTGGAGATCCCGGCGAAGATGCCCTCGGTCTCCAGCAGCTCCCGGGTACGGCGCAGCGCGTCGGCGGCCGACACCGAGTACCGGGTGGTGAGCACCGACTCGTCGTACAGCTCGGGGATGAACCCCTCGTCGACGTTGCGCAGGCCGTACACCAGCTCGCCGTACCGGGGCTCGGCGGCGACGATCTGCACGCCGGGCACGCGCTCCCGCAGGTACCGGCCGACGCCCATGAGCGTGCCGGTCGTGCCGAGCCCCGCCACGAAGTGGGTGATCGACGGCAGGTCCTCGAGGATCTCCGGGCCGGTGGTCTCGTAGTGCGCCCGCCAGTTCGCCGGGTTGCCGTACTGGTAGAGCATCACCCAGTCCGGGTGGCGCTCCGCCAGCTCCTTGGCCACCCGCACCGCCTCGTTCGAGCCGCCCGCCGCGGGCGAGGAGATGATCTCCGCGCCCCACATGCGGAGCAGCTGCCTGCGCTCCTCCGAGGTGTTCTCCGGCATCACGCAGATGAGCCGGTAGCCCTTGAGCCTGGCGGCCATCGCCAGCGCGATGCCGGTGTTGCCGGAGGTCGGCTCGAGGATCGTGCACCCCGGGGTGAGCAGGCCGTCCTTCTCCGCCTGCTGGATCATCCACAGCGCGGGACGATCCTTCACCGAGCCGGTGGGGTTGCGATCCTCGAGCTTGGCCCACAGCCGCACCTCGGGCGACGGGGACAGCCGGGGCAGCCCCACGAGCGGCGTGTGGCCGACCGAGTCGAGCAGTGAGTCGAAACGCATGATGTCCGGCCTTCGCGCGTGCGGTCCGTCAGCCGGCGCCACCGGCGACCGCGGGGAGCACGGTCACCGTGTCGCCGTCGGACAGCGGCGTGTCGAGTCCGCCGAGGAACCGCACGTCCTCGTCGTTGAGGTACACGTTCACGAACCGGCGCAGCCCGTTCTCGTCGACCAGGCGGTCCATGAGTCCCGGATGCCGGGAGTCGAGATCGGAGATCAACTCCTTCAGAGTGGCGCCCTCGCCGCTGACAAGCTTCTCGCCGCCGGTGTAGCTGCGCAGGATGGTAGGGATGCGAACGTTGATGGCCATCGCGGGTCAAACTCCTTGATCGGTGGACGTCGTGAAAGGCGCCACCCTTAGTGAACAACGGGCGGGCCGGAGGGGATTCCTCGGGCCAGACCTCGGCCTGCGGCCCGCGGGGCGGCGCGCCCGCGCGCGGGTCGCGGCTACCGTGACACAGGCCGACTGCGGTGGCCGGAACAGTCGTAGACGACGACAAACCGACAGTGGCCGAACAGGAAGCTCTGCACGGGCGAGCCCGGCGGCACACTGGGCGTCGGCTGCTCGGCGGTCGGCATGACCCCGAGTCTACCCGCCCGGGTACTGCCGGGACAGGCGGCTCAGTCCTCCTCGACGATCTCGACCTCCTCCTCGGTCACCACGCCGTCCACGATGCGGAAGGAGCGCAGCGGGGTGTGGTCGGGGTCGGCGGTGGAGACAAGGACGTAGTGCGACTCGGGCCAGGCGGCCAAGGCGATGTCGGTGCGGGACGGGTAGGCCTCGGTCGCGGTGTGGGAGTGGTAGATCACCACGGGCTCCTCGTCCCGGTCCCACATCTCGTTCCAGACCTTGATCTGCTCGGTCGAGTCGAACTCGTAGAACGTGGGCGAGCGCGCGGCGTTGCGCATCGGGATGAACCGTTCGGGGCGGTCCGAGCCGGCCGGACCGGCGATGATGCCGCACGCCTCGTCCGGGTGGTCGGCCCGGGCGTGGGCGATGATCTTGTCGACGAGATCCCGCGAGATCCTCAGCATGTCTTGGACGCTACCAAAGCGCTCTCACCAGGCTGTCCTGGAGGTAGGTCAACCAGTCATAGGTGACGAACGCCGCATACCGCTCGTCGTCCTCGGACATGCGCTCGATCTGCTCGTGGACCTCCTCGGTGACGTCCAGGCGCGTGCCGAGCGCGAGCCGTACGTCGTTGAGCGCGCGCAGCCACGCCTTGGCCTGCTCGGCGTCGAGCCGGATCTTCCCGGGTACGGCGGTGCGCAGCACCACCTCGGCGTCGGCGCGCTTGCCGTCGCGCAGGCTCGGCTCCGTGTACCGCCGGAACTCGAGCGCCTCCTTCTCGTCGGCATAGGCGGCGGGGAACAGCCGGGCGAGCACGGGGTCGGTGGGCGGTGTCACCTCCGCGGCGCCGATGCCCAGCGCCCGCTCGAGCGGGTCCGACCCGGTCGAGCCGGGGCCGACCAGGTCGAGGATCTGCGCGACCAGCGAGCGGAGGATCGCCACCTCGCCGTGGTCGAGCCGGATCGACACCCCGCCGTCGCGCTCGGCCTTGAACCCGCCGCCCATGCCGCGTCCACCGATCCCTGTCGCCTACGTGTCCGCCTGCGCCCGCCTCGCCGGCGTCCGGCTACCGGTCCTGCTGAATCGTGGCCCACAGCCCGTAGGAGTGGAGGATCTGCGCGTCACGCTCCATCTCCTCCCGGGTACCGCTCGCCACCACGGCCTTGCCCTTGTAGTGCACGTCGAGCATGAGCTTCTCCGCCTTGGCGCGCGGGTAGCCGAACACGGTCTGGAAGACGTAGGTCACGTAGGACATCAGGTTGATCGGGTCGTTCCAGACGATCGTCACCCATGGCACGTCGGGCCGCACGTCCGACGACGGACGCTCGACCTCGACCGGAGCAGCTGTGGCAACCACATCCCCAGTCTGCCTCAACCGAGCCGTAGTCTTCGACACGTGAAAACGAGCACGAGTACGGCGTTGCACACCGATCACTACGAACTGACCATGCTGCGGGCCGCGCTGGCGAGCGGCGCGGCGCACCGGCGGGCGGTGTTCGAGGTGTTCGCCCGGCGCCTGCCCGGGGACCGCCGCTACGGCGTGGTCGCCGGGACCGGCCGGCTGCTCGACGCGCTGGAGAACTTCCGGTTCGGTGAGGAGGAACTCACCTTCCTGCAGCGCCGCGGGATCATCGACGACCGGACGGCCGAGTACCTGTCCGGCTACCGGTTCAGCGGGGACGTGCACGGTTACCCCGAGGGCGAGTGCTACTTCCCCGGCTCGCCGATCCTCGTGGTGGAGGGCACGTTCGCCGAGACCGTGCTGCTGGAGACGCTGATCCTGTCGATCCTCAACCACGACTGCGCGATCGCCGCCGCGGCCTCCCGCATGGTGCGCGCGGCCGGCTCGCGGCCGCTGATCGAGATGGGCTCGCGCCGTACCCACGAGGACGCCGCGGTCGCCGCGGCCCGCGCCGCCTACATCTGCGGCTTCGCGGCCACCTCCAACCTGCTCGCCGGGCTGCGGTACGGCGTGCCGACCACCGGCACCAGCGCGCACGCCTTCACCCTGCTGCACGACAGCGAGGCCGACGCGTTCCGGGTGCAGGTCGACACGCTCGGGCACGGGACCACGCTGCTCGTCGACACCTACGACGTGAAGACCGCGGTGCGCACCGCGATCGAGGTCGCCGGGACCGACCTCGGCATGGTGCGCATCGACTCCGGCGACCTCGCCGAGGCCGCCCACGAGGTGCGCGCGCTCCTCGACGAGCTCGGCGCGCACCGCACCGGGATCGTGGTCACCGGGGACCTCGACGAGCACGCGATCGCCGCGCTCGCCGCCGCCCCGGTCAACGCGTACGGCGTCGGCACCAAGCTGGTCACCGGGTCCGGGGCGCCCACGGCCGCGCTCGTCTACAAGCTCGTCGCCCGGGAGGACGCCCAGGGCGTGATGCGGCCGGTCGCCAAGCGCTCGGTGGGCAAGCCCAGCCGCGGCGGGCGCAAGTTCGCGTTCCGGGCGATCGGGCCGGACGGGGTCGCGCGGGCGGAGATCGTCACCACCGCCCCGGCGATGCCGGTCGACCAGCTCGACTCGCTCGCCGAGACGCAGGGCGGCGAGCGGCCCGGGCGTCCGCTGCTGGTTCCGCTGGTGCGCAAGGGCGAGGTCGTCGGCCGCGAGTCGCTCGACGCCGCCCGGGAGCGGCACCGCCGGTCCGTCGCCGAGCTGCCGCCCGCCGCGCTGCACCTGTCGCCCGGGGACACGGCGATTCCCACCGTGTTCGCCTGACGTACGATCAGGGTGGGCGACGCCACAGCAGTCGAGGAGAGCACGACCATGAGCACGGCACTGGTCATCGTCGACGTACAGAACGACTTCTGCGAGGGCGGCAGCCTGGCGGTGGCCGGCGGCGCCGACGTCGCCGCCGCGATCACCCGGCACATCGCGGAGCGGCGGTACGACCACATCGTGGCGACCCGGGACCACCACATCGATCCGGGCGACCACTTCGCCGACGAGCCCGACTTCGTGCGCTCCTGGCCCGCGCACTGCGTCGCCGGTACCCCGGGCGCCGAGTTCCACCCCCACCTCGACACCTCGGCGGTCGAGGAGGTGTTCAGCAAGGGTGCCCACTCCGCGGCCTACAGCGGGTTCGAGGGGACGGCGGAGGACGGCACCTCGCTCGCCGACTGGCTCCGCGCCCGGGGCGTGACATCCGTCGACATCGTCGGCATCGCCACGGACCACTGCGTCCGCGCCACCGCGCTCGACGCGGCGCGGCACGGCTTCGCCACGCGGGTGCTGCTCGATCTCACCGCCGGTGTGGCCCCGCAGACGACCGAACGGGCGCTCTCCGAGATGAAGGCGGCGGGCGTCGAGCTGACCGGCACCCCGGTGGTGCGCGCCGCCTGAGCCGGATCCCGCTCAGGCCGTGGTCAGGCCGAGGAAGGCCATGACCCGGTCCAGCTTGTCGTGCACCGAGGCGACGTCGGTGCGCACGTCCCGGATGTCGCTCTTGAGCTCGGCGCGCACGCCCTCGATCTCGCCCTTCAAGTCAGTACGGACGCCGTCGATCTCACCCTTCAGCTCCGTGCGGACATCCTCGATCCTGTCCGTCAGCTCGGTCCGGACCTCCTGAATGTCGCCCTTCAGCTCGGCACGGACCCCATCGATCTCACCCTTCAGCTCCGT
>QGUZ01000447.1 GCA_003242605.1 Actinomycetota bacterium
GCTCGGGGGGCCGGGCGGCGGCGTTCCGGGCCCCCTCGAGCACGGCGTTCACGTCCTCGCCGTAGCGGCGGGTGAGCACGGTGAGCTGGGCGCGGCGCTCCTGCACGGCGGCGAGCCGTGCCGGGTCGGCGTCGACGGACTCGGCGTACGCGGCCAGGTCGGTGGCGACGTCGGAGACGAGGTAGCCGGCCTCGGCGAGCCGGTCGGCGATGGCACCGAGCGCCGCGTCGAACCCGCGCACCGCCTCGATCGCCGACCGGGCCTGGGCGATGAGGGTGGCGGCGTCCTGCGCGACCTGGGTGGTCGTGGGGTCGCCGAGCAGCGCGAGGTGCGCGGTCTCGGCGGCGCTGCGCAGCGCGTCGGCGTGGGAGAGCCGCTCCTCCTCCTCGCGCAGCGCCGCATCCTCGCCCGGCTTGGGGTCGACCTTCTCGATCTCCTCCAGGCCGAAGCGGAGCATCTCGGCCTCCTGCGCCCGCTCCCGCGCCTTGGTGGTGAGCTCGTCCAGCAGCTCGGTGACCTCCCGGTGCCGCCGGTACACCTCCTGGTAGGCGGCGAGCGTCTCGGCGAGCTCGGGGCCGGCGTAGCGGTCGAGCGCGGCGCGCTGCCGGGCGGGCTGCAGCAGCCGCTGCTGGTCCATCTGGCCGTGCACGGCCACCAGGTCGTCGGCGAGGTAGGTGAGCGTGCCGACCGGCACGGTGCGGCCGCCGAGCCAGGCGCGGGACCGCCCCTCGGCGGAGACGCTGCGCGCGATGATGAGGCGGCCGTCCTCGATCTCGCCCCCGGCCTCCTCGACCTGGCGGGCCACCTTGCCGTCCGGGTCGACCACGATGGTGCCCTCGACGAGGGCCCGGTCGGCGCCCGGCCGTACCCGCGAGGGATCGGCCCGGCCGCCGAAGAGCAGGCCGAGCCCGGTGACCACCATGGTCTTGCCCGCCCCGGTCTCCCCCGTCACGACGGTGAGTCCCGGGGACAGCTCCAGAACCGCCTCGTCGATGACGCCGAGCCCTCGGATCCGGACCTCCTCGACCCTGGGCCGCACTGGTCCCTCCCGTTTCGCCACGATCTCAGCTCGTGCCGGCTCGATCCTACGCGCTCGTCGCGCACGCTTTCGATGACCGGTGCGGCCCTGGGGACGGCGGCCCGCCCGCCGGGGTCAGGGGCGGGCGCGGCCGCGCCAGCCCTCCACCGGAAGGCGGAACTTGCGCACGAGCCGGTCGGTGAACAGGGCCCCGCTGTGCTCGATGCCGTGCAGCCGCGCGAGCCGTACCGGGGTGGCGGACCGGCACACCTCGACGCGGGCGCCGGGCCGCAGGTCGATGCGGCGGCGGCCGTCGGCCCACAGCACGCCGGGCGGGCCGCCGGGCAGCACCTCGACCGCGACCGTGGAGCGCGGGGAGACGACGAGCGGGCGGGAGAAGAGCGCGTGCGCGCTGATCGGCACCACGAGCAGCGCGTCGACCTCGGGCCACACCACCGGTCCGCCCGCGGAGAACGCGTAGGCGGTCGACCCGGTCGGGGTGGCGCAGATCACCCCGTCGCAGCCCCAGCGGGACAGCGGGCGGCCGTCGATCTCGGCGACGACCTCGAGCATGTGCCCGGCGGTCTTCTCCACCGTGACCTCGTTCAGCGCCCAGGTGGCGGCGAGCACGGCGCCGTTGCTGCGCACCGTGACGTCGATGGTCATCCGCTCCTCGACCTGGTAGTCGCGGCCGACCACCGCGTCCACCACCGAGGTGAGGTTCTCCACCTCGGCCTCGGCGAGGAACCCCACGTGGCCGAGGTTCACGCCGAGCACCGGGGTCTTCGACGGCCGGGCGAGCTCGGCCGCCCGCAGCAGCGTGCCGTCGCCGCCGAGCACGATGAGCATCTCCGCGTCGTCGACGGCCTCCGGGCCGGGCGGCACGACCTCGACGCCGCGGCAGCCGATCTCGTCGGCCTCGTCGCTCAGCACGCGGACGGCCACGCCCGCATGGAGCAGCCGTTCGACGACGAGCCGCGCGCTCTCCACGGCCGCCGCCCGCCCGGTGTGCACGGTGAGCAGGACCGACCGTTCGGCGTTCATCGCACCTCCCAAGCCTGGACGGCGTGGGCCGGGGGCGCGGCGGGGCGCCCCGGCGCCGGGCCGCGGGAGCCGGGCGCGCCCGGCTCCGGGGGACGCGGCCGCCGGGACAGCGGCCGTTGGGACAGCGGCCGTTGGGAAGGGTCGTGGGAAAGCCTCAAGCCGACTCCAACCGCTCAGCGGGGGCCGGGCGCCGGGACGCCTCCCGGCCGCCGGCTCCCGAACCGACGAAACACTGCTGGGGTCCGTCCATCGCCATCGCCTACCGCGGGCCCTCCGCGACCGCACGCTCCACCGCCGCCGCCACGTCGGGGACGGGCGGGACTCCGGGGCCCTTGCCCAGCCATATGAGGTATTCGACGTTGCCCGCGGGCCCGGGCAGCGGGCTCGCCGTCACGCCCCGCACGGTCATGCCGAGCTCCTCGGCGGCCCGGGCCACGTCGAGCACGGCCTGCGCGCGCAGCTTCGGGTCCCGGACCACGCCACCGGGGCCCACCTTCCCCTTGCCCACCTCGAACTGCGGCTTGACCAGCAGCACGAAGTCGGCCGTGGGCGCCGCGCACGCGTGCAGCGGCGGCAGGACCAGCCGCAGCGAGATGAACGACAGGTCGCCGACGATCAGGTCGGGCGGGTCGCCCACGAGCTCGGGCGTGAGGTCGCGGACGTTGACCCGCTCCATCACGGTAACCCGCTCGTCAATACGCAGTGACCAGGCGAGCTGGCCGTACCCGACGTCGACCGCGATCACGTGCGCCGCCCCGTTGCGCAGCAGGACGTCGGTGAAGCCTCCGGTGGAGGCGCCCGCGTCGAGGCAGCGCCGCCCGCGCACGGTGAGCCCGCGCGGCCCGAAGACCTCCAGGGCCCCGGCGAGCTTGTAGGCGCCGCGGGAGACGTAGTCCGGCCCTTCCGCGGCCTCCTTGACCACGATCGCCGCGGCCGTGTCCACCTGGGTGGCGGGTTTGCTCGCCGCCCGGCCCTGCACGGTGACCCGGCCGGCGCGGATCAGCTCGGCCGCGTGCTCGCGGGAGCGGGCCAGCCCGCGCCGGACCAGCTCGGTGTCGAGGCGGGTGCGCTTCACGGCCGCGCCGCCCCGTCCGGTGCGCCCGCCCGGCCGTCGGGGCGGGCGGCGGGCCCGTGCGGTGTCCGATCCCCGGTCCCGCCCCCGGTCCCGCCCGCGGCGGCGGGGTCGGCGGCCACGGTGGCGAGCGTCGCCTCCAGGTCGGCGAGCACCTGCTCGTACACGGC
>QGUZ01000118.1 GCA_003242605.1 Actinomycetota bacterium
GGGACCGGGGGGTGGTGCCGCGGGCCCGGTCCGGCGGCCCGGCCGGGCGGCGGGGGGGCGGCGCGGGGCCCCGCGCCGCCCGGCGGCCGGAATGCCGGGCGCCGCGGCGATGGCGTGCCGGGCCGGGACGGGCGCGGCCGCGGGGCCGGTCACAGCTCCATGAGCGGGTTGGCGTACCAGCCGCGCCACTGGCGGCGGTTGCGCCGGGCGAGGAAGTAGCCGATCGGCTCACGCCAGGTGTGCCCCTGGGCGGCGCGGCGGCGCAGGATGTAGTTGAGCCCGTGGATCTGGTAGATGCGCCCGCCCGCGGCACGCACCGCCTTGCACAGCTCGCCGTCCACGTGCCGGGGCACCGGCCGGAAGCCGCCGATCGTCTCGAACAGGGTGCGGGTCAAAAACAGGGTGCCGCCCGCCACCGAGTCGCGGAAGCACTCGGTGCGGCGGCTGCGCTGCACGGTGACGTCGATCTGCTCGAGGTGGACGAACTCGGCCGGGGCGCCGATCAGCTCCGCGCCGGTGTACACGTGGGCGAGCGCGAGATCGGCGAGGTGGTCGGGCCCGTACCAGTCGTCGTCGTCCATCTTCGTCACGAACGTGCCCGAGGCGCGGGCGAACCCCTCGTTGAGCACCGCGCCGAACGGCAGCGCCGGGTCGGCCTCGAAGGCGGTGACCGGGAACGGCAGGCCGCGCACCGCCTCCGCCACCCGGGCGAGCGGGATGCCGTGCAGGCCGAGCACGAGCTCCAGGTCGACGCCGCGCTGCCGGGCCACCTGGCTCACCGCGAAGCGCACCATGTCGGCCCGCCGGGTGCACAGCACCACCGAGACCTTCGGCGTCTCGTACGGCCCGTGGCCGGGCACCTCGCCCGCGGTGAGCTGGTGCCAGCGGCCCCGGGTGCCGTGCGCGCGCAGCGCCAGGCGGCGCAGCCGTACGCTGAACACCTCCCGGTCGAGGTCGTCGGCGAGATCGGCCTCGGTGACGCGGGCGATCAGGTCGGTGAGGCCGGCGCCGAGCAGCGGGCGCACCCATTCCGGCGGGTCGGGGGCGATGAGCGGCACCCCGGCGGCGGCGAGCCCGGCGATGACCCGGGCGGCGGGCACCGGCCCGGTGTGCGACAGCCGCCACCGCACCCGCAGGCCGCGCAGCCTGCGCAGCCGCGCCACGTCCGCGTCGGTGACCGCGCCGGAGGCGGCGAAGGTGACGAGCGCCCGGCCCTGGTACACCGCGGCCCACCGGCCCGCGCGCGGCTCCAGGTCGCCGAACCCGTGCGGCGGCGTCTGCAGGAACCCGCCCGGGTTGACCGCCCGCTCGTCGACCGGCGGCACCATCGTCGGGTCCGCGGGCACCGCCGCGGGCGGGTGGCCGGGCTCGGTGAACCGCGTCCACCCCACCGGCCCGGGCCGGGCGACGACCGGGGGCTCCTCCTCCCGCGCCGGAGCGCCGTCCGGGCACGGCTCGCCGTCCGCGCCCGGGTCCGCGCCCGCGACGAGCACGACGTCGCAGTCGCCCTTGCCCGGGGTGGCGCCCTTGTCCGGGGTGGGGGTGAGCACGGCGTTGGGGTCGCCGGGCCGCCAGTGGGTGACGCCGGTCCCGGCGAGCGCGGCCCGCGGCTGCGGCATCGTGTCGATGGGGTCGCCGCCGAAGGCGCGGGCCGTGGCGGCGAGCACCTCCCCGGCCGGGAGCGGCTCGGCGAACTCGGCCTCCATCACCCACGACCGCTTCTCCACCACCCGGATGTGCACGTCCGTCAGGTGCCGCCAGCCCGGGTGCGCGGTCGCCGTCGGCAGCGGCGCGGGCCACAGGTACGGCAGGGCGCCGACGGCGATCGTGATGTTCCGCGCCGGCGGCAGCAGGGACCGCACCGCCACCGCCCGGCGCAGGTCGGTCATGGTGCCCGAGATCAGCACCAGGTGGCCCACCGGCTCGGCGGCGAGCGGGTGGTCGACCTCGACCTCGTCGAGATCGGTCACGGCCTTCGTGACCGGTTCGGGCACGGCCGCCCCGCCGGTGCCGGCCCGGCCGTCCTCGGCCGCGCCCGCCGCGGCGAGCAGCCGCTCCAGCTCGGCGTCGTCGACGCCGATGCGGACGACGAGCACGTCGTCGCGTCGGCCCACCTCCCGCAGCACCGGCGGCAGGGGAGCGCGGACGAGCGCACCGATCATCGCCCGCCTCCGGCGCCCGGCCCCGCACCGTCCGCCGGGCCGTGCCGTACCGGGTCGCCGTCGCCGGCCGCGGTCACGGTGGCGCGGGCCTGCGCGGTGACCCGGCGCAGGTCCTCGGCGACCCCGGTGAGCAGCTCGGTGTAGCGCTTGTGGCGGTAGACCGCCTCGACCCGGTCCTCGCCCAGCGTGGCGAGCACCGTCTCCACGCGCTCGGTGAGGTGCGCGGTGGTGTCGCCGATCCGCGCCACCGCGGTCTCCAGCCGCTCCAGCCGCGGCGCCACCGCATCGATCCGGCACGGAGCGGGCACCGGCCGTGCCGCCGCCCGCGCCGCCTCCCGCGCAAGCCGATCCGACACACGTTGCACCTTCGCGTCGAGGCGGCGGAGCCACAGGCCGAGCACGAGGATGCCGGCCAACGAGGCGCTGCCCACCGCGAGCACGATGGCGATCGCCGGCGTCACGGCCCCGGCGAGGGCCGCGGCGACGATCGCGAGCAGCGCGAGTCCGCAGCAGCCCGCGATGACGATCAACATCTGTCGGGAGGTTGGCCTACGCATGTCTTGCACCTTACGCAAGGGCGATTTGCGAGTTCAGCGAAGCGTGTGACTTTTTAGCGGAGATACCTCCAAGCTTCCTGAAAGGCGGTACGGAATGACGGCCGCGGGGCCGGTGCGCGGCAATGTGATCGTCTTGTGATCGCGATGTGAACGCGCATCACGGCAGGGATGTGCCGGCCGTATACGCCACCGGGGGCGCGTCGGGAAGGTGGAGCCCGGAAGATGAAGTCCGGAAGGTGAAGCCGCGAAGGTGAAATCCCGGGCTCGCCGATCGGCGGCGGGGAATGGCGCGGTCCCGGGAAACGGCGCCGCGCCGCCGCAGCAGGGGCCGTCGCCGGAGGCGTGCGGGCCGGTCCGCCGGCCCGGGGGCGGCGGCCGCGGTGCCGCGGGGGCCCGTGCCGAGGCGCCGCGGCACGCTCCGGGCGAAGGATCGCGAAAAGAGCGCGGCCCGGACGCGGCGGTGCGGCGCGCCCGGGCCGAGGCGTCAGCGCTCGATGACCTCGTTCTTGCCGATCACGACCACGCCGCCGCGGGTGACCGCGAACCGGGCCCGGTCCTCCTCGGGGTCGCAGCCGATGCGGGCGCCGTCGGGGATGACCACGTTCTTGTCGATGATCGCGCGGCGGACGATCGCGCCCTTGCCGACCTTGACGTTGTGCATGAGCACCGAGTCCTCGACGAGCGCGTGCGACTGCAGCACCACGCCCGGCGACAGGATCGACCGCACGGCCGTGCCGCCCGCGACGATCACTCCGGGGGAGACGAGCGAGTCGATGGCCCGGCCGATCCGGTCCCCGTCGTTGTGCACGAACTTGGCGGGCGGCAGCGGGTCGTGGCCGGTGTAGATCGGCCACTCGCGGTTGTAGAGGTTGAACCGCGGCTCGGCCGGGAGCAGGTCCATGTGGGCCTCGTAGTACGCGTCGAGCGTCCCCACGTCCCGCCAGTACCCGCGGTCCCGCTCGGTGGTGCCCGGCACCACGTTGTCGGCGAAGTCGTACACGTACGCCCCGCCCGACTTGACCATCATCGGGATGATGTTCCCGCCGATGTCGTGCTTGCTCGACGGGTCCATCGCGTCCTCGCGCAGCGCGTCGATGAGCGCCTGGGTGCGGAACACGTAGTTGCCCATCGAGGCGTAGATCTGGTCCGGCGCGTCGGGCAGGCCGACCGCGTCGGTGGGCTTCTCGCGGAACGCGACGATGCGCCGCCCGGACGGGTCGGTCTCGATCACGCCGAACTGGTCGGCGAGGGCGAGCGGCTGCCGGATCGCGGCGACGGTCACGTCCGCGCCGCTCTCGATGTGCTGCTGCACCATCTGCCGCGGATCCATGCGGTAGATGTGGTCGGCGCCGAACACGATGCAGTGCTCGGGCATCTCGTCGTAGATGAGGTTGAGGTTCTGGAAGATGGCGTCCGCCGACCCCGCGAACCACCGCGGCCCGAGCCGCTGCTGGGCCGGCACCGGGGTGACGTAGTTGCCCAGCATCGCCGACAGCCGCCAGGTCCGGGAGATGTGCCGGTCGAGGCTGTGGTTCTTGTACTGGGTCAGGACGACGATCTGGAGATAGTGGCCGTTGGCCAGGTTGGACAGCACGAAATCGATCAGCCGGTAGATTCCCCCGAACGGCACGGCAGGCTTCGCCCGGTCGGCCGTGAGCGGCATGAGGCGCTTGCCCTCGCCACCGGCCAGCACGATCGCGAGGACTTTTGGCGTGGTCATAGCAGGCACGTTACCCCGCGCGATCCCCGCCCGACACCATTGACGACGTTCGTACCGATAGATCTGGATAAAAGCCGTTAAGCTCCGCATATGCGCGTCGAGCTGCTCACCCGCGAGTACCCGCCCGAGGTGTACGGCGGGGCCGGGGTCCACGTGGAATACCTCGCCCGCGAGCTGCGCCGGCTCGCCGACGTCCGGGTGCGCTGCTTCGGCGCGCCCCGCGGCGAGGCGGGCGTGACCGCCTACCGCGAGCCGGACCGGCTGCGGGCCGCGAACGCGGCGCTCGGCGTGCTCGGCGCCGACCTGGAGATCGCCGCGGACTGCGCGGACGCCGACCTGGTGCACAGCCACACCTGGTACGCGAATCTCGCCGGGCACGTGGCCAAGCTGCTGTACGGCGTGCCGCACGTGGCGACCACGCACAGCCTGGAGCCGCTGCGCCCGTGGAAGGCCGAGCAGCTCGGCGGCGGCTACGCGCTCTCCTGCTGGGCCGAGCGCACCGCGCTCGCCGCGGCGGACGCGGTGATCGCGGTCTCCGAGGGCATGCGGCGGGACGTGCTCGCCTGCTACCCGGAGATCGAGCCGGACCGGGTCACCGTGATCCACAACGGCATCGACACCGACGAGTACGCCCCGGACCACGGCACCGGCGCGCTCGAGCGGCACGGCATCGACCCGGCCCGGCCGTACGTGGCCTTCGTCGGCCGGATCACCCGGCAGAAGGGCCTGGTGCACCTGCTGCACGCGGCCCGCTCGCTCGACCCGGGGGCGCAGCTCGTGCTGTGCGCCGGGGCGCCGGACACCCCCGAGCTCGCCGCCGAGGTTAACGGGCTCGTCGCCGAGTTGCGGCGGGCGCGTGACCGGGTGATCTGGATCGAGGAGATGCTGCCGCGGCGCGAGGTGATCCAGATCCTCACCCACGCCCGGGTCTTCGTCTGCCCGTCGGTCTACGAGCCGATGGGCATCGTCAACCTCGAGGCGATGGCCTGCCGTACCGCGGTGGTGGCGACCGCCACCGGCGGCATCCCCGAGGTGGTCGAGGACGGCGTGTGCGGCCTGCTCGTGCCCACCGAGCAGCACCCGGACGGCACCCCGGTCGACCCGGACAAGTTCGCCGCCGACCTCGCCGCCGCGCTCAACACGCTGCTCGCCGACCCGGACCGGGCCGCGGAGATGGGGGAGCGGGGCCGCCGCCGCGCGGTCGAGCAGTTCTCCTGGCGCAGCATCGCGGAGAAGGTGCACGCGCTGTACGCCAGGCTGCTCGCCTGACGGAGATCACCCGACCGGCACCACCCGACGGCGCCGCCTGCGTAGGCTGTGGGCGTGTTCCGATTCGGCAGCGTGCGCATGGCCTTCACGGACCGGCACGGCGGGGTGAGCGCGCCGCCGTTCCACAGCCGCAACCTCGGCGGGGCGGTCGGCGACGACCCGGCGGCGGTCGCGGAGAACCGGGCGCGGACCGCCCGGGAGCTCGGCATCGACCCGGACCGGGTGGTGTTCATGCGGCAGGTGCACAGCGCCGTCGCCGCGTACGTCACCGAGCCGTTCGGCGACGATCCCCCCGAGCTGGACGCGGTCTGCACCGACGTGCCCGGGCTCGCGGTGGCCGCGCTCGCCGCGGACTGCGCGCCGGTGCTGCTCGCCGACCCGGACGCGGGCGTCGTCGGCGCGGCCCACTCCGGCCGGGTGGGCACGCTCGCGGGCGTGGTGCCCGCGCTGGTGAAGCAGATGCAGGCCCGCGGCGCGTCCCGGATCGTGGCGGTGATCGGCCCGATGGCGTGCGGCGGCTGCTACGAGGTGCCGGAGCGCATGCGGGCGGAGGCCGCCGAGGTGCTGCCGGAGACCCACGCCACGACCCGCCGAGGCACCCCGTCCCTCGACCTGCGGGCCGGCATCGTCGCCCAGCTCCGGGCGGCCGGGGTCACCGAGATCCACCACGACGACCGGTGCACGATCGAGAGCCCGGAGCTGTTCTCGCACCGCCGCGACGGCCGCACCGGCCGGCTCGCCGGCTACGCGTGGCTGGAGCCCTGATCCGGCATCCGCCGTCACCTCAAGCACCGGCGCGACGATCGGCGGGCCCGGCGCCGCCGCCCGCCGCGGCCCGTCACCGCCGCCCGCCGAACCGCCGGTTGTGCACCTCGATGGCGGCATGGCGGTCCGGGGTGAGGATGGCGCGTGCCGCGGCCTTATCCGGCGCCCCGACCAGCGCCGCCGTACCCGGCCAGGTGGCGCCGTCGGCGCAGAGCAGCGGCCCGTACGATCAGCTCGTCCCGGTCGCGCGGCACGGCGAGGTCGGCGGGCCGCCGCGATCCGAGGCCGAGCACGAGGAACCGGTTGCCCCCGGTCGGGCCGCCGGGAAGGTCCCACCGGGGGAGTCCCACATCGTACGTTCCAACGCGTTGCGCCATCGGCGCAGCATCACATCCCAGTACACCCCGGCTCGGTGGTCGGGCTCGTCGGAGGCGAACGCCCGGGCGGCGGCCGGATCGGGCAGGTCGACGAGGTGCACGCTGCCGGTGGCGGTCTCCCCGTCGTCCGTGAGGGCGGGACCGCGCGCGATCATCCGCCCGGCGTACCGGTCCATGGAGGACCGGTGCTCCTCGGCGAGTTCCCGCCACAGCGCCATCGAGCCGGGCCGGTCGCGGTGGCAGCGGAAGAACTCCATGCCGGCCCGATATGGCGAGCCGTCGATGCGGCGCGGCGTCAGCAGGCCTTGCGGTAGAGGCGGTAGGTGCGGGAGCGGGAGGCACCGAGGACCTCCATGACGCGGTTCATCGCGTGGTTGTCCTCCAGGGTCCAGGTGGCCTCCCAGGAGCCGCAGCCGTGCCGCCGGGCGGACCGCCACAGCTCGGTGACGAGCACGGCCTCCAGGCCGAGCCCGCGGAACCCCTCCTTCACCCCGAACGCCGCGGCCCGCCAGCGCAGCCCGGCCGCGGGGGAGCGGGCCGCGAGCAGCAGGCCGGGCGGCACGCCGAGCCGGGCGGCGCGCCCGGCCAATCCGGTGAGCTCCTGGGTGCGGTCGGGGATGGCGAGCGCGAACGCGACCGGCTCGCCGCGGGACTCGCAGATCAGCGCGGCCCCGGGCGGCAGCAGGCCGCGCAGCCCGGACAGCAGGTAGGCGAACTCGCGGTCGGTGGTGGGGCTGAGGGCCCAGCCGGGTCCGCCGCGGCGGATCTCCGCCAGCCGGGCGCTCTCCGCGGCCAGGTCGTCGGGGTCGATCGTGCGGACGGTGAGCCCCTCCCGGCGGCGGGTGTCGCGGGCGATGCGCCGGATGCTCTCGGTCGGCTCCGGCCCGGCCGACCAGGTCCACAGGTCCTTCGCCTTGGCCATGCCGCAGGCCTCGAGCAGCCCCGGATAGTACGGCGGGTGGTACGGCATGAGCACCACCGGCGGCGCGGCCGGGCCGTCGACGAGCAGGCCGCTCTCCTGGCCGGGGAGCAGGCCCACCGGGCCGATCATCGTGCCGCAGCCGCGTTCGCCGAGCCACCGGGCCGCGGCCTCGATGAGCGCGCCGGCCACGTCCGCGTCCTCGATGCAGTCGAACATGCCGAACAGGCCCTCGTGGGCGCCGCGGAACGCGGTGCGGCGGCGGTGCCGTACCACGGCGATCCGGCCGACCGGGCGGCCGTCGCGGATGGCGAGGAAGAGCTCGGCCTCGCCGGACGCGGCGACCGGGTGCCGCACGCCGCCGGGGATCGCCCGGCGCTCGGGCACGAGCGGCGGCAGCCAGTGCGGGTCCCCGCGGTGCAGCTCGCGGGGGAGCCGGGTGAAGGCCCGCAGGTGGTCGCGCCCGCGCGCCGGTTCGATGACCAGCTTCTCGGGGTGGGTCCGGCGCGTGATGGTGCTCACGATGGTCACGTCCGATTGTCCGCTCGGTGGGAATGGGCTTCCGGCATCATAAGGCGGCGCGTTCGGGAAACGGCGGGAAATCGCGCGGCCGCCGAGAACCGTCGTCTTCCGCGCCGGTGATTTCCGCACATTACGGGGACGGCGATCCCGGTGATTCGGACGATCGATGCGGGTGCGGGATTTTTCAGGTACGCCAATGGGAGGATTCGGGAATATCGGTTCAAAGTAAATGTGAAAAGTAACCGATCGCTATCGCCCCGGGACTTCCCGCCCGTTCCCCGGCCGGCATCGGCCACGATATGCGCCGGCAGACGACACGACGCGGGAGGGCGCGGTGGCGGAGGAGCGGAACCGGACGGCGGCGGGCGGGCGCCGCCCGCCGTACCGGGACGTTCCCGCCCCGCGCCCGAGCCCGCGGCGGCCCGGCGGGGACCCGCCCCGTCCAGTGGACGGCGAACGTTTCCGGGAGCCGGAGCCGTTCTACGGCGACCTGCCGCCGCGCCGCACCCGCGGCGGCCTGGCCGCGCTGGTGGGTGCGGTCGCCCTGCTCGGCCTCGGCGGCGTGGCGGCCTGGCAGGCCTGGCCGGGCTCCGGCGATGCCGCGGCCCACGGGGCCGGTACGGCCGCCCGGCCCGCGCCGCCGTCACCGGTGCCCGGCGACGCCGGGACCGCGCCCCAGGGCGACGCCGCGCGGAGGCCCCGGCGCACGGCGGCCGTGGCCCCGCCGCGGGCCGATGATGCGGCGCACGCCCGCGCCGCGCGGCGTGGAGCCTCCGCACCGCCCGCGGACAGGCCGCGTGCCGGTCGGCCGGTGCCGGAGCCGCCGGTGCACGTGCGCAAGGCCCCGCCCGCCGCGGCCGTCCCGCCGCCAGGCCGGCAGGCGGCCACGGGGAGCGCCGCGCCGCCCGCCCCGGCCCTTACGCCGCATGAAGGGGCTCGCCGGGGTGGGGCACTACGTGACGAGGGGCCGGGGCGGCGCCCGAAAGCACGGGGTGGGGAACGCAGGGCGGAACGTCCGGTTCCGCGGTACGGACGCGGGGGCGTGCCGCGGTCCGGGCCCGGCCGGCCGGAGGACCGGGCGAAGCGGGCCGCCGGGCGGCGGACCGGACGCGGCCCGGTATGGGCGCCGCGGGGCGGCGTCACCGTCGGGCCGGTGGGCGATCCGCGCGACCCGCTCAGCGCGGCGTACGCCTGCCGCCGCTTCGTGAACGACTGGCGCCACCCCTTCTGCGTGCGGATCTGGAACGAGCAACGGCGGCGGCTGGGGCTCGACTGAGGACGCGGGCGCACCGGCGGGTCACGCCCACCGGCCGCACCCGGGCGAGCGACGCCGCAGAACTCCCGCGCCGATCGGCAGCCCTAGGCATCCGGCGCCGCCGATCACCACAGGCGGGTGGAGTTCCCGCCGGAAGGCCACCTCGGACCGGCGAGCCGCACGGCGGCGATTGGCCGCCGGCCTCGGGCGGCCGGACGGCCGGGCCGACGCCGATACCGGGGCCGGCATCGGCACGGCGGTCGCGCTGATCTTCAGGGCCTGACGGGGATCGGCGCGTGTCGCGCCGGCGCACCTGTGCGGGGCGGTGCCGCGGCGAAGCGGGTGAGCACACCGGCGCACCAGGGCCGTGCTCGCATCCGCGGGCCCGCGGCTCGCCGTGGCCGCGTCGGCCGTCGCGGCGGGTGGGTCCGGTCGAGGGGGCGGAGGCCGCGCGCCGACGACACGGCCGAGGACGCCGCCGGGAACTCCGCCGGGGACGCCGTGCCGTACCCGTCCGCCGGCCGGGCACGGTGCTCGGCGGGTCAGGCGAGCACCGACGCGAGCTTGCGGCCCATGCTCATCCGGATGTGGTCCCACTCGCCCGGGGTGACGTGGCGTTTGAGGGTGTCCAGCACCGCGTGGACGAGCTCCTCCACGTCGCCGTCGAGCTCGAAGGGGTACTCGCGCCGGACCCGGGCGAGGAACTCCTCCTTGTCCGTCTTCACCGGCACCGCGCTGGGGTTCCACCCGTCGTAGTACATGCCGCGGATCAGCATCGGAAGCTGGGCGGCGAACTGCGCGCTCGCGTCCACCGTGAGGCGGTCGCGCACCGCGTGCAGCACCGCGCGGAGTGCGGCGTACGACCGGTTGCGCTGCGCCTTGGTCCAGCCGCAGGCGTGTTCGATCTCGTTGAGCACCCGGTTCGTCTTGTCGACCGTCGTGTTGAACGACGAGTAACCCGTGTCAGCCATCTCGTGATCCCCCGTCCCTGTCGGCCACCGTCGCATCGACCGCACGGCGGGGCCGTACGGCGGGCGACGATTACGCTCCCACTCCCCAGCGCCGCAGGGGATACACGCGCTCCGGCCTGATCCTTGCCGCCCCCGCCTGGCCGCTCCGCCGCATCCGGATCCGCGACCCCACCCGCGGAACGCATGAAATGCGATCGCCGGGACAGAGACAGGGTGTCGAGCGTTGGAAGGCACCCATGGGCGCGGATTTGGACCGAGAAGACTTCACCGAGGCGGAGTTCGCCCGCTTCGGTGAGCGGCTGGAGCGCTCCCTGGTAGCTCTCCGCGAACTGCTGGCCCGCCCCGGCTTCGGCGCGGGACCGCCCACGATCGGCGCGGAGCTGGAGCTGTTCCTCGTCACCCCCGAGGGACGCCCGCTCATGCGCAACAAGGCCGTGCGCGAGGCCCTCGGCGACGACCGGGTCACCCTCGAGCTCGGCGCGTACAACATCGAGCTCAACCTCACCCCGCGCCCGTTCACCGGCGGGGCCTTCTCCGCGATGGCCGCGGAGATGCGCGACATGCTGCTCGCCGTGGACAAGGCGGCGGCGGGCGAGGGCGGCGGCTACGTCCCGATCGGTATCCTGCCCACGCTGCGGGAGGCCGACTTCACCGGCGCGATGAGCGACGACCATCGGTTCCGCGCGCTGAGCCGGGGCATCCGGCGGCTGCGCGCCGAGCCGTACCACGTGACGATCGTCGGCGCCGAGCGGCTCGACCTGCGCGCGGTCGACGTGATGCTGGAGAGCGCCAACACCTCCTGGCAGCTCCACCTGCGTACCCCGCCCCCCGACTTCTCCCGGGTCTACAACGCGGCGCAGCTCGCGATCGCCCCGGTGCTCGCGGTGAGCGGCAACTCGCCGGTGTTCCTCGGCCGCCGGCTGTGGGAGGAGACCCGGATCGCGCTGTTCGAGGAGGCCGCCGACGACCGGGACGAGGAGCGCCGCTGGCGGGGGCAGCGCCGGGTGCACTTCGGTCCCGGCTGGGTGCGCGAGGGGGCCGTGGAGCTGTTCGGGTGGAGCGTGCGCGAGTTCGAGCCGCTGCTTCCGGTGCTCGACGAGGAGGACCCGCTCGAGGTGGTACGGCACGGCGGCGTGCCCCGCCTCGCCGAGCTGCGCATGCACCAGAGCACGGTGTGGCAGTGGAACCGGCCGGTGTACGACCCGGCCGACGGCGGGCACCTGCGGGTGGAGATGCGCGCGCTGCCCGCGGGCCCCACCGTGACCGACATGGTGGCGAACGCCGTGTTCCTCCTCGGCCTCGTCGCCGAGCTCGCCCGGGGGCGGCCGGAGGACTTCCCGTTCTCCGCGGCGTACCGGAACTTCTACCGGGCGGCGAGGGACGGGCCCGCGGCCTGGCTGCGCTGGCCCGGCCGGGAGGGCGAGCTGCCCGCCCCGGTGCTGGTGCGCGCGCTGCTGCCGGTGGCCCGCGCCGGGCTCGACCGGCTGCGGGTCGCCTCCGGGGACGTCGACGCCGCGCTCGAGGTGATCGGGGCCCGGGCGACCACCGGCCGGACCGGGTCGCGCTGGCTGCGGGAGGCGATCGCGGCGGCCGACGACGACCCGGAGGGCTGGGCGCGGGTGGTGCGCCGGTACCGCGAGCTGGCGCTCACCCATCGGCCGGTGCACACCTGGCCGCCGCTGACCCCGTAGGCCGGCACTGACCCGCGGCACGGCCCGGCGGTACGGCCCGTGGCGGCCGTGCCGTACCCACCGCCCGATGCCGGCCTCGATGTCGGCAGGGTGCGCGGCTCGGGTGAAGCACCGGCGCGGCGTCGCTGAACCCTCCTCGAGGTGGCTGCGTACAGCCGGATGGTGCACCCGTGTGGGATGCGCGGCGGGTGCCGCTGGGGCTCGCGACGCAGTCCCACTCCAGAGGAGGAGTTGAGTTGTCTCGATCCGGCGATCTGCGACTGCTTCGGACGAATGCGCACAGCCCGTCGTACTTCACGCTGATGCGGGACTACGTGTCGGGGGAGCAGTCCGACCTGATCGACTTCTGCATCCCGTGCAACCCGTACTTCCCCACGCCGGCGATGTTCGAGCGGCTGCAGCGGAACCTGGAGACGATCCTCAAGTACTACCCGAGCGACGCCGACACGATCACCGCCGAGCTGTGCAACACGCTGGGACTGCAGCCCGCGACCGTGGCGATGGGCAACGGTTCGACCGAGCTGATCACGTGGATCGACCACCTGCTGGTGCGCGAGAGCCTGGCGGTGCCGATTCCCACCTTCGGGCGGTGGACCGACCAGCCGCTGGAGACCGGCAAGCGGGTGGACATGTACCCGCTGCTGGAGAGCCAGGGCTTCCGGCTGGACGTCGACAGCTTCGTGCGGTTCGTGCGGAACCGCGGCTCCCGGGTGGCGGTGATCTGCAACCCGAACAACCCGGACGGCGGCTTCGTGGCGCGCAAGGACGTGGTGCGCATGCTCGACGCGCTCCACGACCTCGACCTCGTGGTGGTGGACGAGTCGTTCATCGACTTCGTGGACGCCGAGCCGTACCGGAGCGTGGTCGAGGAGGCGGCGATCCGGCCGAACGTGATCGTGCTGAAGAGCCTGGGGAAGAACTTCGGGCTGCACGGCATCCGGTTCGGCTACCTGGTCTCCAACCCGGCGCTCGCGGGGACGATCCGGAAGGCGCTGCCGAAATGGAACCTGAACTCCTTCGCCGAGGTCGTCGTGTTCATGCTGAAGGAGTATCAGGAGGAGTACTACAACAGCCTCCGGCTCGTCGCCCGCGACCGGCAGCTCATGTACGAGCAGCTGTCCCAGCTGCCCGGGCTCACCGTCTACCCCTCCCAGGGCAACTTCATCATGATCAAACTGCCGGACGGGCGGGACGGGGTCGAGCTGCGTGACTTCCTGCTCACCCACTTCGGCGTGTACGTGCGCGAGTGCGGCAACAAGCTGGGCACCACGAGCCAGTTCCTGCGCCTGGTGGTCCGGCCGCAGCCGGACGTGCAGCGGCTGCTCAACGGGCTGTTCGCGTTCCTGTACGGGATGGACACGGCGACGGCGCCCACCGTCCAGGCCCAGCAGGTGGGCGCGAACGGGCGGCACCAGGTGGGCGCCCACCGCAAGCCGGAGGTGGCCCACGAGCAGCGGCCCTCGCTCACCGCGGGGAACCCGGACGCGGCGTGGGCGTCCGGGCTCGCCGGCATCACCAGCCCGCGGCCGGCCGCGCTCGCCGGCGCCGGGACCTCCCGGCCCGCCGGGCTGTCCGATCCCGCCGTCCCGGCCGCCGCGGCCGCCGCCACCGGGCCGATTCCGCAGGCGGCGTCGGTCACGACCACCGGGCCGATTCCGCAGGCGGCGTCGGTCACGACCACCGG
>QGUZ01000119.1 GCA_003242605.1 Actinomycetota bacterium
GTCGTCCCTCCCCGCGATGCCGCCCGGGGCGCCCCCCCGGGTCGCGGGCGCGGCCCCGCCGTACGGCGGGCCGGGCGCGGCGGCCGCCGCCGGGCGACGGCCCGGGTACCGCACGGGACGGCGGGCATCGCCCGGAGCCGCGGCGGCCCCGGACCGCCTCGGAGCGAGTGCCGGGACTCACTCCCCTGCCCAGCGAGGCGGCGTTCATGGCAGCGGCGCCGGTTTCCGGGCGCACGCCGCCCGGCCGGGCGCGGGCACGGCCCGCGGTCCGCGCCGCGCGGCCGTCGCGCGGCGGCCGCCGGATGCGCGGGCGGCCCGGCGGCGGCGGACCGTGGCGACGCCGCCACCCGGCGTGCGCGGTGGTGATCGCCGCTCTTGGTACCGTGACCGCATGCGCGGCCGACCGCCCGCCCGTCACCGGCCGCGGTGCCGGGTCACCGCGCCGATCACGCCGGGGACGGCGGGCGGGCGTGCCGCGGCTCCACCGCACGAAAGGCAGTGATCCTCTGATGGCCGCCCGTATCGATCACGTGGTCACCTCCGGCACGTTCACGCTGGACGGTGGCACCTGGGACGTGGACAACAACGTCTGGATCGTCGGCGACGACAGCGAGGCGATCGTCATCGACGCCGCGCACGACGCCGCCGCCATCGCGAAGGCGGTGGGTGACCGGACGTTGCGCGCGATCGTGTGCACGCACGCGCACAACGACCATGTGAACGCGGCCCCGGCGCTCGCCGACCTCACCGGCGCCCCGATCCTGCTGCACCCGGACGACATGCCGCTGTGGCGGCTCACCCACGCCGATCGCACGCCGGACCGGGAGCTGGCGGACGGGCAGGTGATCGAGGTGGCGGGCGTCGCGCTGACCGTGCTGCACACCCCCGGCCACGCGCCCGGCGCGGTGTGCCTGTACGCGCCGGAGCTCGGCACCGTGTTCACCGGCGACACCCTGTTCTCCGGCGGCCCGGGCGCGACCGGCCGGTCCTACTCCGACTTCCCCACGATCATCGAGTCCATCCGCACCAGGCTGCTCACCCTGCCGCCGGACACCGTCGTGCGCACCGGCCACGGCGAGTCGACCACGATCGGCGCCGAGGCCCCGCACCTCGACGAGTGGATCGCCCGCGGCTACTGACGCCGGCCGCGGCTCGCCGGCCCTCCGGCCGGAGCCCGCACGTCGCGGCGGGGCGGCCGCGGCGCCGCCCCGCCCCGCGGCGCGCCCGCGCGAACCCGGCGGGCACGCCGTACCGCTCCCCCGGTCGCACCCTCGCCTCACGCGGCGCGCCGCGCGCACCCGGCGGTGTCGCGCAGATCACGTCATCGGGACGACTTCGCAGGCCAACCCCATCGCATGGGGCCGCGTCTACGAAGTAGAACCGAGTCCTTTGTCAGGACATTAGATCGACCTGGAGGTTTGCCACGGACCGAAGTTGATGTTAGTTAGGGTATTAGCACTCGCAGCGTTCGAGTGCTAACGCTGAACGGTCAGGCGGCCACCGCGTTGTGTCCCACACATCGCTTCAATTCACCGGGGGAGCTGGGTTCATGCGGTCCTTCTTCGGGTTCCTCGGCCGCGACATGGCGGTCGATCTCGGCACGGCGAACACGCTCGTCTACGTCCGCGACCGCGGCATCGTCCTCGACGAGCCGTCGGTGGTCGCGGTCAACACCAGAACGGGGAAGATCGTCGCGGTGGGGGCGGAGGCCAAACAGATGATCGGGAGGACGCCCGGTCACATCGTCGCGATCCGCCCGCTCGCCGACGGTGTCATCACCGAGCTCGACGTCGCCGAGCAGATGCTGCGCTACTTCATTAAGAAGGTGCACCGCCGCCATGCCCTCTCCCAGCCCCGGCTCGTCATCGCCGTGCCCAGCGGCATCACCGATGTGGAGCAACGCGCGGTCAAGGAGGCCGGTTACCAGGCCGGTGCGCGGCGCGTCTACATCATGGAGGAGCCGATGGCCGCGGCGATCGGGGCCGGGCTCCCGGTCAACGAGCCGTGCGGAAGCATGGTCGTCGACGTCGGCGGCGGCACCACCGAGGTCGCGGTGATCTCGCTCGGCGGCATCGTGACCTCGCGGTCCATCCGGGTCGCCGGCGACGAGCTCGACCAGGCGATCATCGCGCACGTCAAGAAGGAGTACTCGCTCGCCCTCGGCACCCGCACCGCCGAAGAGGTCAAGATGGCGATCGGCTCGGCGTGCCCGCCGACCGAGGGCCGCACCTACCCGATCCGGGGCCGTGACCTGGTCACCGGGCTGCCGCGCACCGTCGAGATCACCGACCAGGAGGTGTACGAGGCGATCAGCGAGCCGGTCAACATGATCGTCGACGCGGTGCAGGCCACCCTCGACGCGTGCCCGCCCGAGCTCGCGGGCGACCTGATCGGCACCGGGATCATGCTCACCGGCGGTGGCGCCCTGCTCGACGGCCTCGACCGGCGGCTCGCCCAGGCCACCGGCATGCCCATCAAGGTCGCCGACAACCCGCTGCTGTCGGTGGTGCTCGGCACCGGCAGATGCGTGGAGGATTTCGACCGCCTCCAGGGGGTCCTCGTTCCGGAACCGCGGCACTAGGGGGCCCGCCTGGATGCGCCGGAACCGCCGTCATCGACTCGTCTTCCTCACGGCGGCGGCCGTCGCGGCCGCCCTCGTCACCTACGACGTGCGCTGGGACGCCGCCGCGCTCCGGGAGTGGGCCGCATCCGTCGTGGGGCCGGTGCAGCGCCTCGCCGCCGGCGACGACGCCGCCGGGCGGCGCGACCTGCGGCTGGCCGCGGCCGAGTGGGCCGACGCGGCCGCCGCCGAGCGCGACCGCCAGGCCGGCCGGGTCGCCAAGGCGGCGCCGCGCCGCGGCTCGCCGGTGGTGACCGCCCAGGTCGTCGGGTACGGCACGCACGGCGACAGCGTCGCGATCGACGTCGGCACCCGCGACGGGGTGCGCGCCGACCACATGGTGATCAGCGCCGAGGGCCTCGTCGGCCGCGTCGTCGAGGCCGGGCACTCGGTGTCCACGGTGCGGCTCGCCGTCGACCCCGCCTCCAGCGTCGGGGTGCGCGTCGCCGGGACCAAGGAGATCGGCACCGTCACCGGGCAGGGCATGCGCGACGGCCTGCTGCGGCTGCGCCTGCTCGCCGCCGACGCCAAGCCGCGCGTCGGCCAGCGCGTGGTGACGCTCGGCTCGGCCAAGGGCGGGCCGTACCTGCCCGGGGTTCCCGTCGGCACGATCGTCCGCGTGGAGCGCGACGCCGACCCGCTCGTCACCACCGCCCTGGTACGGCCCGCCGTCCGGTTCAGCACCCTCGACGTGGTCGGCGTCGTCTCCGCCTCCCGAGGGGGTGGAGATGCCCGGTAGCCCCGTGATCGCGGCACTGCTGGTGCCGCTGCTGCAGGTGACCGTGGTGAACCGGCTGCCGTTCCCCGGCGCCGCCCCGCCCGACCTCGTGCTCGCGGCGGTGGCGCTCGTGGCGGCCGCCCGGGGCCCGGTGACCGGGACGCTCACCGGGTTCGCCGCGGGCCTCGCCGCCGACCTGCTGCCGCCGGCCGACGCGGTGACCGGCCGGTCGGCGCTCGTGTTCGCGGTCGTCGGCTACGGCTGCGGCCTGCTGCGCCGGGCGCCGGTGCCCGTCACGGCCACGGGGGGCGTGGTGGCCGGGGCGTTCGCGCTCGTCGGCCTCGACATGCTGCTGCGCGACCCGCGCGCGGCCACCGAGGCGGCCGAGCTGCCGTACGCGGTGCCGTACACGCTCGCCGCCGCCCTGCTCGCCTGGCTCGTTCTCGTCCGGTTCAACCCGATACGGCTCGCGGCCGCCCGGTGGCGGCGTCGGGGCCTGACGGCTCGGAGGACCGTCGATGCGTTCCCGGATCATCCTGGTGCACGTGCTCGTGACCTGTATGTTCCTCGTGCTGGTCGGGCGTCTCTGGCAGGTACAGGTGGTCGACGGGGAACGCTACGCCCGCGCAGCCACGGCGGATCACGAGCGCCACGTGGTCGTGCCCGCGGTGCGCGGGCGCATCGTCGATAGCCGCGGCCGCCCGCTGGTGCGCAACCGCACCGCGACCACGGTCTCGATCGACCGGACGATCCTCACCCGGCTGCCCGACGGCGGCCGCGAGGTGCTCGACCGGCTGGCCCGGCTGCTCGGCATGGAGCGCGAGGAGATCGAGCGCCGCATCCGGCCGTGCGACGGCCCGGCGCGCAAGGACTGCTGGGCGGGCTCGCCGTACGAGCCGATCCCGGTGAAGGACGCGGTCGACGAGCGGATCGCGTTCCAGATCACCGAGCGGCCGGACCGCTACCCGGGGGTCGTCGCCGACCTGCGGCCGGTGCGCGACTACCCGAACGGCGAGCTCGCCGCGCACGTGCTCGGCTACGTCGCGCCCGACGACCGCTCCCCCACCTCCCGGTCCCCGGTGGGCCGCGACGGGCTGGAGGCGGTGTACGACTCCGACCTGCGCGGCGTCCCCGGGGAGCGGCGGCTCGTCGTGGACAGCGCCGGGCGCGTGGTGCGGGTGCTGAGCGAGCGCCCGGCCACGCCCGGGGCGACGCTGGTCACCAGCATCGACTCCCGGATCCAGAAGGCGACCGAGCGGGCGCTCAAGCGCGCGGTCGAGCGGGCGCGCAAGCGGGGCCTGCCCGCCGACCAGGCCGCCGCCGTGGTGATGGAGTCGCGCACCGGCCGGATCACCGCGCTCGCCGCCCTCCCCACCTACGACCCGACGGTGTGGGTGGGCGGCATCAGCCCGAAGGACTACGCGCGGCTGACCGACCCGAAGCAGGGCAGCCCGCTGCTGTCCCGGGCGGTCGCCGGCCAGTGGGCGCCCGCCTCCACCTGGAAGGTCACCTCGGTCGCGGCGGCGGTCTCCGCGGGCCGCCCGGTCAACGGCGTCTACGGCTGCCCCGGCTCCTACCGGGTCGGTGACCGCCCGTTCCGCAACTTCGGCGGCATCGGCTACGGGATGATCACGCTGCGCCGGGCGCTCGAGGTCTCCTGCGACACGATCTTCTACCGGTTCGCTCACGAGATGTGGCTGGAGACCGCGCGGAAGAAGAACGGCGTGCACCCGATGGTGCGCACCGCGCGCGCGTTCGGCTTCGGCCGCCCGACCGGCGTCGACCTGCCCGGGGAGGCCGCCGGCTACCTGCCCAAGGGCGACTGGGACCTGCCCGGGTACGCGGCGAACTTCTCCATCGGGCAGGGCGAGGTGCTGGTCACCCCGCTGCAGCTCGCCCGGGCGTACGCGGCGATCGCCAACGGCGGCACGCTGTACAGCCCGCGGATCGGCAAGAAGGTGGTGGCCGCGGACGGCACGACGGTGCGCCGGATCAAGCCGCCGGTGGCGGGGAGGCTGCCGGTCGACCGCCGCACGCTCCAGGTCATCCGGCAGGGCCTGGCCGACGTGACCCGGTCCGGCACCGCCGCGGGCGCGTTCGCCGGCTACCCGCTGGATAAGCACCCGATCTCCGGCAAGACCGGCACCGCCGAGGTGGTCGGCAAGCGCGACACCTCCTGGTTCGCCTCGTTCGACAAGAAGTACACGGTCGTGGTGATGGTCGCGCAGGGCGGCACCGGCGGTGAGACCGCGGCCCCGGCCGCGCGGGAGATCTGGTCGGCGATCCACGGGGTGAAGGACGAGGTGAAGAAGACGAGGTGAAGAAGCGGTGATCCGCCGCGTGCTGCGCGCCCTCGACTGGCGCATCGCCCTCCCGGCGATCGTGCTCTACGTGGCCGGGGTGGTGCTCGTGTGGTCGTCGACCCGCGGGCAAGTCGGGGACACCGGCGCCTACCTCTCCCGCCAGATCGGGTACGGCGTGGCGGGGCTGGTGCTCATGGTCGCGCTCGCCTGCGTCTCCCGCTGGTCGCTGCGCGCCTGGAGCGTGCCGGTCTACGTCGTCGCCTGCCTCGGCGTCGCCTTGGTGCTCACCCCGCTCGGCGTCACGGTGAACGGGTCGCGGTCCTGGCTCGGCCTCGCCGGGCTGCAGTTCCAGCCGTCCGAGCCGGCGAAGCTCGCGCTCGTGCTCGCCCTCGCCGCCCTGTTCGGCTCGCCCGCCGACGCCCCGGGCCGCTCCCCGGCCGCCCGGCTCCCGGCCGCGCTCGGCATCGCGGCCGTGCCGGTCGGGCTGGTGATGCTCCAGCCCGACCTCGGCACCGCGCTCATCCTCGGCGCGATCACCGCGGGCATGCTCGTGCTCGCCGGCGTCCCGTGGCGGTGGATCACGCTGCTCGCCGTCGGCGCGGCCGGGGCGGGCGTGCTCGCCTGGTGGCTCCGGCTGCTCAAGCCGCACCAGGTGGAGCGGCTGCTCAGCTTCGCCGACCCGCAGGCCGACCCGCAGGGCAGCGGCTACAACGCGCTGCAGGCGCTGGAGACGGTCGGCTCCGGCGGCCTGACCGGCCGCGGCCTGTTCCGCGGCGACCAGACCGGCGGGCACTTCGTCCCCGAGCAGCACACCGACTTCATCTTCACGGTCGCCGGCGAGGAGCTCGGCTTCCTCGGCACCGCGCTGCTGCTCGTGCTGCTGTGGGCGATCATGTGGCGCGGGCTGCAGATCGCCATGCGGGCCGGCTCGCCGTACGAGCGGCTGGTGGCCGGGGGCATCGTGTGCTGGTTCGCCGCCCAGTCGGCGATCAACGTGGGCATGGTGCTCGGCCTCGCCCCGGTCGTCGGCGTGCCGCTCCCGCTGCTGTCCTACGGCGGCTCGGCCACGCTCACCTGCCTCGCCGCCGCGGGCATCCTCATGGCGATGCGGCCGCAGGGCCGGCTCGGCGAGGTCGGCGGGGTCAGCGGCCTGCCGGCCGGTGGCCGCGCTTGGCCTGCTGGATGAGCTCGTAGACGTGCGAGCGCAGCTCGGCGAACCGCGGCAGCGACCGGGTGGTGAGCTGGTCCCGCTCGTCCGGCAGGTCGATGGTCACCTGCTCGAGCACGACCGTGGGCGGGCCGGACAGCACGATCACCCGCTGGCCGAGGTAGACCGACTCGTCGATGTCGTGGGTGACGAACAGCACGGTGATGCCGAGCCGCCGCCACAGCGACCGGACCAGGTCCTCCAGGTCGGCGCGGGTCTGCGCGTCGACCGCGGCGAACGGCTCGTCCATCAGCAGCACGTGCGGCTCGTAGGCGATCGCGCGGGCGATCGCCACCCGCTGCTGCATGCCGCCGGACAGCTGCCACGGGTGGGCGCGGTGGGCGTCGAGCAGCCCCACCGCCTCCAGCGACTCCTCCACCAGCCGCCGCCGCTTCTCCTTGGGCAGTCCCTTCTCCTTCAGCGGCAGCTCGACGTTCTGCCACACCGTCAGCCACGGGAACAGGCTGCGGCCGTACTCCTGGAACACCACGGCCATGCCCGGCGGCGGCTCGGTCACCCGCCTGCCCTCGAGCACCACCTCGCCCTCGGTGGCGTCGAGCAGGCCCGCCACGCAGCGCAGCAGCGTGGTCTTGCCCGCGCCGGACGGGCCGACGATGCAGACCAGCTCCCCGGCGGCGACGTCGAACGTCAGGTCGCGGACCGCCTCGATGCGCCGGCCGCGCCCCTCGTAGACCTTCTTCAGGCCGCGGACCTCGAGCAGCGCGGTCGACGTCGCGGCGGCCTCCCCCACAGGTGATGTCGTCATGTCAGCCCTCTGTCCGGTGCGCCTCGCGCACTCCGATGTACCAGCTCAGCAGGCGGCGCTCGACCATCCGGAAGATCACGGACAGCGCGATGCCGATCAGGCCGAGCACGATGATCCCGGTCCACATCTGCGGGATGGCGAAGCTGCGCTGGAACTGGATGATGGTGAACCCGACGCCGTTGCTCGCGGCGAACATCTCGCTGATCACCATGAGGATGATCCCGATGGACAGCGCCTGGCGCGCCCCGGCGGCGATCTGCGGGCTCGCCCCCGGCAGGATCAGCCGCAGCAGCCGGGCCCGCGGCCCGAGCCGGTAGCAGCGGGCGGTGTCGCGCAGCACCTCGTCCAGGCCCCGCACGCCCTCGACGGTGTTGAGCAGCACGGGCCACAGGCAGCCGGAGACGATCACCAGCACCTTCATCTCGTTGCCGATGCCGGCGAACAGCATGAGGATCGGCACGAGCACCGGCGGCGGGATCGCGCGGAAGAACTCCAGCACCGGCTCGACCAGGCCGCGCAGCACGCGGAACGACCCGATCGCGACGCCCATCGCCACCCCGAGCGCCAGCGCGGCCAGGTAGCCGACGAACAGCCGCGCCAGGCTGGGCAGCACGTCGGCGGTGAACCGGCCGGTGAACCACGTCTCGCCGAACACGCCGACGATCCGGCTGAGCGGCGGCCAGAAGATGCTCGTGCTGTTCGCCGTCGCCACCCACCAGATCGCGACGAGCACGACCGGGAGCGCCAGCGCCACCACGGCCCGCTTGGCGAGGTTGATCGGCTTCATCGGCTACGCCACCTCCGTACGGACGGACGGGTGCCAGCGCAGCACCCGGCGCTCGGCCGTGCGGGCGACCACGTTGACCGCCACGCCGATCAGGCCGACCACGATCACCAGGGCGTACATCGGCGCGACCGCGCCCGAGCTCTGCGCCACCGCGATCTGCCTGCCGAGCCCCGGCGACCCGATGATCAGCTCGCCGGTGATCTCCAGGATCAGCGCGACCGAGGCGCCGAGCCGGAACCCGGTCATCACGTACGGCAGGGCGGTCGGCCAGATGACCTTCCGCACCCGGGTGAGCGGCCGGAACCGGTACATCCGCGCGGTCTGGTCGGCGACCGGGTCCACGTCCCGCACGCCGTACAGCACCTGCACGAGCACCTGCCAGAAGGAGGCGTAGACGACCAGCAGCAGGGTCGAGCGCATGTCGGTGCCGAACAGCAGCACGGCGAGCGGGATCAGCGCCACCGAGGGGATCGGCCGCAGGAACTCGATCGTGGAGGCGGTCGCCGCGCGCAGCAGCGGCGCGCTGCCGATCACGATGCCGAGCACCACCCCCGCGACCAGGGCGATCGCGAGGCCGATCGCCCAGCCGCGCAGCGTCTCGAGCAGCGCCGTCCAGAACTCGGCGGTGCCCGCCTGCTCGGCGAGCGCCGCGAGCATCGCGCTGCACGGCGGCAGGTACCGCTCGTCGACCAGCCCGGCCCGGGGCACGAGTTCCACCACCGCCACGAGCCCGGCCAGCCCGATCAGCCCGAGAAGCCAGGCGGGCGCAGGGCGGTGACGGCGCCTGCCGGTCCGGGGCCCGCTCGCCGTCACCGCCGCGGTCACGGCAGCAGCTCCTTGCCGTCCGGGGCCGTGGTGATCAGCCCGTCGTCCACCGCGAGCCGGGTGAGCGTCTCCACCGAGTTGGGGTCGATCTCGGTGGGGAAGCTCGGCAGGGTGAGCGACTCGGTGAGCGAGGCGTCGATCTTGGTGTAGGTGGGCAGGATCTTGCGCACCGCGTCCGGGTTCTCCTCGGCGTACTGCTGCGACTTCTTCATCGCGGCGGCGAAGCGCTGCACCAGGTCGGGGTTGGACTGGGCGAGCTGCTCCGAGGTGAAGTACGCGGCGACGGTGAGCTTGGGCGCGGTGTCGACGTAGTTCGACGCGATCACGCGGTCGCCGTTCTTCACCGCGGTGGCGAGGAACGGCTCGACCACCTGCGCGGCGTCGATCGTGCCCTTGTCGAGCGCGGGGAGCATGTCCGGGAACGGCAGCTCGACGAAGTTGATCTTCTTCGGGTCGCCGCCGGCGGCGCGGACCGAGGCGCGGACCGTGGTGTCGTTGATGTTGTTGAGCGTGTTCACCGCGACCCGCTTGCCCTCCAGGTCCTTGGCGGACTTGATCGGGCTGCCGGCCTTGACGACGATGCCGCCGAAGTCCTTGCCCTGCTCGCCCGTGGAACCGGCGCCGGCGACCACCACCTTGACCGGCACCTGCTGGGAGCGGGCGATGATGAGCGAGGTGAGGTTGCTGAACCCGAACTCCACCTGACCGCTCACCACGGCCGGGACGATCGCCGCACCGCCCTGGGCGGTGACGAGTTCCACTTCCAGGCCCTGCTCGGCGAAGAAACCCTGTTCCTTGCCCAGGTAGATGGGGGCGACGTCGATGATGGGGATGACGTTGACCTTCACCTTGGTGGTGCCGCCCGCCCCCTGGGCACCACCGGATCCGGTCGATGAATCGCCTCCGCCTCCGCAGGCGGTGAGGAGAATCAGTGAGGCGGCGGCAAGAATGGCGCGGATCTTTTTCACGGGGCTTCTCTCAAAAAATCTGGTGCAATTCCGCCACGTCCCGCTGGGGACCCGGTCGTCGGACGGCGCCGCCCCGCCACCGGCATCGGTGCAGGTCGGACACCGTTCCCGGCGCAGGCGAACCCGGCCGTACGCCGCGGCGTACGGCGGTGCCCGCCCGCGCGATCGCCGTGCCCGGACGGCCGAACGGCCGCCCCTCCCCGACAACACGGCGCATTCCGTGACGATGAAGGTATAAATCGACGCAACAGTTGTCAACGATCGCGTCAGGGATAAATCCCGGCAAGGTTGTCGGCAATCCTTGCCGATACTCACCCGCCTCCGGCCGGGCCGGCGGCCGCCGCGCGCCCGGCGGGAGCCGCCACCGGACGGCGCACGAGAACCTGTTCCACCCCGGCGGTCCGCGACGCGCTCCCCCGGTCCCCCGCCGCGGGGCGCGCCGGCGGTAGCGTCGGGAGGGATGGAGGTGTTCACGGTCGGGCACGGCGCGCGGACGGCCGAGGCGTTCCTCGCGGTGCTGCGGGACGCCGGGGTGACGACGCTGGCCGACGTGCGGCGGTTCCCCGGGTCGCGGCGGCACCCGCAGTTCGGGCGCGCGGCGCTCGCCGCCGCGCTCGCCGAGGCGGGCATCGGCTACGAGTGGCAGGGCGAGGCCCTGGGCGGGCGCCGGTCGCGGCGGCCCGGCTCCCGGCACACCGCGCTGCGCCACGCCGCGTTCTCCGGCTACGCCGACCACATGGACACCGCGGAGTTCCGCGCCGCGGTCGACGAGCTGGTACGGCGGGCCGCCCGCGGCGAGCGGATCGCGGTGATGTGCGCCGAGACCGTGTGGTGGCACTGCCACCGCATGCTCATCGCCGACGCGCTCGCGATGCGCGGGGCGACCGTGGTCCACCTGCTCGACGCGGGGCGGCGGCAGCCGTACCGGCCGCATCCGAACGTGCGGCGCGGGGACGACGGCTGGCCGGTGTACGACGTGCCCGACACCCTGCCCGGCCTGTAGCGGCGGGTGGCCGGGCAGGGCGCCGGGCGGGCGGTCAGGCGAAGTAGACGCCGATGCGGCGGCCGGACAGCTCGTGCACGTCGATGTCGAGGTCGTAGACCTCGCCGAGGATCTCGGGGGTCATCATCTCGGCGGTGGGCCCTTGGGCGATCACCCGGCCGTGCTTCATCGCCACGATCACGTCGGAGTGGCAGGAGGCGAAGTTGATGTCGTGCACCACGATCACGACGGTCTTGCCGTAGTCCTCGGCCATGCGGCGCAGGCGGCGCATCATCTGCACCGAGTGGCGCATGTCGAGGTTGTTGAGCGGCTCGTCGAGCAGCACGTAGTCGGTGTCCTGGCAGAGGGTCATGGCGACGAACGCGCGCTGCCGCTGCCCGCCGGAGAGCTGGTCGAGGTGCCGGTCGGCGAGGTCGGTGAGCTCGAAGTACCGCAGCGCCTCGTCCACGAGCCGGTGGTCCTCGGCGGTGAGCCTGCCCCCGGTGTGCGGGAACCGGCCGAACGCGACGAGCTCGCGCACGGTGAGCCGGACCGGCATGTGGTTGTCCTGGCGGAGGATGGCCAGGCGGCGGGCGAGGCGCTCGGTGGGGGTGGTGGCGACGTCCATGCCGTCGACGGTGACCGTGCCCTCGTCGGCGGGCAGCAGCCGGCTGATGATCGACAGCAGGGTGGACTTGCCGGCGCCGTTCGCGCCGATGATCGAGGTCACGCCGCCCCGGGGGATGGTGAGCGACACCCGGTCGACGACGGCGTGCTCGCCGTACCTTTTGGTGACGTTCCTGATTTCGATCACCGTCGGGACTCCCGGATGAGCAGGGCGATGAAGTAGACGCCGCCGACGAAGTTGACGATCACGGTGAGCGCGGTGTCCATGGTGAAGACCCGCTCGAGGATGAGCTGGCCGCCCACCAGCGTGATCACCGCGATGAGCGCGGCGGCGGGCAGCAGGACGCCGTGCCGGAAGGTGCCGACAAGCTGCCGGGCGAGGTTCGCCACGAGCAGGCCGAGGAAGGTGATCGGCCCCACCAGCGCGGTCGCCACCGACACCAGCACCGCGACGATCACCAGCGCCCGGTTCACCACCGCGGCGTGGTCGACGCCGAGGTTGATCGCGTGGTCCCGGCCGAGCGCCACGACGTCGAGCCGGTGCCGCAGCCGCAGCGTCCAGGCGGCCATCGCGCCGATGAGCAGCGCGGAGAAGCCGAGCAGCCCGGCATCGACCTGGTTGAGGCTGGCGAACAGGCTGTCCTGCAGCACGACGAAGTCGTTGGGATTGATCAGCCGGGCGGCGAGGTTGGCGAGGCTGCCGAACAGCGTGCCGAAGATCACCCCGGCGAGCACCATGACATAGAGGTCGCGCCCGCGGCGGCCGAACAGCCACCGGTGCAGCAGCGTGGAGAAGCCGACCATCGCCGCGACCTGGCCGGAGAACAGCAGCCGCGGGTCGGCGGTGGCGAGCGCCAGCGCCCCGAACAGGAACACGATCACGGTCTGGATCAGCACGAAGAGCTGGTCGAAGCCCATGATCGATGGGGTGAGGATGCGGTTGCCGGTCACCGTCTGGAACAGCACGCTCGACCAGGCGATCGCCACCCCGACCACGGCCATCGTGGCGATCTTCCGGAACCGGATGGCGAGCGCGAACTCCCAGTTGCCCTTGATGCCGATGAACGCGAACGCGGCGACCGCGGCGAGCGCGAGGAGGGCGAGTACGGCGAGCATGCGGCGCTCCCGGCGCCGCGCCGCCGCGAACGCCGTGGCGGTCGGCACGGCGGTACCGGCCGCGACCGGCGTGCCGGACGTGGTGGTCGTCGCGCTCATCGCACCCCCATCCGCCTGCCACCGCGCAGCAGCAGCACCAGGAAGATCGCGCTGCCGACCACGCCGAGCACGGTGGACACCGGGATCTCGTACGGGAAGCGGATCAGCCGCCCGGCCACGTCGCACAGCAGCACGAAGAACGCCCCGGCGAGCGCGGTCACCGGGAGGGCGTACCGCAGGTTGTCGCCGAGCGCGAGCGTGACGAGGTTCGGCACGATCAGGCTGACGAACGGGATCTCGCCGACGGTGACCACGACCACGGCGGTGATCACCGAGGCGAGCACGAGCCCGGTGTTCACCACGCGGTCGTACCGCACCCCGAGGTTGATCGCGAAGCTGCGGCCCATGCCCGCGACGGTGAACCGGTCGGCGTACAGGTAGCCGAGCACGGTGACCGCGCCCGCCAGCCACAGCAGCTCGTACCGGCCGCGCAGCACCGCGGAGAAGTCGCCCGAGGTCCACGCGCCGAGGGTCTGCAGCAGGTCGTACCGGTAGGCGACGAAGGTGGTGGCGGCGCCGATCACGCCGCCGAACATGATGCCGACCAGCGGCACGAGGATCATGTCGCGGAAGGTGAGCCGCCGCAGGATCGCCATGAAGACGAAGGTGCCGAGCAGCGCGCAGGCGACCGCGAGCGCCATCTTGACGATCACGGCCTCTCCCCCGGCGAACAGCGTCGCCACGAGCACGCCGAGCGTGGCCGACTCGGTGGTGCCCGCGGTCGACGGGGACACGAACCGGTTGCCGGTGATGTGCATCATGATCAGGCCGGCCACGCTCATCGCGGTCCCGGCGAGCAGTACGGCGAGCAGCCGCGGCAGCCGGGACTCGACGAGCAGGTG
>QGUZ01000120.1 GCA_003242605.1 Actinomycetota bacterium
GCGCCTGCAGCGCATGGTCGCGGCCATCGACAAGGCCATGGAGGCACACCGCATGGGCATCTCGCTCACACCCGAGGAGCGGCGCGAGGTCTTCGGCGACTTCCGCCCCGAGGACCACGCCGACGAGGCCGAGCGGCGCTGGGGCGGCACCGACGCGTACGCCGAGTCCCGCCGCCGCACCGCCGCCTACGGCAAGCAGGACTGGCAGCGGATCAAGGCCGAGTGGGAGGAGGTGATCAACGGCTTCGCCGCCGCGTTCACCGCGGGCGAGCCCGCCGACGGCGAGGTCGCCACCGGCCTGGCCGAGCGGCACCGCCGCCACATCGGCACCTGGTTCTACGAGTGCGGCTACCCGATGCACAAGGGCCTGGCCGACCTGTACGTCGCCGACGAGCGGTTCACCGTCCACTTCGACCGGCTCGTACCCGGCCTGGCCGCATACGTGCGCGACGCGATCCACGCCAACGCCGCCCGCGCCGGCGCCTGACCCGGCCGCGCCGGGCGGCGACGAGAACGGTCCCGGCGGACCCGGCCCGGCGCGGCGGGGCCGCCGAAGCCCGCGGTGAGCGGCGTTCGCCGCCGCTCACCGCGAGAGGCTCACCAGCGGTGATGCACCTGCGGGCGGATCAGCTCGTCGTAGACGGCCCGCACCTGCTCGTGCACCGACTCCGGCAGCGGGGGGAAGCCGGCGGCGGCCGCGTTCGCCCGGGCCTGCTCGGGGCTGCGCGCCCCGGGGATCACCACGCTCACCCCCGGCTGGTCGATCACCCAGCGCAGCGCGAACTGCGCCATCGTCATCCCCTCCGGCACCAGCGGGGCCAGCCGCGCCACCGCCTCCAGCCCGGTCTCGAAGTCCACGCCGGAGAACGTCTCACCCACGTCGAACGCCTCGCCGCGCCGGTTGAAGGTGCGGTGGTCGTTTGCCGGGAACACCGTGTCGCGGGTGTACCGGCCGGACAGCAGGCCGCTGGCGAGCGGCACCCGCGCGATGATGCCCACCCCGGCCTCGGCGGCCGCCGGCAGCACCCGCTCCAGCGGCTTGAGCCGGAACGCGTTGAGGATGATCTGCACCGTCGCCACGCCCGGCCGGGCGATCGCGGTCAGCGCCTCCTCGCAGGTCTCCACGCTCACCCCGTAGGCGGCGATCCGGCCCTCCTCGACCAGCGTGTCGAGCGCGTCGAACACCGCGTCGGTCGAGTACACGGGGGTGGGCGGGCAGTGCAGCTGCACCAGGTCGATCGTGTCCACCCCCAGGTTCTGGCGCGACCGGTCGTTCCAGGCGCGGAAGTTCTCCAGGGTGTACGCCGAGGGGTCCTGGGGCACCCGGCGGCCCATCTTGGTCGCCACCATCACCTCCGGGTGCTCCTTGAGCAGCCTGCCGACCAGCCGCTCGCTGCGGCCGTCCCCGTAGACGTCGGCGGTGTCGAAGAAGGTGATCCCGGACTCGACGGCGGCGCGCAGCGTCGCGAGGGCCTGCTCCTCGTCCACATCGCCCCAGTCGGCGCCGAGCTGCCAGGTGCCCAGCCCGACGACGCCCACCTGCCTGCCGGTCCTGCCCAGCGTTCGCTGTTCCATGGCCACCAGTATTCCGGAGCCCTCGCCCCGGCCGTTCACCTGGTCACCGGGCCGGTCACAGGGCGGTGAGCACGCGCGGCCCGTCCTCGGTAATCGCACGGTGTGCTCGATGTGGGCGGCGCGGCCGCCGTCGATGGTGTGCAGCGCCCAGCCGTCCCGGGCGATGTCGCCGCCGCGGCCGGGCTGTCGGCCGAGACCGTCCGCAAGATCGAGACCGGCCGCATCCCCACCCCGGCCCTGTTCACCGTCGCCGCCCTCGCCAAAACGCTCGGCATCTCCCTCGACGAGCTCGTCGCCGCCTGCGAGGCCCCGGCGGCGCTGCCGTGTCAGGAAACCGATGCGCCGCCGGAACCACCCCGGGCCCGCTGACCGGGACAGGGGAGGGCGCGCGCCGCACCGGCGGCGGGCAGGCCAGGGCGGTGGTGGTTCGGCGGGGCCGCGCGGCCTGGCCACGACGCCGCCGGCACGGCCTGGATGGCGCCGTACGGCCTCCGGCCGCCCGCGCACCGGACAGTGATGACCGGAAATGCCCGACTTAATCTACGTCGTAAAGGTGGCCGCAAAGGTCACCAAACAACGTCACCCCGGCAATCAATGAATCGCTCAGCATCAATCACCGACACCCAGGGCGCGCTTCCGCAGGACACGTGTGATCGGCCGAATCCCGCGCGGGGACCGCGGCGGGCTCAGCTCCCCGCCGCCGTCGTGGACGGGCCGTCGCCCTTGAGCAGGGGATGGGAGCGCATCGCCACCTCCAGCTCGCCCGGCAGCTCATCGCGGTAGCGGCCCAGCGTCGACAGGTCACCGTGCCCCAGCACCCGCCGTACCGCGTCCATGTCCACCGCGTCCGCGAGCAGATGCGTCGCGGTCGTGTGCCGCAGCCCATGCGGCGTCACCGAACGCCGCAGCGCCGGATCCACGTGCCGCTGCACCCGGTCGATCACCGCCTGCACGTCGCCCCGGGCCAGCCGCCGCCCGCGCCACGACAACAGCAGGGCCTTCTCCTCGCTGCGCGGCCGCGCATGCTTGAGATAGGCGTCGAGCACCCGCGCCACATCGTGGGGGAGAGGCACGTCACGGGTGCGCCCGCCCTTGCCGAAGATCCGCCAGTACCGCACCCCGTCGTTGACGTAGAAGTCCTCCACGTTCGCCCGCACCAGCTCCGACACCCGCGGCCCGACCGTCGTCAGCAGCAGCACGATCAGGGCGTCACGGACCTCCATCCGCTGGTCCCGCCGCGGCCGCCGCCCTCGAGGACCCTTCGCCCCGCCGGGGACCGGCCCGGCCGGGCCCGAGCCGTCGGCGGCCGCACCGGCGAGCGCCTTCGCCGCCCCGATCAGCCCGCGCGCCTGCTCACGCGTCAACGCCCGCCGCTCGGCCCGCAGACCCCCGCGTTCCCGGGCCGTCACCGTCGAGGCGGTCATCGGATTGATCTGCACCCAGCCCGCCAGCGCCGCGTGCTTGAACAACGCCGACACCGACCGCCGGAACCGCGCCTGCGACGCCGCGCTCTGCACCCCCGGCACCGGCCGGGCGCGCCTGCCGTCCGGCTTTCGCGCGAACGCCAGCAGCACCGCGTCCACGTCCTCGCCCGTCAGATCGTCGAGCACCCGGTCGGCCCCCGCCAGCTCGGCGAACGTCCGCACGTCACGCACGTACACCTCCGCGGTCGCCGGGGACAGACCTCCCGTCACCGTCCTGGCCCGGACCAGCTCCACGTAACGATCGACAGCCTCCTGCACGGTGAGGCGCTGCAGCTCCGCGGGACGCATGATCCTTAACGCTACAGCTCCCCACCGACACCGCGCGCCCGCCCGACGGCGCTGGGGGAGAGGGCGTGAGCCCGCGCCCCGGCGTTCCGTAACCGCGGCCCGCGGCCCGGCCCGGCTCGCGACCATGAGGGGATGGGGCCGCAGGGGTGATCGAGCGCGGGGAGGTCACGCTGCCGACGACGGCGGCCGGAGAAGGACGCCGAGGTCCAGTTCCGGCTGATCGAGGAGTCGCCGGAACATCTGCGCGTGGCTGCCGTGGGTGGCCACGCAAGCACGCGGGCCACCGCCGATTGCCCGCGCGCTGCGGGCCACGGTGGAGCGCTGCGAGGCATGCGACTACGCGCTCCTGCACCGGGGCGTGGTCGCCGGCGCCTGCGGGATATCCACCGGCGACGATCCCGGCGGCCCGCCGACCGGCCACGGCCCCACCCGGATGCGACCGGCCGCAGGATCGCGACGCTCGCCTTGGCCGAGCAGGCGTTAACCCCACCGGGCGTGGCGTCGCCAACGCATCCGGTGGCGCGGTGGCCCGGCGGGCCGGCTTCCACCCGATCGGCAGCCGCGCCGGGAGGTCGCCCTCCCGCCCCCCGGGCGAGATCGGCGTCGATCCGATCCGGCGGTCGTCTCGCCCGGCGCGGCCGCGGGGGAGTGGTCACATCCGCTGATCCCCGCGGGCGGGCGGGCCGAAGAGCATGCACAGACGCTCAAGCCCCAGGCCGCTGATGAGCAGGCGTTCCTTGGCGTTGCTCAGCAGGTCCGCGGTCCAGGTGACCAAGCCGCCGTCGCCGAGGCTGACGTCGTCCCCGCCGCGGGCGGCGGCGCGGATCTCGAAGCAGGCGTCCCGGTAATAGCCGCGGCCTGCGACGCGGTCGTCGTCGAAGGCGAACACGGCGGCGGGGTAGGCCGGTGCGAGCCGGTCGAGCACCTGCTCGCGCAGGGCGCGGCGGCGCCGTCCGCCGGTCAGGTCGGTGACCGTCACGCGCACCGCCGCGACGCGGTAGCCCAGCTCGCGGACGCCGTACAGGACGTCGAGATGGACGGCGATCTGCTCGGCGAGGGCCGCGGTCTCGAAGGTGAACGAGCCCTCATCCCGGCCGGCGGTGCACACCCCCAGCAACGCGAAGTGCGGCACCATGCCCGGATCGTCGAACGCCTGGGCGCGCACCACCCGCTGCACGGCCGCCAGCCGTACCCGCCGGCGTGACCGCGCGTCGGCGCGCAGCAGGTCCCGGCGGCGTACCGCGCACTCCAGGGCGAGCACGTTGGTGACGTCCGCGACCACCTCGGTGGTGCGGACGGTCGTGACCACCTTGTTCTGGTCCGCGGTCGCGACCGCCGAGACGGTGCCCAGCGGGCACAGCGGCGACAGCGCCAAGGCGGCGAAGCCGTGCTCGGACAGGTGCCCGTGCACCAGGACCTCCAGGCGGGCCAGCTCGAGGGGGTCGAGCGTCGACGGCCGGGTGAACCGGTTGTGCTCGTAGGCGTGCAGCAGGCGGGCGGGCGTCACCGCGGCGGCGCGGCGACGAGCCACCTCCAGCAGCAGCGTCTGCAGGTCGGTCGGCGACAGCCGTTCGGCGAGCACCTCCAGCAGCTCGGGAACGCCACCCTCGCGCAGGACCCGGCCGAGCCACCTGTCGACGCCCGCGCCGTGACCGGCGCCGGGTTCGAGCTCGTCACTCATCACCCCATCGTGACGGACCGCCGGGCCACCACACCAGCGGCACCGGCCGCCTTCCGCCATCGGCCATCCATCCGGCTCGCGATCTGCGCGATCGGCCGCCCGCCGCCGCGGTAGGTCCGGTGTGCGCGTCGCGGGCCACCAAGGGCCGCCACGGGCGGCACCCGGCCATCGGGGACCGCCCACCGGAGCCGCGCCGGTGCGGCGGCCGGTCGGGATCCCGCGTGGCCAGGGCCGTCCCGCTGGTCCGTCACGCGATGTCCGGCACCGTCCGTGCCACCGCCCGGCCCCGCGACCGGCGCCGCAGCATCGCGGGCGCCCACGGCGCGGCACCGACGACGGCGAGGAGCACGAGCAGCGGCACCCGCCACCAGGGCGAGACCGCCTCCGGCGGCGAGGACGGCGCCTCGGCGACCCACGGCCGCGCCGTCTTCGACCACGCCAGGAAGGCGTCACCGATGGGCAGCAGGCCGAAGGCGTACCGCTTGGTCGTCGGGGTGTCGATCGGCAGGCCCGCCAGCTCGCCGTAGTTGCCGAGTGCCGCGGCGAGCGAGTGGTCGCCGTGCGCCTGGGCCGCGCCGAGCGCGACCACGGTGGCCGACAGGCTCACGCCCAGCAGCAGCGGCCCGGAGTCGACGTCGCCGGGGCCGTCGGTGCCGTGCGGGTACTCGCGCACGGCGGGGCCGAGGCCGAGCGGAAAGGCGAGGAAACGGTCGCGGAACCGCAGGTACTGCTCGCGGGCGAAGGCCGGGTCGACGTCGATGAGGAACCGGTTGATCAGGGCCTGCGAGCTGCCCCGGGCGCCCTCGAGGGCCTCGCCGGTGGCGGCGTCGACCCGGTGGGGGATCAGCCCGGTGGCCGGGTCGAGCCTGCGCCGCACCTGGTCGAGCCAGCGGGCCACGGTGTCGCCGAAGCTCGGGGTGAGCAGGCTGTCGTGCAGCCGCAGCGACGCGATCGCCACGGTGGAGTCGACCGGCCAGGCCTGGCCCGGGTAGGCCTCCAGGTACGGCGTGGCCGAGTCGCGGAAGGCCTCGGCGATCTCGGCGGAGTCGGCGGCGAACCGCCGTACCTGGTCCGGGTCCCGCTCCTGGGGCAGCTGCAGCTTCAGCAGGCCGCCGCGCAGCCAGTTGACCCAGCCGCGGTAGAAGACGCCGTGGGCCGGGGTGAGGCCGGGGTCGAACGGCTCGCGCCCGGCGGGGGACTCCAGGCGGTGCAGCGCCCACCGGGCGGCGGCCACCGCCTCGCGGCGTCGGCCGGGATCGCGTTCGCCCAGCTCGACCCAGGCCAGGCCGTACAGGACGTGGGAGAAGAAGTAGCCCTCGGGGAACAGGCGCTGCGCCTGCTCGGCCGCGCCGTCCTGCAGCGCCGCGCGGATGAAGGCGAGCTGCCGGTACACGCCGGGCGGTTCGCCGGTGGCGGCCGTGGCGGGCAGCACCAGCCGCAGCATCCCCGTCAGCGCGCACAGGCTGATCAGTACGGCGAGCAGCCTGCGCGTCCAGCGCAGGATCCGGCCCGGCGTCGAACCCTTCATGATCGTTTGATCCTATCGGCGGGTGGGGGAGGGGCCGCCCGGCCGTGGGCCGCGGCACACCGGCTGCGGACGTAGCCGACGCTCGGTCCGCGCCGATGGTTCTCGGGCCGGAGGGGAGAGGTACGGGCCGCCGGGCGCGCGGCCGGCGCGCCAGGGGCGCCATATATAAACGCATCCGCCCGCCAGATGGTTAAACCATACAGAATTCACCTTCTGTATGGTTTAACGTCTATCGCCCCTCAACCGGACAAAACACGCCCGGATTGCGCGGACGGCCTTGGCGCGAGACGGAGTCCGGAACGGGGGATGCAATGGCCACCGGCCGGCCGCCCGCCACCGGGCGCCGGCTCAGGACTGCGAGTCCGAGGCGCGAGCGGCACCGTCCTGCGCCTGTGGGACAGCTTGGTGCACCGAGGCGGCGCACGGACGAAGCCCCGGGCTCGGCTGCGTGACCGGCGGACGCCTGCTCCGTTCGCCTCATCGCGCCGGAGGCGTTTCTCCGCCGCGCCTGCACGCCTCTCGGCGGTTCGGCGGCTGGGCTCCACGCCGTACCACAGCACGCATCTCCATGGCCGCAGCCGCCTTTCCGGCGGACACGATCAACGCCCGCCGGACGCGACCCGGGCCACACAGGTCGCCGCGCGCGGCTCCGCGGACGACACGTGCGCGGCCGCGCCGTCACGGGTACCGGTGATGCGAGACACGTGCCCTGCGGCACGCCGAGAGCCCCTCTTCCGGGCGCTCAGCGACACGTTTCATGCATAATCTTTATTATGCATCAAATGTGGCTGGTCCCCTCCGCTGCCGGAGCGGCGTGATGGCAGTGCTCGAGCCGCCCGAGGGCACGCGCGTGACCGAGGCGATCGCCGAGTTCGTGCGGTCGCTGCAGGCCCGGAAGATGTCGCCGCACACGATCGCCGGATACGAGCGCGACCTGCGCACGGTCGCCGAGCTCGCCGCCGTGCAGGCCGGTGTCCCGGTGGCCGATCTCGAGGTGCGGGCGCTCGGCGGACGGCTGATGCGGGCGGCGTTCGCCGAGTTCTCCACCCCGCGCACGGCGGCGAGCGTCAACCGCGCCTGGAGCGCCTGGAACCGGTTCCTGACGTTCTGCGTGGCCGAGGGGCTGCTGGAGGGCAACCCGATGGCGGCGGTGCCGCGGCCGCGGCAGCCCGCGCGGGCGCCCAAGCCGCTGCTCGGCGAGGGCGACGCGGCGGTGACGCTGCTGGAGCGCATCGCGGCGGGCGCCCGCAAGGCCCGCGACCCGTGGGTCGAGCGCGACCTGGTGGTGCTGGCGCTGGGGCTGCTGACCGGGATGCGCTCGGCCGAGCTGCTCAGCCTGACGATCGGGTCGATCGGCGGCTCCCCCGGCGACCGCCGTATCCAGGTGGTCGGCAAGGGCGGCAAGACCCGGTCGCTGCCGATCGAGCCGGGCCTGGAGCGCCTGATCGACGTCTACCTCGACAGCCGCATGCGGCGTTTCGGGCTGGCCTCGCTCCCCCGCTCGGCCCCGCTGCTGGTCGACACCCGTAACCGTCCGCTGCAGCGCGGCGGCCTGCAGTACCTGGTGCGGCAGTGCTACCGGTACGCGGGCATCAGCGACCGGGTGCAGAAGGGCACGCTGGTGCACGCGCTGCGGCACGAGTTCGCCACCCGCCTGGCCGAGCGCGGCGCGTCGGCCCACGAGCTGATGGAGCTGCTGGGCCACGCGTCGATCGTGACCGGGCAGAACTACATCGCCGCCACCGCCCGCCAGGTGCGCTCCGCCGCCCGCGCCAACCCGGTCTACCCGGTGCTGGACCGGCTGCTGGCCGGCGGCGACTGAGCCCGGCCGGGTGCCGCTCCCCCGCCGGATCGCCACCGGGCCCGGCGCGGCCCCGGGTCTCGGCGCCTTCGGTGCGCCCGCACGGCTTTCGCCGGCTCACCCGCCGTTGGCTCCCTCTCCCCCGCCGGTGGCCGCGCGGCCCCGTGGCGGCCGTGGGTGGCTCGCCGTACGCGCCTGCGGTGATCGTCGGCCGGGGTGTGCGGGGCGCGTGCCGCGGCCGGCCGTAGGGCCGTGCCCGGTCGCGACCGCCTGGTGGAAACCGTTCCGTGCCCGCGAAAACCCTTTGCGAAATTGTCGTGGCCGTGGGTTATGGTCGCGGGGTGGTTGGTGAGCAGCCTTTGATCTATGCCGAAGGGCTGGTCAAACGGTTCGGGGACTTCGTCGCGGTCGACGGCATCGACTTCCAGGTGCGGGCCGGTGAGGCGTTCGGCTTCCTCGGCCCGAACGGCGCCGGCAAATCCTCGACGATGCGGATGATCGGGTGCGTGTCGCGCCCCTCGGGCGGGGTGCTGCGCATCCTGGGCATGGACCCGGTACGGCAGGGCGCGCAGATCCGGGCCCGGCTCGGGGTGTGCCCGCAGCTCGACACCCTCGACCAGGATCTGACGGTACGCGAAAACCTGATCACCTACGCCCGCTTCTTCGGGATCCCCCGGCGGGAGGCGCGGCGGCGGGCGGACGCGCTGCTGGAGTTCGTGCGGCTCGCCGACCGGGCGGGCGGCAAGGTGGAGCCGCTGTCGGGCGGCATGAAGCGCCGCCTGTCGATCGCCCGCGCGCTGGTGAACGAGCCGGACATCGTGCTGCTGGACGAGCCGACCACGGGGCTCGACCCGCAGGCGCGGCACCTGGTGTGGGAGCGGCTGTTCCAGCTCAAGCGGCAGGGCACGACGCTGGTGCTGACCACCCACTACATGGACGAGGCCGAGCAGCTGTGCGACCGGCTGGTGGTGATGGACGGCGGGCGGATCGTGGCCGAGGGCTCCCCCAGGTCGCTGATCGAGACGTACTGCCCGGCGGAGGTGCTGGAGCTGCGGTTCGCCGACGGCACCCCGGGCGAGTACGCCGACAAGCTGGCGGGGGTGGGCGAGCGGCTCGACCCGCTGCCGGACCGGCTGCTCGTCTACACCGACGACGGGGACGAGGCGCTGGCCGAGGTGCACCGGCGCGGGTTGATCCCGTCGGCCACGCTGGTGCGGCGGGCCACGCTGGAGGACGTGTTCCTGCACCTGACCGGCCGGACCTTGGTGGAGTGACGTGGGCGCGCGGCCGAGGGACGACGAAGGGGTGTCACCGGTGCGGCGGCAGGAAGCGGCGGCCGGGGACCGCTCACCCGCCGCGGTGTCGGCGCGGTACGGCGGGGCGGTGACGGCCACGGGGGCGCGTGGCGCGGGCGCCGCGCCGGCCCGGCAGACGCTGGCCGTGCTGGAGCGGCAGCTGGTGCTGTTCCGGCGGGTGTGGCGCGGCTCGGTGTTCTCGTCGCTGATCCTGCCGGTGCTGTTCCTGCTGAGCATGGGGATCGGCGTCGGCGGCTATGTCGGCGAGCTGGAGGGCGCGCCGTACCTGCAGTGGATCGTGCCGGGGCTGTTGTCGATGACCGCGTTCGAGATCGCGCTGGTGGAGTCGACCTACCCGGTGATGAGCGACTTCAAGTGGACGCGGGCCTACTTCGCGATATCGGCGACGCCGGTGGGCGTGGCCGGGATCCTGCAGGGCTGGCTGCTGTATCTGGTCCTGCGGGTGGTCCTCGCCGTCGCGGTGTTCCTCGTGGTCGCGGCGGGGTTCGGCGGGCTCGCCTCGCCGTGGGCGGTGGTGGCGCCGCTGGTGTGCACGGTGCTCACCCTGGCGGTGGCGGCGCCGGTGACGGCGTTCGCGGCGGTGGTGGACAGCGACAGCTACTTCGCGCTGCTGTTCCGGTTCGCGATGGTGCCGTCGTCGCTGTTCGGCGGGGTGTTCTTCCCGGTGGAGCGGCTGCCGGCGGCGGCGCAGGCCGCGGCGCAGGCGACGCCGCTGTGGCATGCGGTGGAGCTGAACCGGGCGGCGACGCTGGGGATTCCGCCGGCGTGGCCGGTCGCGGCGCACCTGGCCTACCTGGCCGTGTGGGGCGGGGTGGGCTGTGTGCTGGCGGCGGTGGCGTTCCGCAGGCGGCTGTACAGGTGAGGGGTGTGTGGTGATCGCGCTGCTGGCGGCGCGGCGGTCGGCCGGTCGGGTGGGTGCGGTGGTGGGCCGCAACATCGGGGCGATGCGGTCGGGGCCGTCGTACCTGCTGGTGCTGCTGTCCGGGCTGGCCGAGCCGCTGCTGTATCTGCTGTCGATCGGCGTGGGCGTGGGCGCGTTGATCGGCACGATGGAGCTGGACGACGGGTCGCGGGTGCCGTACGCGGTGTTCGTGGCGCCGGCGATGCTGGCGGTGTCGGCGATGTCGGGCGCGCTGGCGGAGACCACGTTCAACTTCTTCCACAAGATGAAGTACGCGCGGCTGTACGACGCGGTGCTGGCCACACCGGTGGGGCCGTTCGAGCTGGTGCTCGGCGAGCTGACCTGGGCCATGATCCGCGGCGCGCTGTATTCGGGGATCTTTTTGGCCGTGATGGTGGCGCTGGGGCTGGTGCCCGCGCCGGGCGCGGCGGCGGCGTTCCCGGCGGCGCTGCTGGTGGGGCTGGCGTTCGGCGGGTTCGGCGCGGCGATCTCGACGTACCTGCGCGGCTGGGAGGACTTCGATTTGGTGTCCACGGGGCAGTTCGCGCTGTTTCTGTTCTCCGGCACGTTCGTGCCGGTGCGGGACTATCCGGCGGTGCTGGAGGTGGTGGTCAGGCTCACCCCGCTGTACCACGCGGTGGAGCTGCTGCGCGGGCTGGCGCTGTGGCGGCTGGAGTGGGGTCTGCTGGCGTCGCTGGCGTATCTGGTGGTCATGGCGCTGGGCGGGCTGTGGCTCGCCTCCCGGCGGCTGGCCCGGTTCATGTTCCCCTGACGGTCGGCCCGTCCGGCCGTGGCCGATGCGGGCCGCCGGGGTGTACGGCGGGCGCCACCGGTGATGAACCCCTCAAGAGGGCCGGAGGAGGCGCGATGCGGAGCCAGGCCACGACGTGCGCGATCGTCGGCGGCGGGCCGGCCGGGATGGTGCTGGGCCTGCTGCTCGCCCGCCAGGGGGTGCGGGTGACGGTGCTGGAGAAGCACGCCGACTTCCTGCGGGATTTCCGCGGCGACACCGTGCACCCGAGCACGCTGGAGCTGCTCGACGAGCTGGGGCTCGGCGAGCGGTTCGCATCGCTCCCCCACACGCGGGTGGAGCGGCTGGCGTTCCCGCTGCCGGGTGGCGAGGTGACCGCGGTCGACTTCCGGCGGCTGCGCACCCGGCACCGGTATGTGGCGATGGTGCCGCAGTGGGACCTGCTCAACCTGCTCGCCGAGGCCGCGGGTGAGGAGCCGTGCTTCACGCTGCGGATGAGCACCGAGGTGACCGGGCTGCTGTGGGAGGACGGCCGGGTGGCCGGGGTGCGGTACCGGGACCGGGAGGGGCCGGGTGAGCTGCGCGCCGAGCTGACGGTCGCCTGCGACGGCCGGTGGTCGGCGGTGCGGCGCGCGGCGGGGCTGCGGCCGCGGGAGTTCCCGGTTCCGCTGGATGTGTGGTGGTTCCGGCTGCCGCCGCTAGAGGGGGTGAGCGGGGCGCTGGTGCCGCGGGTGCGGGACGGCAAGGTGTTCGGGCTGATCCCGCGCGAGGGGTATGTGCAGGTGGCGCACCTCATCCCCAAGGGGGCCGACGCCCGGCTGCGGGCCCGGGGCCTGGAGGCGTTCCGGCGGGATGTGGCCGCGGCCGTCCCCGAGGCGGCCGGGGTCGTCGACACGGTGCGCGGCTGGGACGAGGTGCACGTGCTGGACGTGCGGCTCAACCGGCTGCGCCGCTGGCACCTGCCGGGGCTGCTGTGCATCGGGGACGCGGCCCACGCGATGTCCCCCGCGGGCGGGGTGGGCATCAATCTGGCGGTGCAGGACGCGGTGGCGGCGGCGCGGCTGCTGGCCGGTCCGCTGCTGCGCGGCCGGGTCACCGAGCGGGATCTTGCGGCGGTGCGGCGCAGGCGGCTGCTGCCGACCGTGGTCACCCAGCTGATGCAGCGGGTGCTGCACCGGCTGGTGTTCCGGTCGCTGCTGGCCGGGCGGCTGCCCCGGGTGGCGCTGGTGGCGGCTCCGCTGCTGCGGCTGGCGCCGGGGCTTTCGGTGGTGCCGGCCCGGATGATCGGGGTGGGTGTCCGCCCCGAGCGCGCCCCGGCCGCGGCCCGCCGCCCGCCGGCGGCGGCGCGCCGGGGCGGCTGAGCGGCCGTGCGGCCGTGCCGGGGCGGTACGGCCGCACGGCGGGGGTCGGCGAGGAGTGCGAGTGGTGGTGCTCAGGAGCCCTGCTCGCGCTGCCGCAGCCATTCGCGGCGCAGGATGGCGTAGACGTACTCGTCGGTCCACTCGCCTTTGACGAACTCGTTCTCGACGAAGTGGGCCTCGCGGCGCATGCCCAGGCGTTCCATGACGGCGGCGGAGCGGATGTTGCGGGCGTCGCAGCGGGCGGTGACGCGGTGCAGGCCGAGCTCGTCGAAGCCGAGGCGGAGCAGTTCCCGGGCGGCCTCGGTGGCCAGGCCGCGGCCGTGGTAGGCGGGGTTGAACACGAACCCGATCTCGCCGTGGCGGTGGGTGCGGCTGTGCCAGAAGAGGGTGAGGTCGCCGACGACGACGCCGGTGTCGGCGAGCTCGGCGGCGAGGCTGAGCGCCTGGCCCTCGTCGTAGAGGGCGGAGCGGAGGATCTTGTCCTCGAGGGCCTGGCGGGTCTGGTCGAGGTCGCGGGCCTCCCAGTACAGGTAGCGGGCGACCTCGGGCAGGGAGTGGAAGGCGTGCAGGTCGTGCAGGTCGCCGAGGGTGAACGGCCGGAGGATCAGCCGCTCGGTGCGCAGCGGGTAGTCGGGTTTGAGCACCCGTACAGCCTAGAGGCGGGCCGAGTGGGGGTTCGAGCGGTTCTGCCCCGGAGGGTGGTGGTGTGTCCCCGGGCGCGGGGTCCGGGTTGACGGTGGCGGTGCGGGGTGGTTTGAATGGGCGGCGTGTCGCGTGCCGCCGGCCAGGTGGACGGCGGCGGCATGGAGGCACCGGACCAGCCGGGGGTGTGCGTCGTGAGTCCACGTATCACGCACCTTCTCTGACACCGCCGACGCGGCGGGGCCGCCGGGTCTCGCCGTGCTTCTCGGCGTGGTAGCGCCGCATGTCAAGGCCGTCGCGGGCCCGTCTCGGGCCGTTGCCGGCGTGCCGTCCGGCGTCACCCGTCGTCACGCCCCCGCTTTTGCGCGCTGACGTCGTCCCGCCGGTGGCCGTGGCCTGCCTGCGGGATGGGGCGTCGTGGTCCGGCGGTGTCCGGTGGATCTCCTCCGGTGTGCCTCTCCCCTGCTCTGATTCCGCGGAGTGCCGCGGCGGTGCCGTACCGCCGCGTGCCGT
>QGUZ01000448.1 GCA_003242605.1 Actinomycetota bacterium
TGTCTGGGGGAGAGTGGGTCACTGCCGTGACGAGGCGGACAACGATTGCCGGTCGGTATGAACTGGATCCCACGTCGCGGCGGCGGGGCGGCATGGGCGAGGTGTGGTTCGGCTACGACAAACGCCTGGACCGTCCCATCGCCATCAAGTTCATCCGGATCGACCGGTTATCCGGCGGCCGGGGCGACGACGAACTGACCCGCCGCTTCGTCCGCGAATCGCGGATCACCGCCCGGATGAACCACCCGGGCGTCCCCGTCGTGTACGACTGCGGCACGCACGAGGACAAGCTGTACCTCGTCATGCAGCAGATCGAGGGGTGCTCGGTGTCCGACCTCATCGCCGAGGTGGAGCCGATCCCGGTGCCCTGGGCGGCCGCCATCGCCGCGCAGGTGTGCAGCGTGCTCGCCGCCGCGCACGCCAGCTCGCTCGTGCACCGCGACCTCAAGCCGTCCAACCTCATGATCTGCCCCGACGGGTCGGTGAAGGTGCTCGACTTCGGCGTGGCCGCCGCGCTCACGCCCGACGCGACCAAGATCACCGCGACCGGCACGGCGATCGGCACCCCCGAGTACATGGCGCCCGAGCAGGCGCTCAGCGGCACCACCAGCCCGCAGAGCGACCTGTACTCGCTCGGTGTCGTGCTCGACGAGATGCTCACCGGCCGCAACCAGTTCTCCGCCCCGACCCCGCTCGCGTCCATGCGCCGGCACCTCGACGCGCCGCCGACCCCGCCGCGCAAGCGCCGCCCGGACGTGCCCGAGGAGCTGGAGCGGCTCGTGCTGTGGCTGCTGGAAAAGACCCCCGACCGTCGCCCTCCCGACGCCGCCACCGTCTACGACCATCTCGTCGGCTTCTGCCGCGAGCTGCCGCCGCTGCCGGGCTTCGTCGACCAGTCCGGGCGCAGCCCGGCACGCATGTACACCTCGGTGCTGCCGCCGCTCGCCGCGTCGGGCAAGCCCGCCGTCACACCGCCGCCCTCGCGGCCGGTGCCGCCGCGGAGCCGTACCGCCGAGCCCACCACCCCCACCCCCTCGATCGGCCGCACCGACATCGAGCTGGCGATGCAGGAGGCCAAGGAGCTCAAGGGGGAGGCCCGGTTCAGCCAGGCGGCGGAGGTGCTGGCCCGGGTCGTCGAGCCCGCCACCCGTGCCTTCGGCGCGCACGACGCCGGCGTGATCGACCTGCGGATCGAGTACGCCGACGTGCTCTTCCTCGGCGGCGACTACCGCCGGGCCGCCCCCGAGTTCCGGCGGCTCGCCGAGGACCTCGCCGAGCGCGAAGGGCCCGACGACAGCCTCGTGCTGCGGTTCCGCCTCATGGAGGCCAACTGCCACGCCGCGGCCGGCGAGACCTCCCTCGCCCTCACCCAGCTCACCGGCCTGCTGGAGGACGAGAAGCGGTACGGCGTCGACGAGGACCGCATCCTCGAGCTGCGGCGGCAGATCGGGCTGCTGCAGCTCGGCTCCGGCGACCGCGCCGGCGCCGCCCGCACCTTCCGCGAGCTGCTGCCCGACCTGGAACGGCGGAGCGGCCCGGACAACCCCAACCTGCACCGGGTGAAGGAGATCCTCGACGGGCTGGAGGGTGAGGGCTGACGTGGCCAGGCTCGGAATCCACCGGGAGTTCCTGCGCGAGTTCGCCAGGCTGGAACGCTCCGTGCAGGACCGTGTGATCGACGTCTTCACCAAGTTCGAGCACCACACCCACGCCGGGCTCCACCTGGAGAAGCTCAACAACCCGCGTGATCCCCGGTTCCGCACGATCCGGATCGACAAGTTCTGGCGCGGCGTCGTGCTCGCCCCCGACAGCGGTGACGTCTACACGCTGCTGCGGGTCCTGCCGCACGACGACGCGTACGACTGGGCCCAGCGGCACCGCGTCTCGGTGAACGCCGTCACCGGGCGGATCGAGCTCCGGGACGTGGTGGCGATCGACGAGGCGTTGCCGCGGCTCGTCGAGACCGCCGGCAAGGCGCCCCGGCGGCTGTTCGACGACATCAGCGACGCCGACCTGAGGCGGCTCGGCATCGACGAGCAGACCCTCGCCCTCGCCCGCGTCCTCACCGACGTCGCCCAGCTCGAAGCCCTGCAGAGGTTCCTGCCGCAGAACCAGTGGGACGCGCTGTACGGCCTCGCCGCCGGACTCACTCCGGAGGAGGTGTGGGCGGAGCTCGGGGTGGCCGAGGCGACCGAGCCGTACGACACCGAGGACATCGCCGCGGCCGTGGCCCGCACTCCCGAGCGGGTCGTGCTTGTGGACGGGCCGGAGGAGCTCATGGAGATCTTCCGGCACCCGTTCGCGCTGTGGCGTATATACCTGCATCCGACCCAGCACCGGATCGCGCACGCCACCTACTCCGGGGCGGCGCGGGTCACCGGCGGGCCCGGGACGGGCAAGACGGTCGTCGCCCTGCCCCGCGCCCACCAGCTCGCCGTCCGCGGCGCCGGGCCGGTGCTGGTGACCACGTTCACCTCGACGCTGTCCGCCTCCCTCGAGGCCGGGCTCAAGCTGCTGGCCGACTCCGCCGAGGTGCTCGACCGCATCCAGGTGCGGCACGTCGACCAGCTCTCGTACCAGATCTTCGCCGAACGGCACGGCCGGCCCGCCATCCTGCGGGACGCCGAGGAGAAGGCGATCTGGCGGCGCATCATCCGGCACCTCGGCCTGCCGTTCACCGAGACCTTCCTCGCCGAGGAGTGGCGGCACGTCATCCTCGCCCAGCAGATCGGCAGCGCCGCCGAGTACCTGGAGGCGAAGCGCGCGGGCCGCGGCCGCCGCCTCGGCACCCGGCAGAAGGCCCAGCTCTGGCAGGCCGTGTGGGAGTTCCAGGAGGAACTCAAGCGGCGGCGGCTGTGGACCCACGAGACCATCTGCGTCGAGGCCACCCGGCTGCTGAACGAGCGCGCGGACAAGCCGTACCGGCACATCGTGGTCGACGAGGCCCAGGACCTCCACCCGGTGCAGTGGCGGCTGCTGCGCGCCGCGGTCGCCGAAGGGCCCGACGACCTGTTCATCGCCGGCGACACCCACCAGCGCATCTACAACAACCGCGTCTCGCTGCGCGACGTCGGCGTACGGGTCGCCGGGCGGTCCACCCGGCTCACCATCAACTACCGGACCACCGCCGAGATCCTCGCCTGGAGCCTGGGCTTGCTGCGTGGGGAGCGGATCGACGACATGGACGGCGGCCTCGACACGGTCGCCGGGTACCGGTCCGAGGTGCACGGGCCGCCGCCCCGGCCACCCGGTTTCCCCTGCCAAAAGAACAG
>QGUZ01000121.1 GCA_003242605.1 Actinomycetota bacterium
CCCCTCCCCTTTCCGCCACGGTCGGGTACGGCGGCCCTTCCCCCCGGCCCTGCCGGGCCGGGTGCGGGGCGCCTTGCACCGCCAGGCCGGCGAGCAGCTGCTCGCCTGCGGCGGCCCGCCCGGCGAGGCCGCCCGGCACCTCGCCCTCGGGGTGCGGCGCGGCGACCACCGGGCCCTCGCCGGCCTGGACGCCGCGGTGGCCCGCCTCCTGCCCGCCGACCCGGCCGCCGCGGCCGGGCTCGCCGTACGGGCCTTCGAGCTGACCGCGGCCGCCGATCCGCGCCGCCCCGCCCGGGCCCGCGCCGCGGTCGACGCCACCGCCGGGGCCGGTCGGCTCGCCGAGGCCGCCCGCCTCGCCGAGGCCGCGCTCGCCGAGCCGCTGCCGCCCGGCACCCGGGCCGGGCTCGCCGCGGCGTACTCCCACGTTCGCTATCTGCGCGGCGAGGCCGACGCGGCGCTGTGCCTCGCCGAGGCCGCGCTGCGCGACGCCGACGCCGCCGGGCTCGCCGGGGAGGTGCGGGATCGTGCGCTGCGCGCCCTGCTCGACGCCGCCGCCGCGCGGGGCGACGACCGGACGGCCCGCCGCCACGCCGAGGCGGTGCTCGCCGCCGCGGACCGGCACGACCACGCCCTCGTGGTGACCGCCCTCACCGTCCTCGCGGTCAGCGAGTGGCGGCGCGGCCGCCTCGCCGCCGCCCTCGACCGCGCCCGGGCCGCGGCCCGCCGCGCGAGCGCCGCCCCCGCGCGCGGCCTCCACCCCGGACTGGCCCTCGCGGCGATGCTCACCGACCTCGGCCGGCACGACGAGGCGCGGGCCGTGCTCCGCGAGACCGCCCACGTGATCGACACCCTCGCCGACGCCCCGTGGCGGCCCGCCGTCGCCGTGCTGCACGCCCGCCTCGCCCTCGCCGCGGGCCACCTCGACGAGGCGATCGCCGCCGCCGACGCGGCGCTCGGCCGCGCCCCGGTGAGCGGCGGGCCGGCGGGCGACGGGGCGCACGTCCCCGACGGGTCCTCACACCTCCGGCCGATGCCGCCGGGGCCCGCGGCGGCGCCGTACGACGCGGGCACGGGGCCGGGGCGGAACGGCGACGGAGACGGCGGCGACGCGCCCGGTCACCCGCTCCTCGGCGACGCCGCGCCGCGGCCCCACCGGGGCACGCCGGGCTGGCCAGGGAGCCCGCCGCCGCCTCCGCACCTGTTCGCCCCGGCCGCGCTCGCCGTACGGTGCGCGGCGGAGCTGCGCCGGGGCGACCTGCGCGCCGCGGCCGCCTGCCTGCCCGCGCCCGGCGCGCAGGCCCCGGCACGGCACCCGGCAACCGGTGCGACGTACCGGCTGCGGCTGCTCGCCGCCCGCCTCACCGAGGCCCGGGACGGCCCGGGACGCGCGCTCGCCCTCGTGGCCGACCTCGTCGCGGGCCTGGACGAGAACCGGTGGCCGCTGTTCGGCGAGCCCGGCGCGGCCGCCTGGCTGGTACGGCTCGCGCTCGCGGCGGGCGACCCCGCGCGGGCCGCCCACGTGGCCGCCGCGGCCGACCGTCTCGCCCGCGACAACCCCGGCCAGCCCTGCGCCGGGTCCGCCGCGGCGCACGCCCGCGGCCTGCTCGAGGCCGACCCGGTCGCGCTCGCCCGCGCCGAGACCGAGGCCACCGACCGGTGGGCGCGCGCCTCGGCCGCCGAGGACCTCGGCGCCGTCCTCGCCGGGGCCGGCGACCGGGACGGCGGGATCACCGCCCTGCTCCGCGCCCTCGCCGCCTACCAGGAGGCCGGGGCCACCTACGACGCCGCCCGGGTCCGCCGCAGGCTGCGCCGCCTCGGCGTGCGCCGCCGCCACTGGTCCCAGGCCGACCGTCCGGTGTCGGGCTGGGAGAGCCTCACCGACACCGAGCGCACCATCTCCCTGCTCGTCGCCGAGGGCCACACCAACCGCCAGATCGCCGACCGCCTCTTCATCAGCGCCCACACGGTCGCCTTCCACCTGCGCCAGGTCTTCCGCAAGCTCGGCGTCCGCTCCCGCGTCCAGCTCGCCCGCCACGTCCTCGACCGCGAACGCGACCGCCGTGCCTAGCGCGCGGCGGTGAGCGCCGCCGAGGCCGCGCGGCGCAGACACACACCGGGCGGCCGCGGGCCCGTGGCGGGGCCGCGGCCGCCCGGGCGGGTCAGTCGCAGCCCTCGAACTGAGGGACGGTGTCGGTCAGTTCGAGGCCGGTGCCGTCGAACCACTTCTTGAGCAGCTTGGGGATCGTGCCGTCCTGGTAGAGGGCGGTGATCGCCTTGTTGATGGCCTCGCAGCCCTCGATGTCGCTCTTGTGGATGCCGATGCCGTACCGCTCGTCGGTGAACCGGGCGTTGACGATCTTGAAGGCGTTGCCCTGCTCGGCGGCGAAGCCGGCGAGGATGAGGTCGTCGGTGGAGACCGCGTCGACCTGGCCGTTGCGCAGCTTGGCGATGCAGTCGCTGTAGGACTCGCCGTCCACGAGCCGGACGGGGACGCCCCGCTCCTCCTGCACCCGGCGCCACGAGGTCGAGCCCGCCACCTTGCACAGGCTGCGGCCGCGCAGGTCGCGCACGTTCCGGATGCCCGTCTCGTCCCGCCGCACCAGGATGTCCTGGTGGGCGACGTAGTACGGCCCGGCGAACGCGACCTTGGTCTTGCGCTCCGGCGTGATCGAGTACGAGGCGACGATGAAGTCCACCTGGCGGGACTCGAGCAGGCTCTCCCGCTTCGCCGAGGGCGCGTCCACGAACCGCACGGTGGCGCCCTTGGCGACGCGGGCGGCGATCGCCTTGGCCACGTCCACGTCGAAGCCCTCGTAGACGCCCTCCCGCTTCTTCACCCCGAGGCCGGGCTGGTCCGGCTTGACGCCGATCACCAGGGTGTCCTTGCCGACGATCGAGGACTCGTCGCCGCCCGCACCGCACCCCGCCGCCGTCAGGGCCAGGACGGCCAGCATGGCGAGGGCGATCCTTGCTCGCATCGCAATCTCCCGTTCGTCGTCAGCGGTATTCCACGAGGCGGGGCCGTACCCCGACGAAGATCAGCGCCACGGCGGCGACGATCGCGCCGGGGAGTGCGTAGTTCCAACCGGAGAGGGCGGCGTCGCCGTCCGCGATCGCCGCTTCGAAGGAGCGCTGGTGCATGTTCTTCAGCCCGACCAGGGCCTCGTCGTACGCCTGGAAGCTCTGCGCGACCCGGCTCATCAGCTGCTGGACCGCGCCGGCCCGGGCCTGGGCGCGCAGCTGCCGGTCCTCCTGCTGGAAGGCCTCGTACCGCTTGAGCGTCTCGGCGAGCGCGGCGCGCTCCTGGCCTCCGGCGGCGTTCCTCGCCTCGGTGCCGAAGAAGCCGAGGAAGTCCGTCCGGCGCGGGTACTCGCCGACGACCCGGCCGAGCTCCCGGTAGTAGGCGGTGAGGTTGCCCGCCGGGGTGTAGAGCACCGTCTGGGACTTCTCCAGGTACACCTGCTCGTAGGTGTCCGCCTCCTGCCGGTCGAGCAGGTAGCGGCTCTGGTCGCCGTGCAGGCTGTTGCTGATCGCCCGGGCCCGGGACAGCGCGAGCATCGAGTTGAACCCCTTCTCCCGGGCGATGCGCATGTCCTCCGCGGCCCGGTCGAGCAGGCCCATGGCGAGCCCGACGAGCACGGTGACCACGAGGGTGGCGACGAGCAGCGCCGGGTTGAGGATGCGCCGGAACCGGCGGGCCAGGTAGACCTGCAGGCCGACGAGGAGGCCGATCGTCACCAGCCCGACGACGGCCACGGCGACCCGGCCGCCCTGCACCGCGGCGTGCTGCTCCTCGTAGGTGCGGCGCACGATCGACCCGCTCTCCAGGGTGAGGTTGTACGCCTTGGGCAGCAGGCCGAGCCGCATCAGCTTGGTCGCCTCGCGGTAGCTGGCCACCGCCTCCGCCGGGGGCGAGCCGGCCGGGTGGTCGGCCTGGTCGCTGAGGAGCATCGCCCGGGCGGCGAGCCGCTCGTACTGGCTCAGCCCGTTGAGCAGCTCCTGCACGGTCCGCCGCTCGACCTCGTCGTCGGCGAGGTCGGCGGCCTGGAGCAGGGTCTCCCCGGCCTTGGCGCGGCTCTCCTCGTAGCGCCGCAGCGCGGCCTCGCGGCCCCCGCCGAGCTGCTGCTCGCCGACGAGCAGGATGTTGGCGACCTGGGTGTCCATGTCGCTGAGCGAGTAGTACAGGTCCGCGGTCGCCACCACCTGCGGGCCGTCGGTGCGGCCGATGACGCGCAGGCCCACGGCGGCGTCGTCGATCGCCACCCAGGCGACGCCGAACAGCGCCAGCACGGCGATCACGATCGCGGAGGTCCACGCGCGGATGCGGGCGGGCACGGTGCGCAGCCGCAGCCGCTGCGGCAGCCGCGGCAGCAGGCGGCGGGCGGGCGGCGCGGCCCGCCCCGCGGGCGCCGGCGGAGGCGCGGGCGGCGCGGGGGCGGCGGGCGCGCCGGGCTGCGCCGGCTGCACCGTCTGCTGGGCCGTCTGCGCCGGGCTCGGAAGCGGCATCGTCATGGCGACTCCTTCACGGGCACGCTCCGCTCACCCCTTGCGCAGCACGATGACGGTCCAGGCGCCCACGTAGATGCGGTCGCCGTCGGAGACCGGAACCGGGACGTTCGTGGCGATGGGGTCGGGTGCATCGTTGATCTTCGTTCCGTTCGCCGATCCGGGGTCGATCAGCGCCCAGGAGCCGTCGGGCTGCGCGACGAGGATCGCGTGCAGGTGCGAGACGCCGGGGTCCTCCGGCGGCCCGCTCAGATCGATCTCCGGGTTGAGCCCGCGGGACCGGCTGCGCCGTCCGATCCGCACCTGGTTGCCGACGAGCGGGAACACCCGCTCGGGGCAGTACGGCGGGAAGACGATCTTGGCCGCGTCGGGGCCGCCCTGGGCGATGACCGAGTCGAAGTACTGCCGGTCGGCCGAGACCACCGCGTGCCAGCCGGTGTACGGCGGGCCGGCCGGGGCGCCCGGTGGGGCGCCGGTGGCCGGGCCGGTGCCGGGGTACGGCCGGCCGTGGGTGCCGACCGGCTGCCCGGCGGTCTGGCCGGGTCCGGGGTGGGGCGGGGCGGCCGTGCCGTACCCGTGGGGGCCGGGCGGGGCCGTGCCGTGCCCGGGGTGTCCGGGGGTGCCGGTCTGGGGGACGTGGCCCGAGGGCGGGCCGAACCCGGGCTGCGCGTGGGGGTGGCCCGGGGCGCCCGGCGGGGGGTAGCCGGGCGGGGGCGGGTAGCCGCCGGTGTGCGGGCCGTACCCGCCGGGCGGGGAGGTGGCCGGCGGCGGCCCGAAGTCGGCGCTGACCGGGCCGAAGCCCGGCCGGCCGGTGGCGAAGTCGTAGCCGCACTCCTCGCAGAACCGGCCGGCGCGCGGCGCCCCGCAGCCGGGTTCCGGGCAGAACTCCTGGCCCGCCTGGGCCGGTCCGGAGACGGGCCCCGATCCGGCCGTGCCCGGGGCGGTGGCCGCCGAGTTCGCCGGGGCGGCGGCGGACGCCGGGCCGCTCGAGATCGCGAGACCGCAGACGTCGCAGTAGTCGCCCGAGCCCGAGTCGTGGCCCGAGGGGCAGATGGGCATGCGAACTCCTTATCAACCCTGATCGGGGTCTCTGCGGGTGCGGACGGTGCGGACCGAGCCGACGTCGAGCGCGATCTCCGCCGCCCGGTCGATCGGCTTGAGCCGCACGGTGCCGGTGGCCCGGTCGACGTCGAGCACCCGGTCGAGCAGCTTCGCCGTCGCCTCGTTGCCGGACTCCTCGGCGATCTGCCGGGCCCGGCCGAGCCGCGCGGTGGCGGTCGCGAAGTCGTGCTCCCGGTGCGCCTGCAGGCCCTCCTGGATGAGGTTCGCCAGCTCGGCCTGGCCGGTGTAGTGGGCGACCCGGGGGTTGATCTGGGTGGACTGCGCCGGGTCGTCGGTCCAGGTGGCGAGGATGTTGCCGGCGGCGAGCTGCATGCCGGTGTCGGGCTGCACCAGCTTCACCCAGCCGGCCCGCATCTCCTGGCCGATGCCGCCCGGGGTGACCTCGATGCACACGTGGTACTCGCGCACCTCCCGGCCCCAGGCGCCGGTCGGGTAGTCGCCGGACTGCGGGCCCGACTCGACCCGGCGGTGGGTGAGGTCCTCGATCGTCGGCGAGACCTGCTTGACGAACTTGATCTTCGCGGTCTGCGGGGTCCAGATGCGCAGCGCCACGTCGGCGAGGGCCTTGCCCATCGCCTGCTGGGCCATCGCCCGGAAGTCGGCCTCCAGGTCCTTGGCGTCCGGGATGTCCTGCACCGTGCCGAGCAGCGTCGAGGCGATCTTGCGCAGCTCGGCGACCTCCCACCCGGTGCCGACCCCGCGGCAGTCGCAGACGAACTTGCCCTGGCAGTAGGCGAGCGCGTTGTCGAGCTGGGCCGCGGACTCGTGCTGGTTGTGCCCGTCGGTGAGCAGGATGGCGTGCCGGATCGCGCCCTGGTACGGCTCGAACAGGTCGGCGGCGAGGCGCAGCCAGGTGCCGATCGCGGTGCCGCCGTCGGCGATGAGCCCGCTCACCGCCTGCTTGGCCGCCTGCCGCGTCTCGGCGTTCATCGTCGCCATCTCCTTGCGGTGCGGGTAGACCATCGTGGCCTTCGTGGTCCCCGCGATGATCGCGAAGTGCACGCCGTCGCGGAGCGTGTCGATCGCGGCCATCGCCGCCTTGCGCGCCTCGCCGATCCGCTCGGTCGCCATCGAGGTCGAGGTGTCGATGATGATCACCTCGGCGGCCTGGGCGTGCTGGGCGACCGTCTCCAGCGGACCGGTCGCCTCCACGGTCACGATCGCGTGCACCTCCGTGCCGCCCACCGGGAGGTACTTGTTCTGGTCGACGCGGATCGTGAACTGGGCCTGCTCGCTCATGCCGCCTCCTTCGTGGTCGCCACGAGCGGGCCGCCGTGCCGTACCGGGCCGGGCCGGCCGAGGCGCTGCGCGTCGCGTCGCCCGCTCATGTCACCGCCTTCCTGTGAACGGGATCACCAGCACCGTGACGTTGTCGCGCCCGCCCGCCTGGAGCGCCATGCCGACCAGGGTCCGGGCCGCGGCCAGGGGATCGGCGGCGGCGTCGGGCACGGCGTCGGCGAGCGCCAGGGGATCGGGGTAGTAGTTCCAGAGGCCGTCGGAGCAGACCAGCACCACTCCGGGCCCGTCGGGGGCGAAGCTGCGCACGTGCGGGACGACCTCGCCCGCGTCCGCGCCGAGCCACGCGGTGAGCATGTGGCCCGGCCCGGCGTCGTCGAGGGTGAGCAGCGCGCTGCCCGGGCCGGAGAGCCAGTAGGCCCGGCTGTCGCCCACCCAGCCGATCGTGACGTGCGCGGGGTCCACCCCCGCCGAGACGGGAGTGCAGGCCGGCGCCGCGGACGGCGCGTCCGCCAGGCCGGCCACCGCCCCGGCCGCCGCCGCGGTCGCCTGGTGCGTCGCGGCCACCGGGTCGAGCCCCGCCGCCAGCCGCTCGGCGAGCGCCCCCGCGGCGGTGTCGGCCGCGGTCTGCGACGCCTCGTCGGGGCGCGGCGAGGTGGACACGCCGTCGCACACCACCCCGATGATCGCGTTCTCCGCGCCGTCCGGCGCGGCGGCGGGGGGCATCGGCGGGTGGCCCGCAGGGGGCAGGGCGTCGCCCGCCGCCCAGCCGGCCACCGGGGCCGGGACCGCGCGCGGCCCGGCGGGGACCGCGGCGCAGGTGAGCGCCATCGCGTCCTCGTTGCGGCTGTGCCGCAGGCCGCGGTCGCTCACCCCGGCCACCCGGACCGCCCCGGCGGTGAACTCGATCTCACTGTGGTCCCGCCCGGTGGGCTGCCGCACGCCGCACCGCCCGCAGTACCCGTCGGCGTCCACCGCGCCCGCGCCGCAGGCGGCGCACAGCGTCGCGCCGAGGGGCGTGCCGCACTCCTCGCAGAACCTCTCGCCGGGCAGCCCCTCCAGCGAGCACACCGGACAGATCGCCGCCATCAGATCCACGTCCTCGGCCGTACCGCGTTCGCCTGGTCGATCAGCTCGTGCCGCTCGGCGACGTCGTGCGTGGCCCGCGCCAGCGCCCGGTAGGTCTGCTCGAGCTTGCGGCGGATGCCGACCTCGGTGAACGGCGCGCCGAGCAGCGTGGCGCCGGCCGGCGGCGGCAGGCCCTGGCCGAGCCAGGCGAGCGCGGCCCGCAGCACCTCGGTGGCCATGCGGTTGAACCGGATCGCGTCGAGCCCGATCTGCTCCAGCCGGTGCCCGGCGTGCAGCAGCGTGTCCACGCCGATCCGGGCCGGGTCCTGGCCGCGCACCGCGATCGCCACCGTGGCGAGCTGCGCCGCCACCCGGTGGGTGGAGGAGAGCGGCACCTGGTCGAGGACCACGGTGGCCCCGGCCGGGTCGCCGCCCGCCAGCCGGGTGCGGGCGAGCCCGAACGCCGCGCTCACGTACGAGGTATCGGTGCGCCACACCGTCTCGTACAGCCGCGCCGCCCCGGCGAAGTCCCCGGCCCGCTCGCGGGCGAACGCCAGCGCCAGCTTGGTCGCCTCCTCGCCGGGCATGCGGCCGTACAGGTCGTCGAAGATCCGCACCGCCTCGGCGGGGTCCCCGGCGGCGAGCGCGAGCACGCCGCGGTACCAGTAGGGCCGCCAGTCCCACGGCCGCTCCTGCGCCACCCGGGCGAGCGGCGCGTCCGCCTCCGCGGCGTTGCCCTGCTCGATCAGCACCCGGGCGAGCGCGAGGTCGGTCTCCGGCGACACCACCTGCGGCTGCCGCAGCGCGTTGACGAGGTCGGCGGGGCTGCGCGCGGTGAGCCCGGCGAGGAACGAGGCGGCCGGGTCGGCCGGGTCGACGAGCGGCACCGGCAGCGCGGACACGAACTCGGCCGGGGTGGGCGTGGCGAACACGCTGCCGGACTCCTCCGGGGCGAGCGCGGTCCCGGCCGCGGTGCGCTCCGGGCCGAACAGCCCGGACAGCGCCGGGTACGGCCGGCCGTCCTCGTCGGCCTTCACCTCGCGCAGCACGCCGCGGAGCTGGTCGGCCATCTCGGTGGCGTCCTGGAACCGCAGCTCCGGGCGCGGGTGGGTGGCGCGCAGCAGGAACCGGTAGAACGAGTCGTACCGCTGCAGCACCGGGACCTGCTCGGGCGGGGGCAGCGGCGTCGCGGTGTTCCGGGTCGCCGGGCTGAACGGGAAGCTCAGCACGGCGAGCGTGCGCCCCACGGTGTAGAGGTCGGAGGCGATCGACGGCCCGTCGGTGGAGACCTCCGGCGCCTGGTAGCCGATCGTGCCGTAGATCGCGCTGTCCTGGTCGTCGATGCGCCGCACCGCGCCGAGGTCGATCAGCTTGAGCTGCTCCTCGACCTGGATCACGTTCGCGGGCTTGAGGTCGCAGTAGAGCAGCCCGCGGTCGTGCAGGTAGGCGAACGCGCGGAGGATCTCCAGCACGTACGCGATGGCGTGGGTGAGCGGCAACGCCTCGGTGTTCCCGGACTCGCGCAGCCGCCGCCGCAGCATGTCCTGCAGCGACTCGCCGCCGACGTACTCCATGACGATGTAGCCGACCAGCGACCTCGTCACGGGGTCGGGGTGCTGCACGAAGTTGATGATCTTGACGATGTTCGGGTGGTCGACGCCGATGAGGAACCGCCGCTCGGCCTCGGCCGCGGCGAGCGCCTCGGCGTCCATGGTGTCGAGCAGGCCCTTGAGCACCACCCAGCGGCCGTCGAGGTTGCGGTCCGCGGCGAGGTAGATCCAGCCGAGGCCGCCGTGCGCGAGGCAGCCCTTCACCTCGTACTGCCCGGCGACCAGCTCGCCCTCGCGCAGCTTCGGGGTGAACGAGAACCGGGTGCCGCAGTGCGGGCAGAACCCCTCGGTGCGCCCGGGCCGGTCGCCCCGGGAGCGGCCGACCGGCTTGCCACATTCCGGGTTGTTGCAGAACCGCTTCTCCTCCGGCACCTGCGGGTTCCGCATCACCACCTGGGACGGGTCCCGGTACGGCACCGGCGGCACCTCGACCAGGCCCGCGCCGAGCATGCCGCGGCGCGACGACCGGGTGCTCGCGCTGGCCCGGCTCGCGCCGGTCGGGTGGGTGCCGGGCGCGGTCACCGGGGCCGAGGGGAACGGCGTCGAGCCGACCGGCGTGGACGGGGCCGACGGGAACATCGCGGCCCCGGGCGCCGACATCGGCGTGGACGGCGTCGGTGCCGACGGCGTGGGCGTCGACGGCATCGGAGCCGAGGGCGACGACGGCACCGGAGCCGAGGGCGGCGACGGCGGCGGGGGCGGGAACGGCGTCGCCGGGGCGGCGGGCCCGGACTGGAGCGACCCCGCGCCCGGCACGGATGCGCCGCCGCCGAACGGGCCCTGGGACGGGTGGGACGGCCCGGTGGGCCGGGGCGGGGCCATGCCGCACGTGTCGCAGTAGCCGTCCTGCACCGTGCCGGTGCAGCCGGGGTAGGAGCACTGGGTCATCGGTTCGCTCCGATCTCTCGTAGTGCCCGCTGGTAGCCCGAGACCGCGCGGGTCGCCTGGCGCAGGTCGCAGGGGGCCGTCCACAGCAGGTCGTGGGCGCGCCGGAAGAGCCGGAGCAGCTCGGGGTGCTCGGCGAGGCCCTGGCGCAGCGCCTTCGCCCGGAACGCCTCCAGCCGTCCGCGCAGCTCGTCCCGCCGTTCCAGCAGGGCGTTGATCGCCTTGGTCGCGTCCCGGGCCTGCCGCAGCGCGTCGCCCGCGGCGCGCTCCAGCTCGTCGGCGGCGCGGGCCGCCGCGAGCCAGTCGCCGGCGTCGCGCAGCGCGGTGACGGCGGCGAGCCGGTCCGCGAGCGCGGGGGCCTGGTCGGGCAGGTGCGGCAGCACCGGATCGGTGATCTTGCGGAGGACGGTGTCGCGCGCCACGCGGGCCTCCTGCTCGGCGGCGCGCACCGCGGCGACGCGGTCGGCGAGCTCGCCGGAGCGCGCCGCGAAGCCGTCCCGGATGCGCAGGGCGTGCTCGAGGTGCTCCCGCCGGGCGGTGAGCGCGGCGGTGAGCCGCTCCAGCGGCCCGGTGTCGACCGGGCCGCCGGCGCCGCCGGTGGCGAACGACAGCGGATCCCCGCGCACCCGGCCGCGCAGCGCGGCGAGCTCGCGGCCGAGCCGGTCCAGCTCGGCGTCGGCGCCGCCGAGCTCGGCGAGCAGCCGTTCGGCCGCGTTCCGGGCCGCCTCGGCCTCGTCGAGCCGCGGCAGCAGCGCGCTCCACGCGGCGTCCGCCGCGGCCACGGTCCGGGCGACCTCCTGGTAGGCCGCGTCCATGCGGGCGACGGCCTCGTCGAGGCTGATCCGTTCGCCGGTGATCCGCACCAGCGACCGCCGCTCCACCGGGACGTCCTCGGCCTTGAGCTCCACCGAGGCCCCGGCGAGCAACCCGGTCAGCTCGGCGAGCGTCTCCGGCCCGGGCCGGGCCGACGCGGCGCGCAGCCGTTCCGCCTCGGCGATGACGCGCCGGTAGGCGTCGAACGTCGCCCACAGCGTCGCGAGGCGCTCCCGGGCCTCGGCCCACCGGCGCTTCGTCTCCCCGTCGAGCTCGGCGCCCTCGAGCAGCCGGTGACCGTGGTGATTCTCCAGATCGAGCAGATCGTTGGCGATCCGGTCACGCTCGTCCCGCCGCCGGCTGAGCGCGTGCTCGATCCCCTCCAGGCTCATCGGCGGCCCGCTGTGACCAGGAGTGCCGGTCAACGCCTTTCGTGCCTCCCCCGTTGTGCAGGTAAAGCAAGCCCCCCCACCTGCAGATGAAGTCTCCTTGTTTTCCCATTCTTTGCAAAGGGGATTAGGAAGCGAGCGGCACGCCGCATCGTGTCCAAAAGGTGATCCCGCCCGGTGGAAAGTCCATGATCATCATCGTCAGCGATCCGCGTGGACGCCGCGGTGACCTCGCGTTTCCCCGGCTCGCGGGGCGCGCTGCGGCCGCCTGATCGAGCGATTTCGTAGGCGCGCGGGCATTCCCCGGGGTGTCGCGACGTATGGAGGTTTCGCGCCTTCCGTCCCTATCAGCGCTGTTTACGGCGTGTTTCCGGAGCGCGTTCGCGATTGCCCGGTCCGGGATGCGGACGGTACGGCGAGGCGGCCGCGGGCGTGCCGCGCATAGATCGCCCCCGCCCGGGCAGGCGGGGCTCGGGCCGCATCGCGCCCCGCGAAAAGGCGCGAGACACGCCCTGAGCGACACGCACTGCACACACGCACTGGACACACGCACTGACACCGCACGAGCCACAGCGGGCGCCGCGCGCCGGCCGCGGCCGCGGCGGGCACCCCGCGGGCCCGCCGACCGGGGCCGCGGCGGCGTGCGGGACGCCCGGCGGAAGGGGAGAGATGAGCCTCAACGGCAAGACGATCGCGTTCCTGGCCGCGCCCGAGGGCACCGAGCAGGTGGAGCTCACCGAGCCGTGGCGGGCGGTGCGGGACGCCGGCGGCACGCCCAAGCTGATCTCCACGCGGCACGGGGAGATCACCGCGTTCCGGCACCTGGACAAGGGGGACACCTTCCCGGTCGACGGCGTGGTCGGCGAGGTGTCGGCGGCGGACTTCGACGGCCTGGTGCTGCCGGGCGGCGTCGCCAACCCCGACTACCTGCGCACCCGGCCCGAGGCCGTACGGTTCGTGCGCGAGTTCGTCGAGTCGGGCAAGCCGGTCGCGTCGATCTGCCACGCCGCCTGGACGCTCATCGAGGCCGACGTGGTGCGCGGCCGTACCGTCACGTCCTGGCCGAGCGTCAAGACCGACCTGCGCAACGCGGGCGCGAACTGGGTGGACGAGGAGGTCGTGGTCGACGAGAACGGCCCGGGCAAGCTCATCACCAGCCGCGGGCCGGACGACCTGAAGGCGTTCTGCGAGGCGACGATCGAGGCCCTCGCCGCCTGAGCGCACCCGGCACGGCCCGGGCCGCCCGCCGCGGGACCGGCCCGGGCCGTCGCGTGCCCGGGGCCACCGCCCGCCCGCGGGGCCGCCACGCGCGTATACATCCGCGAAGTGGCCGGATCCGGTCACGGCGACCCCTAACATCACCACCGATCGAACTGAGATCACTTGCGTTGAGATCACTCGCTATGGCGGCGTGGAGGTTTCCCGTGGATGACAGGCTGGTGTTCCGGGCCTTCCAGGAGTTCGACCTGCCGTTCCTCGATCGGCTGTCCACGGATCCGGAGGCGCTGGGACCGTTCGAGTGGCCGGGGTTCACGGACGTCCGCGCCCGGCGGAAGCGGTGGGAGCGCGACGGCTACATCAGCCCGGAGTCGACCGCGCTCGCGGTGGTGCTCTCCGACGGCACGGTGGCCGGCATCGCCAGCTGGCGGGAGCAGCACCGGGGCGGCCCCCGGGGCGTGTGCTACCAGGTGGGGCTCGCGCTGCTGCCGGAGTACCGCGGCAAGGGGCTCGGCACGGCGGCGCACCGCTGGCTCGTCGACCACCTGTTCCGCTTCACCACCGCGCATCGCCTGGAGGCGCTCTCCGACGCGGCGAACATCGCCGAGCAGAAGGTGCTGGAACGCGTCGGGTTCAAGCGCGAAGGGGTGCTGCGCGGCGCGGTCTTCCACAACGGCACCTGGCGCGACAAGGTGATCTACGGCCTGCTGCGCGAGGAGGCCGCGGACCACCTCGCCTGACTTCCACGTTCCGCACACCACCGGCGGGCCGATCGGCCGGGCCCCGGCGCGGGGCCGCGATCGGCCCGTCGCGTCACCGGGTACGGCCCCCCCCGGCGGCGCGCCCGCCGCCGCCCCCCCCCGCCCGGGGCGGGGCGGGGCCCCCACGACCCCGGGCCCCCCCCCGCCCGCGGT
>QGUZ01000122.1 GCA_003242605.1 Actinomycetota bacterium
CGGATACCACCATATTATACACCTTTTTTTCCGTCGGCGCGGCAGATTGTTAAAAGGGCGCCGGCGGGGGGGGAGCGGCTGGGGCCGGACCGCGGCGGGTACGGGGGGCCGGGCGGCGGGGGGGGGGCGGGCGGGGCCGGCCGGGGCATGCGGCGTGGCGGGCGCGACGCGCTGACGCGGGGGTTCGCCGGGGTGGCGGGCCCTGACGGCCCGGCGGGCGGGAGGGCGCGCCGAGGGACGCCGTCCGGCGGTGCGCGTTCCGCGGGCGCGTGGTCAGGGCGCGGCGATCAGGCGCTGCGCGGCGACTCTTCGACCAGGAGGGCGGCGAGCCGTTCCACGGTCTGCCGGGAGACCATGTGCAGCCGGGCCAGGTCGAGCCCCTCGTCGCCCACGACGACGAGCAGGCCCTCCTCGCGGATGGCGTACACCACGACGTAGCCGCGGCTGCAGCGGATGACCACCTCGCGCAGGTCGCCGAGACCGGTCTCGTAACCGGCGCGCTTGCCGAGGCCGAGGGCGGTGGCGGCGAGCGCGGAGATCACCTCCGGCCGGACGATCTCGGTGTCGGCGGCGACGAGCAGACCGTCGACCGCGGCCACGGCCGATTCGGTCACACCGGTCACCTGTTCGCGCAAGGCGAGTAGTTCGGCAAGAACCGCTTCATTGCTCATCGCTGCACCCTCTCTGCCAATGGTTTCAGTTCCCTCGCCGCGCGCCAACCATGGCAACCGAAATCGCTATGGGCTCACCCGCCGTCCTGCCCGTCCGGCTTCTCCTCCTGGTCGCCGGATGCGGTGGCCCGGAGGGGAGGAGATGATCGCACGCAGGCGGCGCAGCCGGAGCCGACCGGCCGGCCGGGGCCGGGGCAACATCTCGCCGATCATACTTGCGCCGCGCCGCCGCCGGGGCAGCCCGGCCGGGCCTGCCGCGGGACGATCCCCTGCGACCTCGGCACCGGCGCCCCGCGTCGGCACGGCCGTTCAGTCCGTGCTGGGCGTGCCCTGGTGGAAGTAGAGCCGCCAGCCCTCCTCGGTCCGGCGCCACACCGAGCTTCGGCGCGCCCGGCCTCCGGGACCGGTGGTCACGTAGGTCAGGTGGACCACGTCCGGCGCGAGCAGCCGCCCGCGCATCTCCGTCACCTCGATCGGCCGGTCCGGCTCCGGCGCGCTCCCGACGAGGGTCGCGATGATCTCTTCTCGCGTCCACAGCCGGCCGGATGCGCCGATATCCGTGAACTCCGGGTGGAGAAGCTCCGACAAGAGCCGTTCGGACGCTCGGACGCCGGGGTCGAGTAGCCGGAGTTCTCCGGCCACCGCGGCCTCCACCGCATCGGTTCGCTCGCCCACCACCTGAGGGTCCCCTCGGTTCGTTCCGTCCCTGACGATCTCGCGGTCCGGCGCCGGGCCGGCGGGTGACGCCGGGGAGGTGATGCGGCGCGCGGCGCATCCCGGAGGAGGCCTGCGGGCGGTCCGCCGCTCGCACCGCGGGCCCTGGCGTCCGAGGGCCGGGCGGATGGGCGCCCCCCGGGGCACCACCGATCGCCTGATCGGCGGCGCGCGCCCGCCCTGCCGGCGGGCGGGTGGGGCGGAGGCGTGCCCGCGGGCGCGGCGGCGGAACCGCCGGGCGGCCCCGCCGCCGCGGGCCGATCGGGGTGACCGCTGGAGCGCCGGACCCGCCGCCGGTCGTCCCGGCGCTCTTGCCGGCACCCGCGGTCCGGGCTCGCGGGCGAGGCGGCGGCGCGAGCGGCGGCGCACGGAGCCGTGCGCGACGCGCCCCGCCGCCGGAAGCCCCGGTGAACCCGCACCGGCACCGGCGTTCGCCGAGCCCTCGGCCCGGCCCCGCCGTACCACCGGCCCGCGGCCCCGGGTGCGCGAGCCCGCCCCTCAGGCGAGACGGCGAGCGCCCGGCGACGGAGTCGCCTCGAGGAACCGCGGCGCGGCGAAACCCCGCTCCCGGTAGGCCCGGTTCACCGCCTCCTGCACCGACGCCACCCGGTCGGCGGGCACCAGCGCGATCGCCGAGCCGCCGAACCCGCCGCCGGTCATCCGGGCGCCGCGGGCGCCGCCCCGCACGGCCGCCTCCACCGCGACGTCGAGCTCCGGGCAGGACACCTCGAACTCGTCGCGCAGCGACAGGTGCGAGGCGTTGAGCAGGGACCCGATCTCGGTGACCGCACCGGCGCGCAGCAGGCCGACGAGCGCCCCGACCCGGTGGTTCTCGGTGACCACGTGCTGGGTGCGCTTGCGCTCGGCGCCGTCGAGCCGGGCGAGCGCGGCGTTCAGGTCGGTGACGTCGCGCAGCGCGGCCACGCCGAGCCGTTTGGCCGCGTTCTCGCACTCCCGCCGCCGCTGCGCGTACTGGCCGTCGGCGAGCTCGTGGTGCACGCCGGTGTCGATGATGAGGAACCGCATGCCCGCCTTGGCCACGTCCAGCGGCACGTTCCGGTACGCGAGTGAGCGGCAGTCGAGGTAGAGGGCGTGCCCCTCGGTGCACAGCGCCGAGGCCGCCTGGTCCATGATCCCGCACGGCATGCCGACGAACTCGTTCTCCGCCCGCCGGGCGAGCTTGGCGAGCTCCATGCGGTCGAGGCCCAGGCCGTACAGGTCGTCGAGGGCGACGGCGACCGCGACCTCGAGCGCGGCGCTGGAGGACAGCCCGGCGCCGCGCGGCACGTCGCCGTCGAGCACGATGTCGGCGCCGCCCACCTCGTGGCCGGCGTCCCGCAGCGCCCACACCACCCCGGCGGCGTACCGGACCCAGCCCTCGGCCCGGTCGAGGTCGTCGAGCGTGTGCGCCTCGCCGGGGGCCTGCAGCGAGCGGATCGTCACGGTGCGGTCCGCGCGCCGCGCCGCCGCGACGGACACCCCCCACGGGAGCGCGAACGGCAGCACGAACCCGTCGTTGTAGTCGGTGTGCTCGCCGATCAGGTTGACCCTGCCGGGCGCGCGCCAGACGCCCTCGGGGGCGCGGCCGTGGGCTTCCTGGAAGACGTCGGCGACCTGCATGACGCGGGACCCCTCCTGGCTGGATGCGGTGGCTACCACTTCTCCCCGGTGATGCGTTCGTAGGCCTCGATGTACCGGCTGCGCGTGATCTCCACGATCTCCGGCGGCACCTCGGGCGCGGGCTCGGTCTTGTCCCACCCGGTGCTGAGCGCCCAGTCGCGCAGGTACTGCTTGTCGAAGGCGAACTGCGGGCCGCCCGGCCGCCAGTCCTCGGCGGGCCAGAACCGGGAGGAGTCGGAGGTGAGCAGCTCGTCGCCGAGGGTGAGCACTCCGTCCTCCGACCAGCCGAACTCGAGCTTGGTGTCGGCGACGATGATGCCGCGCTCGGCCGCGATCGCCGCGCCCCGCCGGTAGATCTCCAGGGTGAGCCGCCGCAGCTCCTCGGCGACCTCGGCGCCCTCCTGCGCGGCCACCTGCTCGAAGGTGACGAACTCGTCGTGGGTGCCGAGCGGCGCCTTCGTGGTCGGAGTGAAGATCGGCTCGGGCAGCCGCGATCCCTCCACCAGCCCGGCGGGCAGGGGAACGCCGGAGATCGACCCGTCGCGCTGGTACTCCTTCAGCCCGCTGCCCGCGAGGTAGCCGCGGGCGATGCACTCGACCGGGATCATCTTCAGCCTGCGGCAGCGTACGGCACGGCCGGCGAACTCCTCGGGCACGTCGGTGGCGGAGATCACGTGGTTGGGCACCACGTCGGCGAGCCGCTCGAACCACCACAGCGACAGCCGGGTGAGCACCTTCCCCTTGTCCGGGATGGGTGTGGGAAGGATCACATCGAACACCGACACCCGGTCGGACGCGACCAGGATGATGTCCCCCCGGTCCTCGTAGACGTCGCGGACCTTGCCCGAGTGAATGAGCCGCACCATGCCCCCTGACTGCTTCGGCCGGATACCGGCGGACCTAACCCGCAGGGCAACGGTACTAGGAAGGCCGGGCGGGAAAGCCAGGGGCGGCCCGGATACGGGGAGGCCGAGGGGCGAGCGCGGGGTCGCGGCGGAAACGACGAGGCCCCGGGGTCGCCCCCGGGGCCTCGTTCTGTGGCTCCCGCGATAGGACTCGAACCTATAACCTGCCGGTTAACAGCCGGATGCTCTGCCGATTGAGCTACGCGGGATCGCCACAGGCACCGCGGGACTCGGTTTTGTCCCGCCGTGCTTGCGCTACATAGATTAGCGCACTCTCGGGCGTGTGTGTTCCACCCATTAATGAGGGGAGGATCACCGCCCCGCGGGTAGGGGCTCGATGCCGGAGAAGCCGGTCACTCGGAGGTGGGAAGCATGCGGTATCGGTTGGTGTTCGTCGCCGGTCTGGCCGTCGGTTACGTGCTCGGCAGCAGGGCCGGGCGGGAGCGCTACGAGGAGATCAAGCGGCTGGCGCAGCGGGTCGCGGACAACCCCAAGATCCAGGAGGCCGCCGGGCTCGTCGGCGCCCGCGCGTCGCGGATCATGGCGACGGCCAGGGAGCGGCTCGGCAACAAGGTGCCGTTCCTCGCCGACATCGTCCCGGCGAACGGCGTCGCGGCCACGGGCCGGACGTCCCCGGGGAGCGGGCGCGCGCCCGCGACCACCGGCCGCGGCACCGGCGGGAGGGGCGAGACCGAGTCCGACGCCGGCACACCCGGCTCGGGGACGATCGTCACGCCCACCGAGGGCGGCCCCGGCGCCACGTCGGAGGGCACGCCGGAGGAGCCGAAGGACACCGCCGCCACCGGCGCGCCGGGCGGCGGGCCGATCGTCGCGCCGACCCCGGAGGCGGGCCAGGACTGATCCGCTCCCCGCCCGCGACCGGTCCGAGGTCACACGCCGAGGCTGCGCCGTACCTCTTCCAGCGCCTGCTCGGCGAGGGCGCGCAGCCCCGGATCGTCCGGATCCAGCCCTTCGTCGAACACGAGGTTCCACTCCAGGCCCGCGTCCGGGCCGTCGCCCCCGACGACCCGGCGGGCGACCAGGCGCACCCCGCCCCGGTTCCCGAGGGTGACGTACCGGCTGGCGACGAGCGACGCGGTGACCCGCTCCTTGATCGTCTCGGGCAGCAGGCCCGGCTCGGGCACCGCCACCCGGTGGGACGTCCCGTCCGTGCCGGTCACGACGAGGTCGGTCTCGTCCCAGCGGGCGTGCTCCACCCGGTGCCAGGGCAGGCGGGTCCCGCCGGGCAGGTGGAGAGCGCGGTCGGTGGCGACGAGATACGCGCCGTCGGCGGCGGTGGTGAGCGCGAGCACGCGCTCCCCCGGCTCGATCCCCAGCGCGGCACGGGCGGCGGCGGGCAGCCGCGGGCGGAACAGGCGCATGCTGTGACGCTACCCGCTCAGCTCGCCATCGGCGTGAGCAGGTCCAACGTGAGCGCGGCCGAGCAGGAGAAGTCCCGGCAGCCCAGGCCGGAGCCGTCGAACGGGTCGAAGCACTCGCGGAACCCGGCCTGCCGTACCAGCCGCAGCGTGGCCGCGGTCACGCCCGCCGCGAGCGGCGCCCGCCCGTGCGTGAGCGCCCCCTGACACACCAGCCAGTTCCCGCTCACCCAGGACGGCCCCCGCCAGTAGCGGGTGCGGTCAAACTCGGCCGCGCGCACCTCGCAGCTCGGCACCGGGTAGCCGGTGGTGCCCATGAACCGGGGCGACTCGAGCAGGTCGATGAGCGCGTCGACCACGTCGGTGGGCAGGCCGGGGTCGAGCAGCGGCGCGAACCCGCCCACGGTGCCCACCGGGATCGGCCCGCCGGCGCGCAGGTCGAGCGCGAGGAACCCCTGCCCGCCGTGCCACAGCCGGTCGATCAGCGCCTCCCGGATGCGCTCGGCCTCCTCCTCGTACGGCTTGGCGTCCGCCCCGGCCACCTCGGCCAGACGGGTCATCGCCCACGTGGAGGCGAGCCAGGCGCCGTTGAACAGCGGGTCCTCCACCGCGAACGGGTGCTCGTCGCGCAGGTAGCCGGGCTCATACCCGGCGTCCCGGTAGCGCGCCGCGAGCCACACGTACCGGTCGAGGTGCGCGCCGCGCGCCTCCGGGAACGGCAGCGCGGCGAGCGGGCGGTCCCAGGCGGGGCTGTCGTCCATGCCGGACTCCCACGGGTGCACGATCGCGGCGAGCCCGCCCCCGCCGAGGTCCCGGCTGCGGGTGAGGTACCGGTGCTGGGCGGCGAGCCGCGGCCACACCCGCCGCACGAACGCGGCCGTCTCCGCGCACGGCCGCCGCCGCCAGATCCGCCACGCCACGTACGGCTGCAGCGGCGGCTGGGTCAGCCCGGAGGTGGCGAGGCCCGGCGGCGCGGCCGGGCACTCGTCCGAGCGCCACACCGACGGCCCCGGGAAGTAGCCGTCGGCCCGGCCCGACCGGAACACGATGTGCGGCACCATGCCGTCGCGCCACTGCGCGTCGAGCAGCCCGGCGAGCTCGGCCCGCGCCCGCACCACCCGGTCGTGCCGGGCGGCGAGCCCGGCCGCCACCAGGGTCGAGTCGAGGTTCCACTGGTGCGGGTACAGGCCCGGGGCGGGGACGGTGACCTGCCCGGTCCAGTTCGCGTCGAGCACCGCGACGGCGGCCCGCCCGAGCGCCCCGTCGTCGAGCGCGGGCCGATAGTCCATGTCAGCAGTGTCGCCGCAGGCAGGGCCGCGGGACAAGGGCCGAAGGTCACGCCCCGTACGGGCGTGACCTCCGGTTTTGCATGCCGAGGCTACTCCAGGTAGTCCCGGAGCATCTGCGCGCGCGTCGGATGGCGCAGCTTCGCGAGGGTCTTCGACTCGATCTGCCGGATGCGCTCCCGGGTGACGCCGAACTCGCGGCCGACCTCCTCCAGCGTCCGCGGGTGGCCGTCGCAGAGCCCGAACCGCAGCTGGATGATGCGCTGCTCCCGCTCCGAGAGCGTGGAGAGGATGTCGTCGAGCTGGTCCTGGAGCATGATGAACGCGGCCGCCTCCATGGGCACCACCGCGTCGGCGTCCTCGATGAAGTCGCCGAGGTCGGAGTCCTCCTCGCCGATCGGCGACTGCAGGGACACCGGCTCCTGCGCGATGCGCTGGATCTCGACGACCCGCTCCACCGGCATGTCCATCTCGACCGCGATCTCCTCGGGGGTGGGCTCCCGGCCGAGATCCTGGTGGAGCTGGCGCTGCACCCGGACGAGTTTGTTGATCGTCTCGACCATGTGCACGGGAATGCGGATCGTCCGCGCCTGGTCGGCGATCGCGCGGGTGATCGCCTGACGGATCCACCAGGTGGCGTACGTCGAAAACTTGTAGCCCTTGGTGTAGTCGAATTTCTCGACCGCGCGAATGAGGCCGAGATTGCCCTCCTGGATCAGGTCGAGGAAGAGCATGCCGCGCCCGACATACCGTTTCGCTATCGAGACGACCAGCCGCAGATTCGCCTCGATCAGGCGCTGCTTGGCGCGCTCGCCCTCCCAGACCAGCTCCTCCAGCTCCGGATTTGGATGATCGGCGGCCGACAGCCGGGCCTCGGCGAACAGCCCCGCTTCGATCGCTTTGGCGAGCTCCACCTCCTCCTCAGCGGTGAGCAGCGGCACCCGGCCGATCTCCCGCAGGTAGATGCGGACGAGATCGCTGGTCGGGGCACGTCTGCCGAGGTCGTCCTCTTCCGCGCGTAGCGAGTCGTCCTCGTTCGGCTCGAGAACCTCCACACCGTTGTCGGCGAGCATCCGCACGACGCCGTCGAGCTCGTCGGGCGGAAGCTCGGAGCGGTCGAGCGCGGCGGCCACGTCGTCGACGGTGACGCCGCCGCGTTCCCTTCCTCTCGCCATCAGATCGGCCATCCGGTCCACCGCCGGAGGCCCACTCGTTGGCAGCACCGATGCACCCACGCAACACAGTCTGCGCTATAAGTACGGCAAAACGGCAGACCCATTTTTGTCACGTGAGGTAAGAAGATCGGTCTTACCGAATCGAGATCGAATGAAGGTTTAATCGATCACGAAAATGGAAAGGATTGATTTTTACGCGCCCGTGGCGCGCTCCCGGAGCACGCGGCGCTGCTGCTCGAGCGCGACCAGCTCGCCGAACAGCCGGTTGTACTCCTCGCGCTGCTCCATCGGGTTGAGCCGCTCCATGCGCGCCTTGACCTGAACCAGCACGCGGGTGACCGCCATCTCGCCGAGCCGGGCGAGGGTGGCCGAGGCGTACCGCTCCTCCACCTCGGGGGCGACCGCGATCGGCTCGACCGCGAGCCGGGTCACCAGGGCGCGCAGCCGCTCGTCGGCGGTGGCGGCGAGCAGCCGGTCCACCCAGGGCTGCCCGCCGGGGCCGGCCGCGGCGGTGCCCCCGGCCGCGGCGATGTGCTCGTAGGCGGCCCGGTACTCGGGCACGGTGAACGTGTCGGGGCCGAGCGCGTCGAACTCGGGGCCGAGCAGCGCCGGCCGCTGCACGGCGAGCTTGAGCACCTCCAGCTCCACCCGGGCGGCCGGGCTCGCCGGGTCGGCCGCGGGCCGGGGCCGCGCGGCGGCGCGGGCGGCCGCACGCCCCCGGCCGCGGCCCGCCGCCTCCTGCACCCGCCGCAGCACGAGCCGCTCGTCGAGCAGGCCCAGCCAGCGGTCGAGGTCGACGGCGTACCGCTTGCGCAGCGCCGGATCCTTGATCGCGGCCACGATCGGCGCGGCGGCGTCGAGGGCGGCGATCCGGCCCTCGTTGGTGCTCAGGTCGTAGCGGTTGATGGTGCTGCGGATGGCGAACGCGAACAGCGGCTCGCGGCTCGCGATCAGGTCGCGCACGGCCGCGTCACCCTGCTTGACCCGCAGGTCGCACGGGTCGAGGCCGTCGGGCTGCACCGCGACGAAGGTCTGGGTGACGAACCGCTGCTCGCCGGAGAACGCGCGCAGCGCGGCCTTCCGCCCCGCCTCGTCGCCGTCGAAGGTGAAGATGACCTCGCCGCGGAACTCGTCCTGGTCGAGCAGGATCCGCCGCAGGATCTTGACGTGCTCGTCGCCGAACGACGTGCCGCAGGTGGCGACCGCGGTGGGCACGCCCGCCAGGTGGCAGGCCATCACGTCGGTGTACCCCTCGACGATCACGGCCTGGGCGCGCCGGGAGATCTCCCGCTTGGCCAGGTCGATGCCGTACAGCACCGAGCCCTTCTTGAAGATCGGGGTCTCCGGGGTGTTGAGGTACTTGGGCCCGTCCTCGGCCTCGTTGAGCTTGCGCGCGCCGAAGCCGATCACGTCGCCGGTGATGTCGCGGATCGGCCAGATCAGCCGCCCGCGGAACCGGTCGATCGGGCCGCGCCGCCCGTCCCGGGCGAGCCCGCCCTTGATCAGCTCGGCCGGGGTGAAGCCGCGGGCGAGCAGGTGGCGGGAGAGCGCGTCCCAGGCCTGCGGGGCGTACCCGACGCCGAACCGCTCGGCGTCGGCGCGCTCGAACCCGCGCTCGGCGAGGAACCGCCGCCCGGCCGCGGCCTCCGGGGAGGCGAGCCGCTCGGCGTAGAACTCGGCGGCGATCCGGTGCGCCTCGACCAGCCGGGTGCGCTCGCTCTGCTCCCGCCCGGGCACGTAGCCGCCCTGCTCGTAGCGGAGCTTGATGCCGGCCCGCTGGGCGAGCCGCTCGACCGCCTCGGTGAACGACAGGTGCTCGATCTCGCGGACGAAGGTGATGACGTCGCCGCCCGCGCCGCAGCCGAAGCAGTAGTAGTAGCCACGGGACGGGGTGACGTTGAACGAGGGGGTCTTCTCGTCGTGGAACGGGCACAGGCCCTTGAGGTTGCCGCCCCCGGCGTTGCGCAGCTGGATGTGCTCACCGATCACCTCCGCGATCGGTGAGCGCTCCCGTACGAGAGCGATGTCCTCGTCACTGATGCGCCCGGCCACGCAGTGAGTGTATTGCTCCGCATCCGCCTCAGCGATGCCGTACCGCAACCAATCGGTTGTGATATCCGGTCGTATGCGGATGAATGGTCCGTTACAAAAGAGACTTGACGAACCGTACAGATCTGGCGGGGGGTTCGATGCGTTCGGGGAGTGTCGCCGCCCTGGGAGGGCTGGTCCTGCTCGCGGCCGGCTGTACCGCGCCCGGGGTGCCGGGTCTCGGCGCGCCGTCCATCCCGCCGACCAACCCGGCCGCGAACGCCGCGTTCGACCCGACCCCGGCGGCCGGCCCGTCCGGTGACGGCGCGGCCGCGGACGCGGGGAGCGGCGGGCGGAGCCAGGGCTTCCGCACCAACCCGACGCCCGCCCCGTCCGGGGAGGGCGCCGCGATCCCGGGCGGGGACGGGGAGCGGAGCGAGGCCACGCCCCGGCCCACCCCGGGGGCGACCGGCGACGGCCCGGTGCGGGTGCCGCCACCGAAGCTGTCCGACTACACCTACGTCTTCCCGGTGCAGGGCTGCAAGGTCAGCTACGCCCGCAAGCTGCTCGTGCTGCCGAAGACGACGATCTGGGCGAAGCGCGGCTGCCGGTTCGTCGCCCCGATCGACGGCACCGTGCACGAGGTGAACCGGGTGGACCGCTGGTCCTCGGCGACCGACCGCGGCGAGGACCGGGAGGGCAAGTTCGTCTCGATCATCGGCGTCGACGGGGTGCGCTACCTCGGCGGCCACCTCGCCTCGGTCGCCTCCGGCATCAAGCCGGGCGTGAAGGTGAAGGCCGGGCAGGTGCTGGGCCGGATCGGCAACAGCGGCAACGCCGCCGGCCAGGCGCCGAACCTGTACTTCGCGGTCTCCTGGAAGGCCCCCGCGAACTACTGGTGGGTACGGCGCGGCATGGTCAAGCCGTGGAACTACCTCGACGCCTGGTACAACGGCAACCGCACCTACTCGCCGCGCAAGGAGATGCTCGCGCTGCGCAAGCGGCTCGGCGCCACCCCGCCGTGCACCGTGCTGTGCACGAGCAAGCAGCCCCAGCCGCCGGTGCAGACCCGGCCCACCCAGCGGCCCACGCAGAAGCCCAAGCCGAAGCCGACCAAGAAGCGGAACGACGACGAGATCATCCTCACGCCGGGCGAGTGACCGGTCCGGTCACACCTCGGCGAGCGGCACGTTCGGGTCGGCGAGCCGCTTGGCCTCCACCGGGCGGCCGGACCGGATCAGCGCCTGCAGGTCCGCGACGACCTCCCAGACGTTGACGTTCATCGCGGCGACCACGGTGCCGTGGCGCAGCCAGAACGCGATGAACTCGAGGTCCTCCACCGACCCGCGGTAGACGATCTCGTCGTGCCCGGTGATGTCGCCGCTGAACTCCATGCCGAGCTCGAACTGGTCGCTGTAGAAGTACGGCACGCGGTCGTAGACGACCCGCTCGCCGAGCATCGCCCGCGCCGCCGCCGGGCCGCCGTTGCGCGCGTTCGCCCAGTGCTCGACCCGGATGTGCCGGCCGAGCAGCGGGTTGAACGACCGGGCGACGTCCCCGGCCGCCCAGATCGCCGGGTCGGCGGTGCGCAGCGACGCGTCGGTGACCACCCCGTCGTCGACCTCGAGCCCGGCCTCCCGGGCGAGCTCCACGTTCGGCGTGACGCCGATCCCGGCCACCACCGTGTCGGCGCGGAGCACCTCGCCGGTGGACAGCGCGACCTCGCGCACCCGCCCGGGCGCGAGGCCCCGCCCCGCGTCCTCGCCGCCGGGCTCCGCCGGCTCCGCGCCGCGCAGCTCGGTGACCGCGGCCCCGAACCGGAACCGCACCCCGTGCCGCTCGTGCAGCCGGGCGAAGATCCCGCCCACCTCCGGCCCGAGAACCCGGTAGAGCGGGGCCGGGTCGGGCTCGACCACGGTCACCTCGCACCCGGCCTGCCGGGCCGCCGCGGCGGTCTCCAGCCCGATCCAGCCCGCCCCGGCGATCACCACCTCGCCGCCGCGCGCGAACGCCTCGCGCAGCGCCTGGCTGTCGGCGATCGTGCGCAGGTAGTGCACCCCGGCCAGGTCCGCGCCCGGCACCTGGAGCCGCCGCGGCGTCGCCCCGGTGGCGAGCAGCAGCCGCTCGTACGGCAGCGCCGAGCCGTCGGCGAGCAGCACCCGGCGCGCCGCGCGGTCGATCGCGGTCGCGGCCACCCCGAGCCGCAGCTCGACGCCCTGCTCGCCGTACCAGCCGGGCTCATGCACGTACACCGAGCTCAGCTCGGCGCTGCCCTGCAGGTAGCCCTTGGACAGCGGGGGCCGCTCATAGGGGTGCTCCCGCTCGGCCCCGACGAGGACGAGCTCGCCGGTGTAGCCCTCGGCCCGCAGGGTCTCGGCGGCCCGCGCCCCGGCGAGCCCGGCCCCGATGATCACAATCGCCATGCCCGCTCCTCATCTCCTCGACGCGTCGCGCAGGTGCCGGTGCCAGGCCACGGCCGAGGTGTCGGTCAGCGACGCGAGTTGGTCGATCACCACCCGGAGGCGCGCCGCGTCGTCCGGCGCGTCCAGGAACGCCTGCCGCAAGGCGGGCTCGAGCGTCGCCGGGGCGTCCCGCATGATCATGTGCGCGAGCTCGGCGAGCAGCTCGCGCTGCCGCGCCCGGTTGGCGTTGTGGTCCTCACGGGTCATCACGTAGTGCACGGTGACGCCCTTGAGCAGCACGCACTCGAGCCGGGTACGGCGCGGCACCACGAGGTCGCGCCCGCCCGCCTCGAGCGTGGCGGCCTCGGCGGCCCGGCAGAACCGCCCGATCAGGGAGCTGGTGAGGCGCTTGAGCGCGACGAGCCGGGCGAGGCCGTCGCCCGCGGTGCGGCCGGGCCAGATCGGGTCGGTGACGAGCCGGGTGAAGGTCTCCTCCAGCTCGTTGAGGTCGGCCCCGCCGAGCTCCCGGCCGTACCACTCGAGGGTGCGCAGGCACACCTCGTGCCGCTCGGCCGGGTCGGCGAGCATCTCCAGCGCCACGTGCCCCGAGTGCAGCGCGTCCTCCAGGTCGTGGACCGAGTAGGCGATGTCGTCGGCCCAGTCCATCACCTGCGCCTCGAAGCACAGCCTTCCCTCGGGTGACCCGGCCCGGAACCACTCGAACACCGGCAGGTCGTCCTCGTAGACCCCGTAGGGGCCGGTGCCGCCCGGCCGCCGGGACCGCGGCCAGGGGTACTTGCAGCTCGCGTCGAGGCTCGCCCGGGTGAGGTTGAGCCCGGCGCTGCGCCCGTCCTCGGTGAGCACCTTCGCCTCCAGCCGGGTGAGCAGCCGCAGGCTCTGCGCGTTGCCCTCGAAGCCGCCGCAGGGCGCGGCGAGCTCGTCGAGCACGACCTCGCCGTTGTGCCCGAACGGCGGATGCCCGAGGTCGTGGGCGAGGCAGGCGGTCTCCACCAGGTCGGGGTCGCAGCCGAGCGTCTTGCCCATCTCCCGGCCGATCTGCGCGCACTCCAGGGAGTGGGTGAGCCGGGTGCGGGGGATGTGCCGGCCCTGGTCGATCACGTCGCCCGGGCCGACCACCTGGGTCTTGGCCGCGAGGCGGCGCAGCGCCGCGCTGTGCAGCACCCGCGCCCGGTCGCGCTCGTACGGACTGCGCGCCGGATTGCCCGGCGGCTCGGGCACCCAGCGAGCCTGCCGGAACGCGGCATCCTGCCCATTTCGCTCGACGTATCGCCTCATGGGAGAAGGTGTCTTACCCACCACCAGACGGCGCAAAGCGCCGGGGCGCCGAATCGCCCGTCGCGATCGGCGCCCCGGCCGGATGTGAGCGAACGACGGTCAGCGAGTGTCGGAACCCGCCGCCGCGCATGCCGCCCGCCCGGCCTCGAGGCGGGCGATCGGCACCCGGAACGGCGAGCAGGAGACGTAGTCGAGCCCGATCTCGTGGCAGAAGTGCACCGAGTCGGGGTCGCCGCCGTGCTCGCCGCAGATGCCGAGCTTCAGGTC
>QGUZ01000449.1 GCA_003242605.1 Actinomycetota bacterium
GCCTCGGCGGGCCCGGTCTGGTCCTGGGGACGGGCCCGCGCCGCGTCGCAGACCGCGCCGCCGACGGCCACGGTGACGCGGACGCCGATGGTCCCGGCGAGGCCGACCGACAGCCGCTCGTTCGCCACACCGGCCACGCCGTAGTCGGCGAGCGGACTGCCGGCGAGGTCGTGCTCCCGCTCGCCCGCGTCGAGGCCGTGGTCCGCGGCGACCCGCTCCAGGCCGTCCGGGTCACCGGAGGCGTAGAAGCTCACTACGCCGGCGAGCAGCAGCGACACCGCGAGGGCGGCGAGGCCGAACGGCGCCAGGCGGCGCGGGCGGGCCGGGGCGGCCTGCGGGGCGGCCGGCTCGGCGGTCCGGGTGGTGCCGTCCGCGCCGCGCAGCACGAGCGGGGTGGCGAGGTGCCGCGCGCCGTACACCAGGTCCGGCCGGACCGCGAGCACGCTGCTCACGGTGAGCGCGGTGATCACGGCCTCGCCGATGCCGATCAGCACGTGCACGCCGCCCATCGCCGCGGCGACCGTGCCGACCTCGATCGGCGCGGTGCCGCCGATCCAGAACAGCAGCGTGAACACGAGGGCCGAGGCGGGCACCGAGACGAGCGCGCCGGCGAACGACCCGGCCACGACCGCGGGGCGGCCGCGCGGCAGCAGCCGGACCACGAGCCGGAACACCGCCCAGCCGACCGCGGCGGTGACGATGCCCATGAGCACGATGTTCACGCCGAGCGCGGTGAGCCCGCCGTCGGCGAACAGTAACGCCTGTATCAGCAAGACCACGGTCATCGCCAGCACGGCGGTGTACGGCCCGGCGAGCACGGCGGCGAGGGCGCCGCCGAGCAGGTGTCCGCTCGTGCCCGCGGCGACCGGGAAGTTGAGCATCTGCGCGGCGAAGACGAACGCCGCGACCAGACCGGCCATCGGGGCGGTGCGATCGTCCAGTTCCCGGCGCGCGCCGCGGAGGCAGACGCCCACGCCACCGGCCGCGACGGCACCGGCGGCGATGGAGACGGAGGCGGTGAAGAACCCGTCCGGTACGTGCATGATCACCTCCGATGTCCGGCTTTTGGCGTCAACTTTAAGGCCTGTGTTTGTAGTTGCAATACTTTCGCATTAACAACTTGCACGCATGCTCACCGACGGGTGGCCGCCGGACGCGGCAGGGGATGACGGGGCGATGTCCCCGGCGGGCGACCGGCACGGCGCCACGCGCGTCCGGTAGGCCGCCCCCGCCGGAGAGCTCTGAGCGAGCTCACAGAGATCGCACACGAGGGCTGAAGATCCTCCTGGTGAGGTGGGTTGCACAAGCGGCTCACCGAACGTTTCGGCGCCCTCGGGAGCGCCGGGAAGGAGGACCGTCATGGCCTGGGCATGGGCTCGCCTGCGGAACGGCCTCGCCGCCGCGGCCGCCGCCGGAACGCTGGCGGCGTGCGGAGCGGCGACCGGCGAGGCCGGTGGCACGAGACCGGCCGGGGAGGCGTCCGCGGGACCGCCGCGCACCGGCGGGGTGACGCCGATCGGCACGGCCGAATCGCCGAGCGGGGCCACCTGCCGGGGATTCCACTTCACCGTGCGCCAGACCCCGTCCGGCGGCCCGCACCGGGTGTACGGCGAGCTGTGCGCGCGTGGCGAGGTCACCCCGGACACGCCGGTGCAGGTGCTGCTCCACGGGGGCGCGTACGACCACTCCTACTGGGACTGGCCGTACAAGCCGGAGAGGTACTCCTACGTACGGCATGCCACGCTCGCCGGGTTCGCCACGCTCAACCTCGACCGGCTCGGCTACGGCCGGAGCGACCGGCCCGACCCGGAGAGGCTCGGCTTCGAGGCCGGCGGATACGTCGTGCACCAGGTGGTGCGGTACCTGCGGGAGGGCGCGCTCGGCCCGCGGTTCCGCACCGTCGTGCTCAACGGCCACTCGATGGGCGGCCTCGTCGCCGAGCGCGCCGCCGCGCACGGCGGCGTCGACGCGGTGATCATCAGTGGCATCGGCCCCGACGTGGGCGGCGACGCCGAGGACGAGGACGAGACGGGGCCGGGCGGCGGCTCCGGCGAGGGCGACCGGTACCACCCGTTCCATCCCGCCACGCAGGACCCCAAGTTCGCCGGCGCCTCCTGGGCGAAGGGGTACTACACCACCCGGCCCGGCACCCGGCCGGGCATATTCCTCGCCGAGGGCACCTACGAGAAGGCCGTGGCAAGGTACGAGGAGGCCCTCAAGGACACGCTCACCGCCGCCGAGCTGCGCGCCGTACGGAGCGGTCCGGACGACGACGGCGGGCGCGGCGAATCCGCGCGCGCGGCCGCGGAATCCGCCGCACCGCAGGTGCCCACGCTCTACGCCCTCGGCCGCCGGGATCTGATCGCGTGCGCCCGCACCCGGGACTGCGCCGCGATCCCGGGCATGCGCGACGCCGCCTACCTCGTCCCCCGCAGCGGACATTCGATCAACGTGAGCAAGGGCGCCCCGGACTTCTTCCGGCACACCATCTCCTGGCTCGCCGCCCAGGGCATCTCCTGAGGCCCCGCCCGCGTGGGTCAGTCGCGCCGTACCGCAACGCCTCCGGACGCTGATCATCAGGGCGTGCGCGGGCACGCCGGCCACCGGGCGGTGCCGTACGCGGCGGGGGACGACGAAGAACTCGCCTGCGGCGAGGGTGGCCGGCGAACGGCCCTCCACCTCGATGCGGAAGCGGCCGTCCCGGCAGCGGAGGAGCTCGTCCTCGAACCGGGCGACCCGGAGCACGGCGTCGTGCACCACGGGGAGGACCTGCGGCTGCCACGGGCCCGGGAGCCGCCGGATGACCTGGTGTTCGCTCATACGGCCCAGCCGCCCGGCGGCCCGGAGCCCACGCACCGGGAATTCGTCCTGTCATATGCGGCCGATCGAGGCGGTGGAGCGGCCGGGCCGCCGGTCGCCGGGGCAGGCCCGCGGTACGCGCCGCTCGCGGCCCGCCTGCGCACGCCGGCCGACGAGGGGAGCCGCCGGGCACACCGCTGCCGCCGGGCCGGCGCTCGCGGCCGGGCGCGGCACCGTCGCCGCCCGCGAGCCGCTCCGCGCACAGGGGCGGTCGGTCCGGCAGGGCGGCGGCACCCGGGGTGCCGGGGCGGGCGCGGCAGGGGGTCGCGACCCGCCGTGACTCGGAGGCGCTCCCGGCGGTGCGCACGGCCGCCGGGCCGTGCACCGTCACCGGGCGGCCACGCCGGGCTCGCGGCGGATCGTCACCGCAGAACCGTCGCGCAGGCCG
>QGUZ01000450.1 GCA_003242605.1 Actinomycetota bacterium
TGCCTGATCAGCGCTCATGCGGCCGTGGGGACAGAGCGCAGCCGGAACACTGCCGAGGGCGGCGGTGCGATTTGGGCTGTTTGTAACGATTTGGGGGATATGGGGCACGAGTATAGGCAAAGAACCGACAAAAGGAACAAACACGTACAAACTAGAGATAAATCATCCTTTACCTAGGCCGCCGCGACGGTGATCGCCAGGACCGTCACCCGAGGCCGAGGGCGCGCGACGCCGGCGCGCCGCCCCCGGCGTGCGCGCGGGTGACCCATCGGAGGCGTGGACGGCGCCGCCGTCACGGCACGCCGGCCACCGAGGCGATCTCGCCGAGCGGGAACTCGAGGTAGCCGCCCGTCTCCTCGCACCAGGCGCCGAGCATCCCGCCGCGCAGCTCGCCGTGGCTGATCGTCGCGGTCATCCCGTCGGTGAGGGTGATGCGCGCCCGGCCGTCGTGGTCGACCACCCGGCCGAGGAGCGACTGCTGGGCCACGGGCAACCGGCGGGCCATCCGGCCGATCACCGCCCAGGTCCGCCCGCCGCGGCCGGCGGAGGAGGCGCCCACCAGGCGGCCCGCGAGCTCGCGCGCAGCACCGAACGGATCCGCGGGCGCGGCACCGGCGGCCGTGCCGCCGGGAAGGCGGATCAGCCGCCCACCGGCCCCGGGCTCCACGGGGCGGGACCGCGCCCGCCCGGCCCGGGCGGCGGTCCCTGACGCCCGGCCGGCCCGATCATCGGCGGGCACCGGCCGGGGGAGACGGCCCGGGGCGTCCCCGGACAGGGCGAGGGCCGAGGCCCGCACCAGGTCGGGGGCGTGCTCCGGCGCGGGCCCCGCCGGGGTGCTCTCGTGCCCGGTGGCGAGCGGGGCGAGCGCGCGGCCCAGCTCGGTGAGCGCGCCGCCGGCGACGAGGCCGAGCACACCGGCCTCGGCGAGGATCGCCGGGGTGAGCCCGGCGACGAGCTCCCGGTCGAGGAGCGGCGCCCGCCACCGGACCGTCTGGATGAGCTCGGGCAGCGAGGCGAAGCACCGGCCCTCGGGAATCCCGGCGAGCACGCCGAAGATCGCCCGGCGGATCCGCGCGACGGTCTCCCCGGCGTCCCGGCCGTGCCCGCTCAGCGGTGAGCGCTCCATGCGCCACCAGGCGGACAGGAGGAGCCGCAGCCGTGCCGGGCCGTCGGCCGTGCGCCAGGCCTGACGGGCGCCGGTGCGGGCGCCCCCGGCGGCGGAGAGGAGACCGGCCTCGGCGGCGACCTCGGCGATCACCCGGGCCTCGTCCGCGGGGCAGCCGATCGCGGCGGCGAGCCGCCGCACCTCGTCCGCCCGGATGTCTCCGCGGTGCAGCGTCCGGACCGGGCTCGCGCCCAGGTGGCCGAGGAACGCGCTCACCCGCTCGATGAGGAGCTCCGCCGCCCGGCGCATCCCGTGCGCGACCTCGTCCGGATCCACCTCGGTGAGCGCGGCGTCCGGTGGATCGGGGGTGAACGGGGCGCGGTGCCCGGGGCCGCGCAGGGCGAGCGCGACCTCGCGGGGCATCTCCGCCACGTCCCCTCGGGTCAGGACCAGGAGGCACCGGTCGAGCGGGGTGCCGGGCCGCCGGAGCCCGCGGTCCAGGCTGCGCACCGGGCCGTCCCAGGCGAAGGCGTCGAGCAGCTCCAGGGTTCCGCCGGGCGCACCGGTGAGCAGGGCGCCGAGCCGGTCGGGGTCCCCGAGCACGGCGCGGATCCGGGCGGCGAGCCGTTCCCGGCCGCCCCGGACCGGCACGCCGAGGAGCCGGGCGGCGCGGCGCAGGTCCTCGGCGGCGAGCCCTCGGGTGCAGGCGCCGAACGGACGGCCCAGGCCGAGCGGCGCCGGGCACCAACGGGCCACGGCCGGGGCGAGGACGATCCGGCCGCCCGGGCCGGGCCAGGCGATCGCGCGGTCGTAGAGGTGGTGCAGCCAGCGCCTCACCTCACCGGTGCGCACCCCGGTGAAGGCGGCGAGCCTCGCCTCGCCGGCCGGACCGTCCAGCGCGAGGCGGGCCTGGATGAGCTCCAGGGCGGGGAGCGGGAGATCCCGGATGACCTCCAGGACGGCGACGTCGTCGATGAGCCGGGCGGCGAGGGCGCCGAGGTCTCGGGGCCTGGGCGGCGCCATGGCGTCCGGGCGGTTGACCAGGATCCGGGCGAGCCGGTCCTCGCCGAGGGCCGTCAGCCAGCCGAGGAGGTCATGGGGCATCGTCGATCTCTCCGGAGCCGCCGGGAGGCGCCGTGACGCCCGCCGTACCCGCGGCGGAGCGGCCGGGCGGCGATGCCGGGCCGCGGGATGCCGGAAGAGGCCGTGCGCCGGGATGACGGCGCGCGCCGGCGAAGGCGGGCGGGGCACTGCGCCGTGCGGGCGTCACCGTCCGATCTCAGCACATGGCCGCATGGTGGCGCGGGCATTTCCGCGGATCGGGCGTCGCGCGCGTGCCGGGGCGCGTCGTCCGGCGGGCGGTCGGCGGTCAGCCGCCGAGCACCGCCCAGACCGCCTTGCCGCGCGGGGCCACCGGGCACCACCCCCAGCGGACGCTCAGCGACTCCACGATGTGCAGGCCGAGCCCGCCGGGCTCGAACGGGGAGGGATCCCGGAGCACGGGCGTCCCGGGCCCGGGGTCGAAGACGACGCAGGTGACCAGCCGCCCCCGGCGGACCAGGGCGAGCCGGATCACCTCCCGCCGGGGCGCGCCGCAGAGCGCCAGGCCGTGCCGCAGCGCGTTCGTGACCAGCTCGGAGACGACCAGTCCCATGCCGTCGGTCAGCCCGGTCATGTCCCAGCCGGCGAGGGCTCCGATCGCGAAGTTCCGCGCGGAGCAGACGGATTCGGCGACCGGGGAGAGGACCAGGGTGGCGCTGACCGGCGGCGACCCGGGCTCGATCAGGTCTCGTGCCGGCTCCGGCCACCAGACGATCGGCGGCCACCAGTCGAGCAGCGGCGATCGCGCATGGCCACGGGTCACGTTCGCGGACTGCACGAGATCATCATGGTCGATGCGAACGTGCGACTGCAAGGGCGAATGCACGTGCAAGTGTGCGCCGGAAGCGCTACCTTACTTCCCAACATCCTGGATCGAAGGGGGCGATCTTTGACAGACTTGAAGCCAGTCCCATAAACGGAGGAAAAGGACGTGTCGATAGATCCGCCCGGTTCCGTTTCCACCGTTCGGCGCATCATGCTCGGGGCCAGCCTGCGGAGGCTGCGCGAAGCACGCGGACTCTCCCGTGAGCAGGCCGGG
>QGUZ01000123.1 GCA_003242605.1 Actinomycetota bacterium
CGGGGCAACTGGGGCGGGGGTGACGGCGAGGACGGCGGGCTGTCGCCCCCCAGCACGATGTTCGGCGGCTGCACGCCGAGCAGCAGCGCGACCGTGATCGCGGCGGCGAGGGTGCCCGCGCCGATCGCGGCGCGCGGCCCGGGCTCCCGCAGCCGGCCCAGCAGGCCCGCGGTCCGGTCCCGCGGCCGCCACGCGGTCGCGCCGCTCGCCCGGGGCGGCGGGTCGGCGAGCGGGAACTGCAGGGCCATCCGCGTGGCGAGCTCCGCGAGGCTCCGCCGTCCGCGCTGCTCCCACTCCGGCCCGTACGCCTCGAGCGCGGTCGTCTCCAGCTCGGCGAGGAAGGCCCGCGCCGTCGTCGGCCGGTCGGCCGGGTTCTTCGCCATGCCCCGCGCCACCAGGCCGCGCACCGCGACGGGCACCTGCACCAGCGGGATCGGGTCGTCCCGGTGCCGCCGCATCAGCGCCGCCGGATGGTCGTCCCGGTACGGCCGGTGCCCGGTGAGGCACTCGAAGAACACGCACGTGGCGGCGTACAGGTCGGTGGCCGGGGTGGCGCCGTCCCACCGCTCGGGGGCACCGTCCCACTGCTCGGGGGCGAGGTAGGCGGGCGTGCCGGCGGGCCGGCCCGGTCCCGGGCTGCGCGCGGCCACGCCGAAGTCGGTGAGCTTCGCCGTGCCGTCGGCCTGCACCAGCACGTTCTCCGGCTTGGGGTCCCGGTGCACGATCCCGGACGCGTGCGCCGCGGACAGCGCGAGCAGCGCCGCCTTGAGGACGGCGAGGGAGGCCTCGGGGCCGAGCGGCCCGTGCTCGTCGAGCAGCCTGCGCAGCGAGATGCCGTCGATCAGCTCCATCACGAGCGCGGCGCCCGCCACCGTCTCGACGTACTCATGGAGCCGGACGATGTGCGGATGGTCGAGCTCGACCAGCACCCGGGCCTCGGCGCGGAACGCGGTGAGGAACTCCGGGTCCCCGCGCAGCCCGTCGGTCAGGTACTTGATCGCGACGTACGCCCCGTTGGGGAGGTAAGTGGCGAGAACCACGCGCCCGGTGTCCCCCGCGCCGAGCACGCGCTCCTCCCGATATCCGGGAACCACCCAGGTGTCCATCCCGTCCTCTGTTTTCGTCCCCCTAAAGAGAAGGTCTCATCAGAAAAGGTCTTTGTCACGCAATTGCGGGGTCTGGGCATTTCGCTGTGACCGATATCTCCGGGTCGCCCGGCCCCGTCGTCGCCGGGCCGTCCCGCAGCCGTCACGGCCTGCGCTTTCCCGTGGTGGGCGGCGACCGGGCGCCGCCGAATAGGGCGTGCCGCGCCCGGCCGGCCGAATCGCGTTTCGGCTTCACGACCGTGTCGCGAACACCCGCGCTCACCACAGCCTCGGGTAAACCCGGCGTCACAGGCGTCGAAAAGGCCGCATCGGCCACGGCGTCGCGCTCGCGTCACAGCGCCCGGCGCCGATGACCGGGCCGGGTGTTCGCCCGGGGTGAACGGGCGAGGGTGGTCCGCGAAGGCCGGGAGGGGCCGGCGCCGCCCGGCCGGCACGCCGGGGATCCGGCCCGCCGGGAGCCCGTCCGAGTGACCTGGGTCACCGGGCACGGCGGGGTTTCCCGCCGCCGCGCTCGTGCCGTAAGGACGATGACGATCGGGTGTCGATCAGATGTCGATCAGGGACGCCGCACCGCCCGCATGTGCTCTGACCAGGCATTTCTTCTGGTTAGCCTGCTCTTGACGGCGTGCGGGCTGAGAATTATTTTCACAGGAACACCTCTCGAGTGGAAGGATCGATCGTGTCCGGTGGTGCCCTGGGGCGCATCGAGACCGAGCTGCCGCAGCTGCCCGAGGCGCTGCGCAAGGTCGGCGAGCTGATCCTTGCGGACCCGGCCGAGGCGGCCCGGTCCACGATCGTCGCGCTCGCCGAGCGGAGCGGCACCTCGCCGGCGACCGTCACCCGGTTCTGCCGGGCGTTCGGCTTCGCCGGCTACTCCGAGCTGCGGGTCGCGCTCGCCACCGAGACCGGCCGCGCCGCGCAGGCCGGCTGGGGTCTCGGGGTGATCGGCCAGGAGATCGGACCCGGCGACCCGCTCGAAGCGGTCGTGGAGACGATGGCCGTCGCCGACGCGCGGCTCATCCAGGAGACCGCCGCTCAGCTCGACCTGGGCGTCGTCGCCAAGGTCGCCGACGCGATCGTCGAGGCCGGGCAGGTGGTGATGTTCGGCATGTCGACCAGCGGCGAGGTGGCCGGCATGCTGAGCGGCCGGCTGCGCCGGATCCGCATCCCCTGCTGGAGCTACTGCGATCCGCACCAGGGACTGGCGCACGCGGCGCTGCTCGGCGAGGGCGACGTCGCGATCGGCGTCTCCCACCAGGGCCGCACCCGGGAGGTGCTGGAGGCGATGGCCGAGGCCGACGGGCGCGGGGCGACCACGGTCGCGGTCACCTCCTTCGCCCGGTCGCCGCTCGCCGAGCTCGCCGACCTCGTGCTCATCACGGCGAGCCGGGAGACGACCTTCCGGCCCTCCGGTCTCGCCGCGATCCACTCCCAGCTCTTCGTGCTGGACGTGGTGTACGTCGCGGTCGCCCAGCGCACCTACGAGCGGGCGAACGAGGCCTTCGACCGCACGATGAGAGCCCTGGACAGCCACCGAGTCGAAAGGAACTGACCAATCGTGGACATCGGCGCCACCGAATACGTCCAGCGCGTGGAGGAACTGGTTCGCGAGGTCTCGCGGAGCCAGCTCGACCAGGTGCGGCGGGCCGCGGAGCTCATCCTGGCCTCGCTGCGCGCGGACGGGGTCGTCCAGGCCTTCGGCTCCGGCCACTCCGAGGCGATCGCGATGGAGATCGCGGGCCGCGCGGGCGGACTCATCCCCACCAACCGCCTATCCTTGCGTGACCTGGTCCTCTACGGCGGGGAACCGCCGGAGATCCTCACCCGCGAGCTGGAGCGCGACCCCACCGTCGCCAAGCGGATCTACGAGCTGGCGCCGGTGCGGCCGCAGGACGTGTTCGTGCTCATCTCCAGCTCGGGCGTGAACGGCTCGATCGTCGAGATGGCCACGCTCGTCAAGGAGCGCGGCCACCCGCTGATCGCGCTCACCTCGGTGCGGCACAGCAGCCAGATGACGTCCCGGCACCCGTCCGGCCGCAAGCTGCTCGACCTGGCCGACGTGGTGCTCGACAACGGCGCGCCGTACGGCGACGCGGTGCTGGAGCTGCCCGGGGGCACGGCGACCGGCGCGGTGTCCACGATCACCTCGGCGCTGCTCGCGCAGATGATCGTCGCCGAGGTGGTGCGCGCGATGCTCGAGGCGGGGGAGACCCCGCCGGTGTACCGATCGGTGAACGTCGTCGGGGGCGACGAACACAACCGGGAACTGGAGGCCCGCTACGAGGGGCGCATCCGCCGCGGGGCCTAGCCCGGCGGCCGCGCCCGCAGCGGGCGGCACCCATTGGAGGAGTCAATGTCAGACATCCCCGTCAACGGTCCCCGCAACGACCTGCCCGGCCGCCCCGGCCTGAGCAGGCGCCAGCTGCTCCGGGCGGCCGTCGGCGCCGGTGTGGCGCTGCCGTTCGCCGCGGCCTGCGCGACCCCGGTCGGCGGCGGTGGCGGCGGGTCGCAGCCGTCGGTCACCGGCACGGTGAGCGCCGAGAACCCGCTCGGCGTGCCGGAGAACGAGCCCTTCGAGGTCGTGATCTTCGACGGCGGGTTCGGTGACGCGTACGCGCGCGACATCCACCAGCCGCTGTTCCGCACCAAGCACCCGAACGTGGAGATCAAGCACACCGCGACCAAGGAGATCGCCAAGACGCTCCAGCCGCGGTTCGCGAGCGGCAACCCGCCGGAGTTCGTGAACAACTCCGGCGACAACGCGATGGACTTCGGCGCGCTGATCCAGGACGACCAGATCGCCGACCTCACGCCGCTGCTCGACGCGCCGAGCTGGGACGACCCCAACGTCAAGGTGCGCGACACGATCCTGCCGAGCGCGATCGAGTTCGGCAGCTACGACGGCGTGTTCCGGGTGCTGCCGTACGCCAACACCGTCTGGGGCATCTGGTACTCGACCAAGCTGTTCAACGAGAACGGCTGGGAGGTCCCCAAGACCTGGGACGAGTTCCTCGCCCTCTGCGAGACGATCAAGAAGTCGGGCAAGTGCGCGCCGTTCACCTACGCCGGCAAGCACCCCTTCTACATCTACGAGACCATCCTCACGCTCGCCGCGAAGATCGGCGGCCCGGACGTGCTCCGCAACATCGACAACCTCGAGGACGGCGCGTGGAAGGCCGAGCCGGTGCTCACCGCCGCCACCGCGTTCGCCGAGGTCGGCGCGAAGTACCTGATGCAGGGCACCACCGGGCTCGACCACATCCAGACGCAGACCGCCCACAACAAGTACCAGGTGGCGATGCTGCCGAACGGCTCCTGGCTGGAGAACGAGCAGAAGGACACCACCCCGCCGGACTTCGGCTACGCGGTGTTCCCGCTGCCGTCGTTCTCCGAGAACGACGCCATGCCGTACGGCACGCTGCACTCGCGGCCCGGCGAGGAGTACTTCGTGGCGGCGAAGTCGCGCAACCCGCGGGCCGGCATGGAGTACATGCGGGCGATGCTGTCCAAGCAGGGCGCCGGGCAGTTCACCGAGCTCGTCAGCACGCTCACCGTGGTGAAGGGCGCGGCGGAGGGGCGCAAGCTCAGCCCCGGCCTGGCGAGCGCGTCGGCGGCGCTCAAGGCGGCCGGCGACAACACCGTCTACTTCCGGTTCCGGCAGTGGTACGCCGAGCTGCACGACGAGGTCGCGGCGGCGACCGGCCAGCTGATGAGCGGCCGGCTCACCCCGCAGGCGTGGTCCGAGCGCATCCAGCGCAAGGCCGAGCAGATCAAGCGCGACGACTCGGTCAAGAAGTTCCAGCGGTGACGGCGGCTAGGGGGAGATCATGACCCACGGCAGGACGCGCTTCATCATCGGGTTCCTCGCGCTCCCGGTGCTCCTCTACCTCATCTACGTGATCTCCCCCTACGCACAGGCGTTCTACATCGCCATGACGAACTGGCGGGGGGTGAACGCGAACCCGCAGTTCGTCGGGCTGGAGAACTTCCGCAGGCTGCTCGACGACACGGTCTTCTGGAAGGCGGTCTCGCACAACCTGCTCCTGCTGATCCTGCTGCCCGTCGGCACGATCACCATCGCGCTGTTCTTCGCCTACCTGCTCAACGTGGGCGGCCACGGCCGGGGCGTCGGCGGCATCCGCGGGTCGAAGTTCTACCGGGTGGTGTTCTTCTTCCCGCAGGTGCTCGCCGTCGCCATCATCGCCGTGCTGTTCCAGCAGGTGTTCCGGCCGGACCGGGGCGGCATGATCAACGGGCCGCTCATGGCGCTCGGCATCGAGCCGATCGGGTTCCTGTCCAACCCCGACATCGCGCTGTGGTCGGTGCTCGCGGTGCTGATCTGGCAGGCGGTCGGGTTCTACGTCGTGCTGTTCTCCGCCGGCATGGCGTCGATCCCGAAGGAGATGTACGAGGCCGCGCAGATCGACGGCGCCGGGCGGATCCCGATGTTCTTCCGGGTGACGCTGCCGCTGCTGTGGGACACCGTGCAGGTCGGCTGGGTCTACCTCGGCATCGCCGCCCTGGACGTGTTCGCCGTGGTGTGGGTGATGACCGCCGAGCAGGGCGGCCCCGACCACTCCACGACCGTGATCGCGGCGGAGATCTACCGGAACGCGTTCGACTACTTCAAGTTCGGCTACGCCTCGGCGATGGGCGTGGTGCTGTTCTTCTTCACGATCGGCTTCGCGGCGCTGGCGCTGAAGCTGTCCCGGCGCGAGCGGATCGAGTACTAGGGGGTGCCCCGCGTGGTCTCGCAAACCATGACCATCTCCCGCGCGGAGGTCCGGCAGGCGCGCCGGGTACGGCTCGGCCCGCTGTCGTACCTGTCGCACATCGCGCTCGTGGTGTGGACGATCCTCGTGATCGTGCCGCTCGCCTGGACCTTCCTCGCCTCGTTCAAGAGCGAGGACGAGATCTTCAGCGGCGCCTGGACGTTCCCGGCGGTGCCACGGTTCGACAACTGGGCCCGCGCCTGGGAGCAGGCGCACGTGGGGCAGTACTTCCTCAACAGCGTGATCGTGGTGGCGTGCAGCACGTTCGGCACGATGCTGCTCGGCTCGATGGCCGCCTACGTGCTCGCCCGCTACCGGTTCCGCGGCAACCGGGCGATCTACCTGCTGTTCGTGTCCGGGCTGGCGTTCCCGGTCTACCTGGCGCTCACCCCGCTGTTCTTCGTGGTGCAGAACATGGGGCGGCTGCCGGTGATCGGCCCGTTCATCGGGCTGAACACGCACGGCGGGCTCATCCTCGTCTACATCGCCTACTCGCTGCCGTTCACGGTGTTCTTCCTCGCCGCGTTCTTCCGCACGCTGCCGACCGCGGTGGCGGAGGCGGCGTTCGTGGACGGCGCCTCGCACACCCGGGTGTTCTTCCAGATCATGCTGCCGATGGCGAAGCCCGGCATCGTCAGCGTGACGATCTTCAACGTGCTCGGGCAGTGGAACCAGTACCAGCTGCCGCTCGTGCTGCTCAGCGGCGAGGCCCGGGACAAGTGGGTGCTCACCCAGGGCATCGCGAGCATCTCCACCGCGGCCGGCTACGACGCCGACTGGTCGGCGCTGTTCGCCGCGCTGAGCATGGCGATCCTGCCGATGATCATCGTCTACACGGTGTTCCAGCGGCAGATCCAGGCCGGGCTCACCGCGGGCGCGCTCAAGTAGGCCGGCCGTACCGGACGGGGGCATGCGCCGGGCGGCGTTGCGCCGTCGCCCGGCGCCTCGCCGGTCCGGGCCCCGCCGGGCCGTACCACCGGCCGCCGGGACGTCAGTCGACCGGCAGGTTCTTCAGCGCCTCGCGGCGGCTCAGCCCGGACAGGCCGGTGCGCTCGACGTACCGGACGACCTCCTGCGGGTTCACCTTGGCGTACTCGCGCAGCGCCCAGCCGATCGCCTTGCGGGCGAAGAAGCCGGTGTCGGAGAGGCTCGGCTCGATGCACGCGTACAGCAGCCCGGTGTCGGTGTCGCGGCCGAACTTGTTCTGGCAGAGGATCGCGGTGCGGCGCTTCCACAGGTCGGGGTCGTGCGCCCACTCCAGCACGAGCGGCCGCATCTCGTCCGGATGGGCGCGCAGCAGCGGGCCGATGCGGCGGATCGCGATGTCGTCCACCAGGTCCCACCACGCCCCGGTGACGATCATCTCCTCGTACATCGGCACCGTGGCGGGCGTCTGCCAGCGTCGGTAGTAGCGGAACCCGGACAGCTCGATCGCCGCGTACCGTTCCTCCCGGTACTCGGCCTCCCGCCACAGCGTCAGCACCGCCCGCCGCCACTCGGGGGCGGACTCGAGGCGGTGCGCGGCGAAGACCGCGCGCAGCGCCACCCGGCGCGGCCCGGCCTGCACCCCGAGGAACGGCATCGCCGACTTCATGTACGCCTGCATCGCGGGGGCCTTGGCGGGGTCGGCGACCGCCAGCAGCGCCTCCCGTACGGCCCGCCGCAGCGTCGTCATCCGCCGCTGCCGGTCGCGGCGGCCGCGGGGGCGGCGCGGTGACCGGCGGTGAGGCCGTCGAAGAGGATGGCGATGAAGTTGTCGGCGAGGGCGCCGGTGCCGAGCGGGCCGTCCGGCCGGAACCAGCGCACGGTCACCCAGATCGTGTCGCGGATCATCCGGTAGGTGAGCTTGGGGTCGACGTCGGCCCGGAACTGCCCCGCGGCCTGGCCGCGCTTGATCTGGCCGACCCACATGCGCTCGACCTCCTCCTCGGCCGCGACCAGGTAGCCGAAGCGGTCGCCCGGCAGCGAGCGCAGGTAGTTCCAGTCGTTCTGCATCACCGTGATCGCGGCGCGGTGCGGCACCAGCGCCTCGAAGCCGATGCGCACCATGGCGGCGATCACCTCGCGCGGCTCGCCCCCGGCGGCGATCACGGCGCGGTAGCGGGCGAGCAGGTCCTCCAGGAACGTCGACAGCACCTCGTCGACGATCGACTCCTTGGAGTCGAAGTGGTGGTAGAGGCTGCCGGAGAGGATGCCCGCCTCCTTGGCGATCTCGCGGACCGTGGTCGCCTGGAACCCCTTCCGCGCGAAAATCTCCGCGGCGAGTCTCACCAGGCGCTGCCGGCGGCCGGAGCCGTTCGCCGCCCGCGTCCCCCGTCGCGTGGCGCGCCCGCGGAGCGCCCGGCGCCCCTCCTGCCGTTCCTCGTCGCCGCCGCGTTCCGACGGGCCGTCCTCGGCGGCCGTGATGTCGCCCGGGTGATTGCCGGTTTTCACGCCCTCCATTATGAGCCTTGCGCAATCCCGCCTTCACCAGACGGCCGGGGGAAAATGCGGTGCGGTGTCGTGTTTATTCACTCCCGTTAATTGAGGGATCCCCGCGAACCAGGCCCCCCGGAGATGTGATTTGTGCAGGATCGGGGGCATGGCGAAGTCATCGAATCCATTCACCCTGGGCGTCGCCTCCGGAGAACCGCTGCCGGACGGCGTGATCATCTGGACCCGGCTCGCGCCCGACCCGCTGAGCCGCGCGGCCGGCCCGGCCGGGGGCATGCCGGACCGGAACGTCACGGTGCGCTGGCAGGTGGCCGAGGACGAGCGCTTCACCCGGGTCGCCGCCGAGGGCACCGCGGTCGCGAGCCCGGCCTGGGCGCACAGCGTGCACGTGCGGGTGGCCGGCCTGCGGCCCGGCACCGAGTACTTCTACCGGTTCCGCGCCGGCGCGCCGTTCCCCGACACGATCAGCCCGGTGGGCCGTACCCGGACCGCGCCTGCCCGGGACGCGGACACGCCGGTGCGGTTCGCGTTCGTCTCCTGCCAGCGCTACGAGCACGGCTACTACACCGTCTACCGGCACATCGCCGAGCAGCGGCCGGACCTCGTCGTCCACCTCGGCGACTACATCTACGAGTACGGCAAGCCCGCCAAGCCCGCCCCCGGCCGGTACGTGCGCAAGCTGGAGCCGCCCGAGGCGGAGTGCAAGACGCTCGCCGCCTACCGCAACCGGTACGCGCGCATCAAGTCCGACCCCGACCTGCAGGCCGCGCACGCGGCCGCGCCGTGGGTGACGATCTGGGACGACCACGAGGTGAAGAACGACTACGCCGGGAAACTGCCCGGCGACGGCTCGGACCCGGCCGCGTTCCTGCGCCGCCGCACCGCCGCCTACCGGGCCTACTACGAGCACCTCCCGCTGCGGGTGCGGCCGTCGGGCGACGGGCTGCAGCTGTACCGGTGGCGGCCGTACGGCCGGGTCGCCGACTTCCTGCTGCTCGACTCCCGGCAGTACCGCACGAAGGGCTCGATGCTCGGGGCGGAGCAGGAGCGCTGGCTGCTCGCCCGGCTCGCCGAGTCGCAGGCCCGGTGGCGGGTGCTCGCCGAGCCGCTGTTCTTCTCCCGCCGGGTGTTCCCCGATGGCCGGACGAGCGCGGACGCCTGGGACGCGTTCGCGGCGGAGCGGGCCCGCATCGTCGAGGCGGTGCGCGCCTCGGGCACGGCGAACCTCGTCGTGATCAGCGGCGACGTGCACAACCACTGGGCGGCCGAGGTGCTCACCGACTTCGCCGACCCGGCCTCGCCCTCGGTCGGCGTGGAGTTCGTCGGCAGCTCGGTGACGAGCGCGCCGCCGGAGACCGACGCCGACGCCGTGCTGCGGCGCAACCCGCACATCAAGTTCTTCGACGGCCGCCGGGGGTACGTGTGGTGCGAGGCGGACGCCGAGGGCTTCACCGCCGAGTACCGGGCCGTCGACTACGTGGACCGGCCGGGCGCGCCGGTGCGGACGGTGGCCCGCTTCTCGGTGGTCGACGGCCGTCTCAAGAGGGCGGACGCCTGAGGGCGCCGGACTAGCAGTTAGGAAAGTTTCCTATTAGATTGGCGGCATGCCCAAGGATGCCACCAGCCGTGACCCCGCCCTGCTCCGACTCGCCGACGCGGTGATCCTGCCCGGGTTCCCGGGCCGGGAGCCGCCGGACTGGGTACGCCGCAGGCTCGCCGAGGGCCTCGCCGGCGTGGTGTTGTTCTCCCGCAACATCGGCGACGTCGAGCAGACGGCCCGGCTCACCGCGGCGCTGCGCGCCGAGCGGCCGGACGTGATCATCGGTATCGACGAGGAGTCGGGCGAGGTCACCCGGCTGGAGGCGGCCACGGGCAGCTCCCGGCCGGGCAACTACGCCCTCGGCGTGGTCGACGACGTCGCGCTCACCGAGGAGCTCGCCCGCGACCTCGGCCGGGACCTCGCCGAGATCGGGGTGACGATCGACTTCGCCCCGGCCGCCGACGTCAACTCCAACCCGGACAACCCGGTGATCGGGCTGCGCTCGTTCGGCGCCGACCCGCGCCTGGTGGCCCGGCACACCGCCGCCTGGATCCGCGGCCTGCAGTCGGCCGGGGTGGCCGCGTGCGCCAAGCACTTCCCCGGCCACGGCGACACCGACGTCGACTCCCATCTCGGCGTGCCGACGGTGAGCGGCAGCCGCGAGGAGCTCGCCGAGGTGGAGCTGCTGCCGTTCCGCGCCGCGATCGAGGAGGGGGTGGCCGCGATCATGACCGGTCACCTCGTGGTGACCGCGTACGACGAGGCGTACCCGGCCACGCTCAGCCCGAAGATCCTCCGCGACCTGCTCCGGCACGAGCTGCGCTTCGACGGGCCGGTGATCACCGACGGCATCGAGATGGCGGCCGTCGCCGACCGGTACGGCATTCCCGGCGCGGCGATGCGGGCGATCGCCGCGGGCGCGGACGGGATCTGCGTCGGCGGCGAGCACCACGACGAGCAGATCGTCGAGGAGATCCGGCAGACGATCGCCGGGGCGGTCGCCGAGGGCACGCTGCCCGAGCAGCGGCTCGCCGAGGCCGCCGAGCGCATGCGCCGGCTCGCCGCCTGGCCCGCGACCGCCCGGCCCGCCGCGGGGGAGCGGCCCGCCGTGGACCTGCCCGAGGGGGTGCCGATCGGGTTGCACGTGGCCCGGCGCGCGATCCGGGTCACCCGGCGCGACCCCGGCGCGCTGCCGCTCTCCGCCCCGCCGCACGTGATCGAGATGTCGCCGCAGCTCTCGCTCGCCAGCGACCGGCACACCCCGTGGGGGGTGGGCGAGCCGCTCGGCGGGCTGCTGCCCGGCACCACGGTGGCGCGGTTCACCGAGCGCGACGGCGAGGTGCCCGGCTCGGCCGAGCTCGACGCCGCGCTGGCGGACGCCGCCGGCCGCCCGCTGGTGATCGTCGCCCGGTACGCCGACCGGCACCGCTGGCTGTCGGAGGCGATCGACCGGCTGCTCGCCGCCCGGCCCGACGCGATCGTGGTCGAGATGGGGCTGCCCGGCCGTACCGACCGGGGCGCGGCGCACATCGCCACGCACGGTTCGGCGCGGGTCTGCGGCCAGGCCGCCGCCGAGGTGATCGCGGGGGTGGCGCCGTAGCCGGGACGGCCCGCGCCCGCCGGTGCGGGGCGCGCGGGGCGCGGGCCGGCCGGGGCGGCGGATCAGGCCTTGGCCGTGATGCCGCCGTCCACCGGGATCACCGCGCCGGTGAGATAGGCGCCCGCCCGGGAGGAGAGGTAGATGGCGGCCCCGGCCACGTCCTCGGGCCGGCCGATCCGGCCGAGCGGGATCGCCGCCTCGATCTCGGCGCGCATCTTCGGGTCGTCGAGGGCGAAGGCCATCATCTTCGACTCGAACGGGCCCGGCGCGATCGCGTTCACGGTGATGCGCTCGGAGGCGAGCCGGGCGGCGAGGTGCCGGGTGAGCTGGTGCACCGCCGCCTTCGCCGCGGAGTACGCGTAGTTCTCCATCACCGGCACCCGGATGCCGTCCACCGAGCCGATGTTGATCACCCGGGCCGGGTCGTCCGGGCTCGCCGCCGCGCGCAGCAGCGGGAGGAACCGCACGGTGAGGTAGAAGACGGCCTTGACGTTGATCGCGAAGACCTTGTCGAACCCGGACTCGGGGTACTCCTCGAGCGGCGCGCCCCAGGCCGCCCCCGCGTTGTTCACCAGCACGTCGAGGCGGCTCTCCCGCGCGGAGACCGCCGACACCAGCGTCTCCACGCCCTCGCGCGTGGACAGGTCGGCGGTGATCGCGGTGCAGCCGAGCTCGGCCGCGGTCTTCTCCAGCTCGGCGGTCTTGCGTGAGGCGATGTAGACGCGGGCGCCGGCCGCGACGAACCCCTGGGCGATCATCCTGCCGATGCCGCGGGAGCCGCCCGTGACGACGACCGTCTTTCCTTCGACCGAGAACAGGTTCATGACGGCAGCATGCCCCACCCGGACCCGTGGGACAAACCGACCGGTCGGTATTCATCACGGATATGTCCGGCGACGCCGCCGAATTGGGCCTTGACGGGATGTGACCGGAGGTGAAGAACGGATGTGATTCACGTCTCGTGATCGGAGAGACGTGCGCGCAGCGCGTGACGCGGGACCGGGCCGGCGACCCGCGCCGAAACGGGTGGCCGAAAAGAGTGGAGCGTGTCCTGGCGGGCGTGGGGGACCCGCCAGGACACGCTCCGCCCCGGCGCGTGGCGCCCAGGACCCCGGCGAGGGATGGGGTCCTGAACCGCCGACGCGCGGGGAGCCCTTGGGGTGACGGCCCGTCGCGGAACCGTGACATACCGCCCACGGTCGGTCAGGCCGTCCGGCCGCCGCTCACCCGCGATCGGCCTTTCGATGGATTTGTACCAACGATTGGATGATGCGCCGCAACGCTCTCCGCGGTCAAGGGGTTGTTCCAAGTTGGAACGAGATCGTCTAAATTTGTTGGAACAAAAGGGCATGCAGAGGGTCGGAGTGGCACGGTCAACGCTGTATCAACAGGTGGCGTCGGAGCTGCGGCGCGCCATCTACTCGGGGGAACTCCGTCCGGGGGACCCGCTGCCAACCGAGGCCGATCTCATGCGCAAGTCGAACGTCAGCCGCAACACCGTGCGGCTGGCGCTCGGTGAGCTCGTCAACGAGGGCCTGATCAGCCGTACGCCGCGCCGTGGCAGCGTGGTCCGGGAACGGCGGCCCCTGCTCCTGTACCCGCAGAAGGAGCTCGAACCGCAGCCCGAGGGCGGGCGGCAGGAGGCGTTCGCGCGCGCCGTCGCCGAGGTGGGGCGGAAGCCGAGTCAGGACATCGAGGTGGCGATCGTGGAGCCGCCCGAGGACATCGCCACCCGGCTCGCGCTGCCCGACGGCGAGCTCGCCGTGGTCCGGCGCCGGCTCCGGTACGTCGACGACCAGCCGTTCAACACCAACGACTCCTACTTCCCCCTCTCGCTCGTCCAGAATTCGGAGATCGCCCGGCCGGCCGACATCACCCGGGGCGCGAACCGCGTGCTGGAGGAACTCGGACACCCGCAGGTTCGCATGGTCGACGACATTTCCGCACGTATGCCGACTTCTGAGGAAGTGTCGCGCCTCAAGCTCGAACCTGGTACTCCTGTTGTCGTTCACGTCCGGGTTGGTTACGACCCCGAAGATATGCCGGTGCGGGTCGCGGTGTCGGTGCTGCCCGCCGACAAACATCTGATCAG
>QGUZ01000451.1 GCA_003242605.1 Actinomycetota bacterium
GTCGGCGGCATCGGCATCACGAACATCATGCTCGTCACCGTGACCGAGCGGACCCGGGAGATCGGCATCCGCAAGGCGATCGGCGCGACCCGGGGCGCGATCCTCGGCCAGTTCCTCGCCGAGGCGACGATGCTCAGCCTCGCCGGCGGCCTCGCCGGCGTCGCCGTCGGCGTGATCGGCAGCCGGTTCCCGATCGCCGGGATCCAGCCGGTGATCGTGCCGGGCTCGATCGTGGCGGCGCTCGGCGTGTCGGTGGCGATCGGCCTGTTCTTCGGCGTGTTCCCGGCCAACCGCGCCGCCAAGCTGCGCCCCATCGAGGCGCTGCGGCACGACTGACCGGTACGGCCCGGCGGCGCCCCGCCGCGAAGGGAGAGGACCAGACAGATGACCGCGACCAGGAAGACACCCGGCGAGGACGCCGGCGCCCGCCCGCCGGGGGCGGACCCGCTCGCCGACTCCCCGTTCGGCACCGACGTGGACGCGGAGCTCGCCGCCGCCCCGCGCCGCGGCGTGTCGAAGGTGACGGTCGCGCTCGGCGCGGGCGTGATCTTCGTGGCGGGCGTGATCGCCGGCATCCAGGCGCACAAGGCGTTCGGCGGCGACGCGGCCGTGGGCCGCGCCCGGATCGCCGCGGACGGGGAGGCGGCCCGGAATCCCGCGGCGGGCGGCGGGCAGGGGCCCGGGCAAGGCCGCGGCGGCTTCGGCCGGGGCCAGGGCCCGGGCGGCGGCGCGGCCACCGTCGGCACGGTCAGCCGCGTCGACGGCGACACGATCTACCTGCGGACGCCGCAGGGCACGACGGTGACCGTGCGCACCGGGAAGGACACCCGGATCCGGGTGACCAAGGACGGCACGGTCGCCGACCTCGAGCAGGGCACCACCGTGATCGTGCGCGGCACGCAGGCCGAGGACGGCACGGTCGACGCCGCCGAGGTGAGCCAGACGGCGGGCCGCGGCGGCGGACCCGGCTTCGGCGGCGGGTTCGGCGGCCGGCGAGGCGGTGGCGCCGGGCAGGGCGGTGCCGGATGACGCCGCGGCCGCACGGCATCGGCCGCCGGCCGTACGGGATCGCCCGGGCGCGAAAGGAGGGCCGCCGTCCGCCCGACACCCGCCCGGCCCCGGCCCCGCCGCGGCCGCCCCGGCCCGGGCCGGAGCCCGGCCGCGACGCCGGAGAAGGATCAGGATCGGCGGACGGAGCGGAACGATGACCGGCACGGACACCACCACCCAGCGTCCCGAGGGCCTCCTGCTCGTCGTCGACGACGAACCGAACATCCGGGAGCTGCTCTCGGCGAGCCTGCGCCACGCCGGGTTCGACGTGATCACCGCTGCGGACGGGCGGGAGGCGCTGCAGCTCGCCGAGCGCTGCCGCCCGGACCTCGTCGTCCTCGACGTGATGCTCCCCGACCTCGACGGCTTCCAGGTGGCGAACCGGCTGCGCGGCGGCGTGCGCTGGATCCCCGTGGTGTTCCTCACCGCCCGGGACGCCACCGAGGACAAGATCCTCGGCCTCGGCCTCGGGGACGACTACGTGACCAAGCCGTTCAGCCTCGAGGAGATGCTCGCCCGCATCCGCGCGGTGCTGCGCCGCAGGCGGGGCGAGCACACCCTCCCGGCCCGGCTCCAGGTCGCCGACCTCGAGCTCGACGAGGAGACCCGCCAGGTGTGGCGGGCGGGCCGGCCGGTACGGCTCTCGCCCACCGAGTTCAAGCTGCTCCGCTACTTCATGCGCAACGCGGGCCGGGCGCTGTCGAAGGCGCAGATCCTCGAGCACGTGTGGCACTACGACTTCGGCGGCGACCACAACGTGGTGGAGTCCTACGTCTCCTACCTCCGCCGCAAGGTCGACAAGGTCGAGCCGCGCCTCATCCACACGCTGCGCGGCGTCGGCTACGTGCTGCGCGCCCCCCGCGAGCCGTAGCCCGGGCCGAGCCGTCGAGGCGTGCGCCGCCGCGACCGGCGTGGCCCGGGCGCGAACCGGCGGGCGGGGAGGGACGTGCGGCGAGGCGCGCCGTCCGCGTACCCGCGCCGGTACGGCCCGCCGCTTGCCGCCGTCCGCGCGAAACCCGCACGGCGACCCGCCCGGCGGGCGGGACGCCGGTCACTCCGCGGGCTTGGCGGGGTCCTTGCGCGGTTCGGCGGCGACGTCCTTGAGCGGGTCCGGGGCCTGGGTGCGGGCGGCGATCTGGCGCGGCCCGGCGCTCTCCTCGGCCTCGGCCTTCGCCTGCGCCGCGGCCTGCTCGGCCTGCCGGGCGGCCTCGACCGCGGCCGCGGCCGAGGCGGCGGTGGCGGCGTCCTGCTGCTCGGTGGTGGCGGCGCGCGGCAGCGACTCGGTGAACGCCTTCGACACGCTCTGCAACGCCGAGGTCACCTCGCTCGGGATCACCCAGAAGGTGTTGCCCTGGCCCTGCGCGAGCTGCGGCAGCACCTGCAGGTACTGGTAGGCGAGCAGCTTGGGGTCGGGGTCGTTGCGGTGCACCGCCTGGAAGATCTGGTCGATCGCCTTCGCCTGGCCGTCCGCCTTGAGGATGAGGGCGGAGCGCTCACCCTCGGCGCGCAGGATCGCGCTCTGCTTCTCGCCCTCGGCGGTGAGGATCTGCGACTGGCGCTGGCCCTCGGCGGTGAGGATCGCGGCGCGCTTGTCCCGCTCGGCGCGCATCTGCTTCTCCATCGCCTCTTTGATCGTCTTCGGCGGGTCGATCGCCTTGATCTCGACGCGGTTGACCCGGATGCCCCACTTGCCGGTCGCCTCGTCGAGCACGCCGCGGAGCTGGCTGTTGATCGTGTCCCGGGAGGTGAGCGTCTTCTCCAGGTCCATGCCGCCGATCACGTTCCGCAGCGTGGTCACGGTGAGCTGCTCGATCGCCTGGATGTAGTTCGCGATCTCGTACTCGGCGGCCCGGGGGTCGGTGACCTGGAAGTAGAGGACGGTGTCGATGTCGACGACGAGGTTGTCCTCGGTGATGACCGGCTGCGGCCGGAACGAGACGACCTGCTCGCGCAGGTCGATCAGCGGCCGGACCCGGTCCACGTAGGGGATGACGAAGTTGAGCCCGGGCTCGAGGGTGCGGAAGTAGCGGCCGAGCCGCTCCACGTTCGCGGCGCGGGCCTGCGGGACGATGCGCACCGCCTTCAGCACGGTGACGATGGCGAGGAACGCGACGACGATCCCGGCGATCAGGGCGGCGTCCATCGAATCACTCCCTGGGGTA